>NZ_JBWLUX010000021.1:0-112757 GCF_057784315.1 Mesorhizobium sp. CNPSo 4684 | reverse complement strand
CTCAAGCACTGGCTGCGCAAGGCTGCCAAGCGGACGGTCGAGACCGTCTGTGACGCCATCGGCCAAATCCTCAAAATTGTCTCTTCAAACGAATGCCAAAATTACTTCATCGAGGCCGGATATGCCCAACCTAAATTCATCCCGCTCTAAACAGGGCGGCTTTGCCATTTGGGGAAGTCAGCCACGCTGCCGGAACGACGCGCGAATTAGGTGGGGTCTCTGACCGTTCAAAGGAAAAAGCTTCGCAACGAGAGTCCTTGCGGCTGAAATAGTCAGCCGACGAGGCTCCCCTGTGGAAAGCCAAGGGTCAATTGCAAGCAACTGCTCGATCTTCTCGTCAGTCGAAAGCAATCCGTTCTCGGCTATGCGCCGAACCTTCCTTTCGGTGAACATCACCATGCCGACGTGTCCTCTCCTTGATCCCCGCCAACGTCGCTCTCTTCGGAACGTTCCACACTTTCATTCCAAGAGCATGGCCCATCGCACCCAGACGATGGATAGGTCAACAGGTCGGGAAGTGCCGCAGATCAGGCCGTATGTGATCCACTGACCCTGCGACGAGCAACCCTGGGCCGAAATCCTACGCACTCTTGTCAGTCGAGGGAACAAATCGTGCGCACGCAAATTCGTATCGGACGGAGATAAATCGCTTAGCGAGGGCAAGAGAATGGGATTCTTTGGCAAATATTTTTCAGGTCTGTTGGGGAAGAACGGGCAACGGGAAACGCGTGGCGGCGACATGCGTAAGGCTACAGGCGCGGGCCCGGCCCTGGCAGCGCACTCTAAGGACGCGAAAAGCGAAGCCCCGACGGGCCAAAATGCGACGGCAGCGAGAAAGAAATCCAACGGTCAATCTCAACGACGTGGGTAACTGTTCGGCAAAGGCCCAGCGAACGCTAATCTCGCCGCGCGGCGGCCGTCAGGTTTGAAGCCCATGCGAGCAGTACCCTTCCCTGGTAAGGTGGTCTTCGGAGACCTTGGCGAGGTGGAACCGCTGAGCCGGAAGTTCGGTGGCGACCGCGGCACGCCACTGGATCGCTACTATATAGAAAGCTTTCTGCAGCGTCATGCAAACGACATTAGGGGACGTGTCGCGGAGATCGGCGACAATGTCTACACCCTCCGTTATGGCGCCGAACGGGTCGAGCGGACAGACATTATCGACTCCCCGCAAAGTGCCAATCCACATGCTACAGTCCGCTTTGATCTCCAGAACCAAGACGCCGTAGAGGCCGGCCGTTTCGACTGCTTGATCGTGACCCAGACGCTGCATATGATTTACGACGTGCATAGCGCGCTGGCCACGATCTATCGCGCCTTGGCAGCGGGCGGCGTTGTGCTGGCAACGGTGCCAGGCATTACGTCGATCGACGCTTATGACGGCCCAGAGAAATGGTTCTGGGCGATGACCCAGAGTGCCGCGCGACGCTTGTTCGAGGAACGGTTCGGCACCTCAGCAGTGGAAGTGCAGCAATTCGGCAACGTACTTGCAGCCACGGCCTTCCTTCAGGGACTCGCGTTTGAGGAGATCGACCGCGCAAGCCTTGACGTCGTTGATCCCCTGTATCCTGTGATTACTGGGATCAGGGCCACCAAAGAATCCTGATCCGTCACCGAGCTCAGGGAACGGAGTGGAGGCGAGCCTTGTCGGGACGGGATCCGATCAACTGCCGGAAAATCTGACTGGTCATGATCGCCGACTGGCGGATGTCGAAGCATGCTTGCGCACGCCTCACGCTCGCACCAGCCATCGACTTCAGCCTGGCCGAGTTGGACAAAAGGGCGAGCGCCGCCAAGGCCACGCCCTCCCAGTCGCCGGGATATTCCGAAACAATACCGGGCCACTCGGTGGTGCCCACCAGAATTCCGGTCTCGCCTGTGGCGACAATTTCCGGAACGCCGCCGACGCCGATCGCCACGACCGGCACACCCGACGCCATGGCCTCCAGGATGGTGAGCGGCATCGCGTCGGCGCGCGATGTATGCAACAGCAAATCAAGTGCCGGATAAATCCGATGTGGTTCGCGCGCAAGCCCAATCATATGAATGCGCGACTCCAGCCCCGCGCGTCGTATGGTAGCGACGAGATCCTTCTCCATTAAGCCGGTGCCAACCATTGCGAAATGCACGTCGGGACGCCTTTGCAGAATGTACTCGGCTGCCTTGAGGAACTTGTCGGGGCCTTTTTCCCAGGCAAGCCTGCCAACGAAACCAACCAGCAGATCGGCAGGACCGACGTTGATCGTTCGGCGGAACTCCGCCGGCTCAGCGGACATCGGATGATACGTTGCGAGGTCGACGCCGTTGGGAACAAGGCTTACGCGTTCAGGCGCCAAGCCCACAGCAAGTGCCTGTGACCAAGCTTCACGGCACACCACAATGGTGTGGCTCCCGGTTGTGCGCGCCACACTGATTTCCTGCGGATGAAGGCTCATGCCATGCAACGTGGCTACGGTTGGCGTCCCGCAAAGGCGCCCGGCCATTGCCGCGACGGTATGTGCATTCATCAAGTGAGCGTGGAGCAGATCGACGCCAGTTTCGCGGACCAGTGTGCAAATCAGTTCGACTGTCCGCCAAGGCGGATCGTCACGCAGCGGGGCAATATAGACGTCTCTCCCTTCGGACCGTAACAACAAGGTATAAGGGCTCTCAAATGGACACAGGAGAGAGACCTTGAACTCGTTCGATGGCAGGTTTGCAGCCAGGTTGCGCACGTAATTTTCCATGCCGCCTACTATAGCGTTTCCCAAGACCTCTAGTATGTGCGTGCGCTCATCAGTCTGGCCGCCTGGCAACACACGCGGTGTCCGGGCCATCACTTTCCTCCTTGTGCTGGGCGTAGCCTCAGCCAGTCCATTGCAGTCCCCGCCATGATCTCATTTCGGTCCTCGATCGCGACGTCTAGCTGATCGAGCACTGTCGCAACCTCGTCTATTGCCGCGCGAATATGAGCACCAGTGCAAGGCAGGAAGCGATCGCTGCCGAATTGCAGGGAGCGCGGGCCGATCACGTCGATTGCCTTGCGAAATACCTCGTAGCGGTAGATCGGAGGTGGCCCGAATGAGAGGTCGAAGCGAAACTGGCTCGCGGCCGGGTCGACTCCATTTATCCGATCTATAACGCCAACTGCATTGGCTTCGTCACACCATGGCCAGCCCAGATGAGCCAAGGTCACTCGAAGGCCGGGATGATCACGAACTGCTTCGTAGAAAGAGGGGCGGCAAAACCGTCCGGATCGACCGTCAATGAAAATCCCACTGTGGAACAAGATGGGGAAATTGAGCTTTGCAGCGACCGCGTACACACGATGAGCGCACTCGTCATATGGGTACCAACCGGTCGGAACCATCTTCAACGCGCGAATACCAGGAAGTGCAGCTGCCTCCTCAAGATCGTCGACGGATTGTGGATGGAGTGGATTGACAACGGCGAACCCGACCAGCCGATCCGAGTGGCCTTCGATCAGGCCTGACAGGTAGCGGTTGCCAGCGCGCAACGATTCGCGGTCATCAAGGGAATAAGGCGCTGTCAGGAACGGCGCCAGCAAGAAGGCGGCATCGACCCCCGCCTCGTCAAGCGCTTTGAGCACGTCCGCTGTCGTTTCGCGGCCGGACGTATGAAGGTGTGCATCGACAATCATCTGCGTCTCCCCGGCGACAACTTGCGCAGGCGATGGCCGTTCCAGAGATAATAAGAAATCGTGGTTTCTTCGGCGTCCGGTCGGGAAAAACAAAATTATGTCGTCGGCGTGGAACCCGAGCTTCAGACGGAGCTTGATCCACCATAAGCCAACCCTAATACGGATCGTTGCAATGGATCAGAGCGTATCCAACCCCCTGCTTGTGCCATTCGAGCACCCGCTTCTGCTATGTTTCTCCCATTTGCGCTGGGATTTCGTTTTTCAACGCCCCCAGCATTTGATGACGCGCGCCGCAGCCCACTACAACGTTGTCTTCTTCGAAGAGCCTGTGTTCGAGCCCGTCCAGAGACCACTGTTGCGGCGCAGGTCTGTTGCCTGCGGCTTGGAAGTCGTGACGCCCGTCCTCCAGGACCGCCAGTCGCCAATTGATACCGACAAAACCCTCGCCATCTTGTTGGACAGACTGGTTTCCGAGATCGAGCATGACCAGTTGGTAACTTGGTATTACACGCCTATGGCCCTGAAGTTCACGGCCGCGCTGCACGAGGATGTCTGCGTCTACGACTGCATGGATGAACTCTCTGCTTTTAAGAACGCGCCGCCCGAACTCGAGCGGCTCGAGCAGCAACTGTTCATCAAGGCCGACGTCGTGTTCACTGGCGGAATGAGCCTTTATGAGGCCAAGCGCAGCCGGCATCCATCCGTCCATGCCTTTCCAAGCGGCATTGACACGGCACATTTCCATCAGGCGCGCCGCCCCCAGACAGACCCTGCCGACCAGCAATCCATTGCGCATCCGCGCGTGGGCTTCTTCGGTGTCATCGACGAGAGGTTTGATATCGACCTGATGGCTCGAACCGCCGCAGCGATGCCAAACGTCGAGTTCGTCACCATTGGTCCGGTGGTGAAGATCGACCCGGCCACGCTGCCGACCGGCCCAAACATTCATTGGCTGGGCGCCAAGCGGTACGCCGAACTGCCCGAATATATGGCCGGTTGGGATGTGGGATGGATGCCTTTCGCCTTGAACGACGCTACACGGTACATCAGTCCCACGAAGACCCCTGAGTTCCTTGCCGGGGGACTGCCCGTGGTTTCGACAGCCATCGCCGATGTCGTGCAAACCTATGGCCGTCGCGGACTGGTGAAGATCGCTGACGCAAGCTCGATGCCATCAGCCCTCCGGACCGCTCTGCGCAAAGGCCCGGTTGGAATGACGAAGGCGGACGCATTCCTCTCGGGGATGTCGTGGGACTCGACCTGGAAAGCCATGCATGACTTCCTGACACCCGCGAAGATTTCGCGACTTGCCACGTCTAGCCGGCTGGTCGACCATGTTTGACTGGCTCGTGGTCGGCGCAGGCTTCGCAGGAAGCGTTTTGGCAGAACGCCTCGCCAGTCAGCGTGGAGATACAGTGCTGGTCGTCGATCGTCGCGCTCACATCGGCGGCAACGCTTTTGATTGGTATGATGAAGCCGGCATTCTTGTCCATCGCTATGGGCCTCACATCTTCCACACAAATGCAGAAGCCATTGTGGCTTACCTGTCTCAGTTTACCGCGTGGCGTACTTATGAGCACCGCGTTCTGGCCCAGGTAGACGGTCAGCTTGTGCCAATCCCAATCAACCTCGACACAATCAATCGTCTCTATGGCCTAGACCTCACCTCTCAGCAAATGGAGCAGTTTCTGGCGGAACGCAGGGAGAGCGTTGAGGAGATCCGCACCGCCGAGGACGTGGTCGTGGGCACCGTGGGACGGGAACTTTATGAGAAGTTTTTCCAAGGGTACACGCGAAAGCAGTGGGGGGTCGACCCATCGCAGTTGAGCAAATCAGTAACGGCGCGCGTGCCGACACGAACCAATCGCGATGACCGCTATTTCTCCGACAAGTTCCAGAGCATGCCGGCGGGTGGATACGCCCGCATGTTCCAGAACATGCTGGCTCACCCGAATATCAAGGTGATGCTGCAGTCGGACTACCGCCAAGTCCGACACGTCATCCCCCATCGGCGCCTCATCTACACCGGTCCGATCGATGAATTTTTCGATTTCAGGCTGGGGAAATTGCCGTATCGATCTTTGCGCTTCGAGCACGTCACCCTGGACAGGCCACAGTTTCAACCGGTCGCCGTCGTCAACTATCCGCAGACCGAAGCCTTCACAAGGGTCACGGAATACAAGCACATGACGGGCCAGCGGCATCCTCAAACCAGCCTGACCTACGAATACCCGACGAATGAGGGCGATCCATACTATCCGGTTCCACGCCCGGAGAATGAAGTGCTCTACAAGCGATATGAGGCACTCGCTGCTCAGCAGACCGATGCGATTTTCGTCGGGCGGCTGGCAACATACCGGTACTACAATATGGACCAGGTGATTGGTCAGGCGCTGACTGCGTTCAATCGTATTCAGAAAACGGGGGCCTCGGCGCTATCTCTTGCCAAAGGGGCGGCGGGATAGCCGTGGTGGAGGTCTGGGGCGGCATCGAATGCAGCGTGGTTCGTGTAGGCGCCGTGATCCGCGATCAACTCCTCGAAACCGGGCATTCAAAACGCATCGAGGATTTGGATCTCGTTGCTTCTCTTGGTATCAAAACCGTTCGATACCCAGCGCTGTGGGAACACGTCGAGACAGTGGACGGTAAGGATGACTGGAGCTGGCTGGACCAACGGTTTCAACGCATGTGCGAACTCGGCATCAGTCCCCAGGCAGCCCTCATTCACCACGGAAGCGGGCCATCCTGGACGTCCATTCTAGCGTCGGATTTTGCCGAACGCCTCGCGGCGTTTGCTACTCGGCTCGCAGGGCGGTACCCGTGGATAACGACTTTCGCGCCGATCAACGAGCCGATGGCGACCGCTCGCCTCAGCGGCCTTTATGGATTCTGGCACCCGCACCGCGCGGACGAGGCAAGTTGCCTGCGACTCGTCGTTGCCCAATGCCGCGCGATCGCCAAGACAATGTCGGCCATCCGCAAGGTCATCCCCGATGCCAAGCTTATGCAGACAGAGGATTTCGGAAAGATATTTGCGACGAAAGAGCTTGCGTACCAGGCTGATTATGAAAATGACAGGCGATGGCTCTCGCTGGATCTGCTTTGTGGGCGTGTCGGTCCCTACCATCCTTTCCATGAACGCCTCCTAGGGGCTGGTGTCGATCCCGCCCACCTTGAAGAGCTGGAGGCCGCGCCCTGCCCTCCGGACCTTGTTGGAGTTGATTACTACCTCACCAGCGATCGGTTCCTTGATCATCGCGTCCAACGCCATCCTCGGGAACCGGTAGGAGGCAACGGCATCGAACCCTACGTCGATATTGCCGCTTTCCGCGCCGGCTTGCCAGCGAGCGAGCTCGGATTTGCCTCGCGTCTGCGTGAGGTGTGGCGGCGCTATACTCTGCCGGTGGTACTCGGTGAAGTCCACAATGGCTGTACCCGTGAGGAACAGCTGCGGTGGTTCTTGGAGGGATGGGAGGCAGCCTGCGAATGTGTGGCTGAGGGTGTTGATGTACGGGCCATCACGGCATGGTCGATGTTCGGTGCTGTTGACTGGAATTCCCTGATGATGTGCGAGGATGGATACTATGAATGCGGGGTGTTCGACACAAGGGCGGCTACCCCGCGTAGAACGATACTGGCTGATGCCATTTCGGCCCTGGTGAAAACCCGCTCATTCGACCATCCGGTGCTTGCACAGAGCGGCTGGTGGCGAGCGCCGCGAAGGTTGGGGATATCGCCTACGATCCAACTGCAAGGGTTTGACCGGCTGATCTCGATCCTGGGTGAGTGTTGCAGCCGCCGCCGACTTCCAGCCAGCGCGGCCCATCGGACAGCAGCATCGACAGACGCATGGGTTGAGCTCAGTGTGAAGGGCGGCGGACTCGGTTCACCACCTGTCTTGTTTGCGAGATATGGCGACGGCAAAACCTTCTCGCTATCGCTGCCTGATGGTGTAAATCGGGTCGCCGCCTGCAATGCATTCCTCGACCTTGTGGTCGATGGCCTTGCCGGCGATCACGAGCTTGTTGCCGCTGACCGCGACAATCAATATCAAGTCTCCGAAGCCCCGATCGGGCATGCCGCCGCGCTAGCACGCTAACGGTCTCACCCACGCCACTTACCCTCCGGGTCTGGTGAGTCTTACGGCAACTACCTCGAATCTCGCACCATATTGAGATAGGTCGGATCGAATTCAGCGATCTGCTGAAGGCGCCCCCAGTCGATGATCGTCAACGACTGATCCGCCCAAGTGACCGCGCCGAGCTTACGAAGGTCGCCCACGATGCGGTTCATATGAACAACCGATAGTCCCAACACGTCTGCGAGTTCGGCCTGCGTTAGCGGCAAACGGAAACTTAGACCGGTCGTTCGATTCACCACCTTCAACCGGACGTACAGTTCGCAAATCAGGTGGGCCAGATGGGAGATCTTCGACCGTCGGCCCATGGCGACGATCCATTCCCTGTGGATCGCCCCGTCGACAAGCGTGTCCAACCAGAGAAGCCGGGTGAGGTGAGGCGCTGTCTCCGTGATCTTTCGTAGCCGATTATGATCGGCAAAAAGCACACGGCAGGCCGACAAAGCGATAATTCCATGGTCCATGGTTTTGAGCAGGAAAGCATGGAGGTCGACAAAATCGCCCGGCACCTGGAGCGCCGTGAATTGTCGGCCCCCGTCCTCTAGCACTTTGTATCGAGCTGCCAGTCCCTCAACCAGAAGGGTGCTATAACTCGGACGGGATCCCGCAGACACCAGATCCTGGCCAACGGCGAAATCACGTCCGATTGAAATCGTTTCGGCAAGCAAAGCCCGTTCGGCGTCTGAGACAACATCGTGTTGCTCTAGCTGCATAAAAAGAGGTTCAAGCATCTCGTGGTCTTGAGGCTTATTGACGGAGGGCCCCACCGCCTTGGCAGCGTACGCCCTCCATTTCCGAATGAAGTCACGGTAACAGTTTGATGTATTTTCTCCCAAAGCGCCAGCAGCGAAGGAACCTCGATAAGTGGAGGAGATTTACAGGTGACGTTTGCAGCGAGCTCGCAATGAACCGGTATTTCTTCGATGTTTACAACACTGACGGGCAGGTTCTGGATGAGGAAGGCCAACTTTTCGAGACGCCCGATCGCGCGCGAGCGGAGGCCTTGCGCATCCTGCACGACGTCGCGCGCGATGAAATGCCTGACCGTGACCTGGTCAAACTTACCGTGAAGGTTAGGGGTGGCGACGGCGCCCAAATGTTTGAAGCATCGCTCATCTTAACCGCGGGTTGGAGTGCATCGTTATTCGTTCCGCCAAAGTAAGGGCACTGTGGGCGCGCGAATATGGTGTCGGCCGTAGGCGCACGAACAGGCGAGCGGTCATCCGTCAGTCTCGTCGCTTCGTTCACCCTTCTTCTTGTGCGATTCCCACGACACCTTTCACTATGCATTGTCCGACGACCGAGAGAGGCGCGGCTCTCTCATGCTTTTAGAAAACGATCGGCGTTCATGGTCTTCCGTCTTGGCGGAGAGCAAAGCCAATGCTCCAACCGACGTATCTTAGCGGAACTGGTCAAATGTGCATTGGCTGGGCGACTTGTCCGGTCGCCAGCGCAGCAGCTTTGTGCCATGCCGGAAGCGATCACCCGTTACATGATCGAAGCGCACCTCCACGACCAACTCCGGGCGCAGGGGCTCCCATTCGCCACTCCGTTCCGTGCTCCATCGGCTTGGCCCGCCCGGTGCCTTGCCAGTGAAGCCTGGCGGTTCGCGCAATGCTTCCAACCGATGGGTCAGTTCGGTGCGTTCGTCATTGGAGATCGTGGATGTAAAGCCCACATGATCGAGCCTGCCATCCTTGTCATAGAGGCCGAGCAGGAGGGATCCGGCCTCGCGCCTGTCGGCGAGATAGCGGAAGCCTCCTACGACACAGTCAGCCGTCCGCATCCGCTTGACCTTCACCATGGCGCGTTCGCCGGGAAGATACGGCCCATCCAGCCGCTTGGCGATTACGCCGTCGGTATTGCCGCCCGAGTCCTGCAGCCACTTTTTGGCCTGCATAAGATCCAAGGTCGCAGGCGAAAGTTGTATGTCCGCACTGCCTATTGACCGAACCAACCTCTCCAGCGCGGCACGTCTCCCGGAGAGCGGTCGATCGGTGAGAACTTGTCCGGTCGGATCGGCCAGCATATCGAACACCATCAGCTTGGCGGGCGTCTCGACCGCCAGTTTGCGAATCCGGCTTTCGGCCGGATGCAGACGCATCTGCAAGGCGTCAAAGGAATAGTTACCGGTGCGTTCGATTAGAATCTCACCGTCGATGACGAATTGCGCTGCCGGAAGGTTGCACAAGTGATCGACAAGCTCAGGAAAATAGCGGGCGAGCGGCTTTCCGGACTTGGCGCGAATATCTACCGCATTGCCGGCCTTGAACGACAGACACCGAAATCCATCCCACTTAGGCTCATATTGCCAGACACCCTGTTGTACGGGAATGGCGTCCGCACGTTTGGCTTCCATGGGAGCAGTGTCGATCGGCAGGAGAAATGGGGCGGAAGCGCTCATTTTGCTTCCCGCCCTTTGCGCGACTCCCTCCAGAGATGGGAAAGCGGACCGCTGCTACCGTAGACGGGATCCTGCCGCGGTTTCGCGACTTTGGGAATGGCCTTGACCGCCCGGGCATGGTCCTCCTTGCCTTTGCATTCGTCGTAGATCCCGTCCAGCGGATAGGCGCCGACCACCAGAAAGTCGTCTTCGGCATACAGACATTCGTGGCCAGTGCCTGCCGGCAGGACAGCGACGTCCCCCGCCTTCATCGTCAGCGAGCGGCCGCGCTTGCCGCCGAACTGCACCTTGGCCGATCCGCGAGCTACTCCGAGAACTTCGTGAATGCGGGAATGGTAGTGAACATAGTTGTAGATGCCATTCCGCCAGGACTTTTGCCAGCCGTTGCGTGCGAAGAGGTCCTCAAAGATTGCAGCTGGATCATACTTGGCAGGCAGTTTCGCAACGCCATGATACACGACCAAAGGCCAGTAGGGATGATTGGGGATGATGCCATCATCCTTGAAAAGGAACGTGTACGCCTTGCGTGATCGCAGCAGGCGCTCGAGATCGTCGCTTGAGGGCCGCTGCCAGCCTGTCACCTTCTCGACGAACTCTTTTCCGCTTTCGAGTATTGGCATCACGTCTGCCCAGCTGGCGAGTCCACTGGTTGGAGGGGCGCGACCGCAGGGCCGTTGAGTACGGTCCCGTCGGGAGCGAAATGCGAACCGTGACAAGAGCAGTCCCAGCACTGCTCGGTGGAATTCCAGGCCACTTCGCATCCGGAATGCGTGCAGACGGCGGAATGAAGATGCAGCTTTTCAGCCATGTCGCGGCAGGCGGCGATTTTGCGCACGCCGGCGCGAACAATCCCGCCCTGACCAGGCGCCAGCGCGTCCAGCGACTCCAAGTCGCCCGGCAGCAGATAGCCCGCGAGATTTCTGACCGCCGACAGGTTTTCCCGGACATAATTGATCACGCCTGAGGGCGTCTTGCGCGAAGGATCATAGACCCCGGCCCATGGGTTCTCCTTCCCCGAAATCAAATCCTTCAAGAGCATGCCGGAGAGGGCGCCATGCGTCATGCCCTGGCCGGAGTCTCCAGTGACCACATAGACCGAAGAGCTGCCCGGATTTAAACCGATGAAGGCGCAATAGTCGATCGTGTCCAAAACCTGCCCCGACCAGCGCGTGACCTCTTTGGCCAAGCTTGGCACGAGTTGGCGTATCCAGGCCTCGATCGCCTCGAAGCGGATCTCGCCGTCGTCGGCTTCGCCGGATTTGTGATCGACCCCTCCCGCGATCAGATAATCGACCGAACCGGGGCCAGGGTTCAAACGGACATAGTGATAGGGGTCGGCCGTATCCCAGAAAAGCGCGTCCGGCAGATCGCCGCGCGGCAGGGTGAAGGCCATCGCATAAGTGCGATAAGGCGACATCTTCGTGTGGAGCTTGAAGCGGTCGTTGATGGGGGAATTGGTTGCAACGACGGCAGTCGCCGCTTCAACAACGCCACCATTTTCGGTCGAGACGCGCACGCCACCATCAGGCAATTCCTCGACGGCAAGCACCGGGCTATTCGCAAAGATACGACCCCCCTGTTCACGGATGACTCCGGCCAAACCGCGAAGATATCGCAGCGGATGGAACGTCGCCTGATTCGGATAGCGTAGGACCGGTGCGGTCTCGAAACCCTTAAGCGGCACGCCTGTCACCAGCTCGGCCGCTGCCCCTACTCTACGGGCCGCATCCAGCTCCTCCCGTCGCTGATCCCGGGCATCATTGAAGTCGACGCCCATCGCCGGAAAAAGGAATGCGTCCAGCCTGCGGAAATTGCAATCGAGCCCTAACCCAGCGACGTTCTGCTCGATGCGCGCAACCGCTGCCTCTTGGCTTTCCTGGAATAGCTTTGCGGTCTCTTGGCCGCGCAGGTTGATCAGCGCGCTCAGACCGTCGTCGCAAATCGGCGCCAGATGTGCAGTCGTTCGTGATGTCATGCCGCCGGCGATCAATCCTCGATCGAGGACAATCACCTTTTGCCCGATGCTGGCAAGCTCGTAGGCGACTGACAGCCCCGCGACGCCCGATCCGATGATGACGGTGTCGCAGTTTTGCTTTCCGGTGAATCGCGGCGCTTCGGGATAGACGTCGACCTTCATCCATAGCGATCGGGTCTGTTCACCAAGCGCGTTCATGGCAGCCACCGCCGTCACCTGGATGCCTTCTGGTTGACCTTTCGCTCGGCGATTGTCGTCAGCTTCTTGTCGGCCGCCTTTTCCTCGTTGAGGGTGGTATTGAGAAGCCGTGCGACGGCCTCGTTGCCGCGGTCCTGCGCCCAGGCGATCAACGTTCCGTAACGGGTGATCTCGTAGTGTTCGACGGCTTGCGCCGCAGCTATCAAGGCCGCGTCGAGTACTTTTTTCTCGGCAACTTCGCCGGCTATCTCATTTGCTTCCTTGATGATGCCGTCGATCGCAGGGCAGGTCGTTGCCTTGGGCTTTTCGCCGATCAGCTCGAAAGCCTGCTCGAGGCGTTGAACGTGTTTTTCCGTTTCCGCAAGGTGCGTTTTGAAAGTAGCTGCCAGATCGCGATTCGTCGCTTTTTCCGCCATGTCAGGCAGTGCCGTCAAAATCCGCTTCTCCGCATAATAGATATCCTGCAAGACATGCAGGAACAGATCGTCGATGGTCTTGATGTCTTTCGTAAACAATCCCACGGCACGCTCCCGGTTTCCCATCCTTGAAGACACTGTTGACAACGCGCGGATTTGCCAGCTGTTCCGGTCGCTCTGGCTTCCTTGGCGGCGCTTCGGCACGGCGAAGAAGTACGGTCGCTCGCCAGCACCTCATGAATGCCGCCTTCTGGTTCGAATTGTTCCAGAACTTTCAGTCTCAGCTCATGTCAACTGCGCTGCTTGTCGCTTGTCCATTTCTCAAGCGTTTGGGAATAGACCTCGGCGACACAGCCTCGTAGCCGCAGCGTTTGCGGCTCGCGACAAACCACACTGAAAAGAATTCAGCACAGGGTCGTATTCGCTCTGATGTCGAAGGCATGTGCCAACCCTAGACGAGGGCCATCGGCATATAGCGAATGATCACCTTGTCCTGCCGAAAACGTCGTTCGAGTTCCGTGCGGCGCTCATGCCAATTCGCCAGGTCGATTTCCTCCACCATAACCTCGAAGATGACAATGTCGTCGTTATGGGATTCCGCGCCTTGCCGCCATAGACCCTCCGCGGGCGCCTGATAGTAGGCCGTAACTCCTTTGAATCGGCCTGCGAGTTCCTCCTTGACCTGATCGAAATCGTGTCGTGCGAAAGGTTGGCCGGCATTGTCGGCCCGCGGGAGAAGGATTTGGAAAAGGTGCATGTCCGCACTCGCTGAAAAAGCATTCAACGATTGATAAGCTCACGCGTTCCTTGTTGGGAGCGTGTCGCGTCTCGGCCGAGCCTACATCGGGGGTCCTTGTTTTTACCGCCCACTAGCGGTCGCCATGCTGAGTTTGAAACGGGAAGGCGAACCCATGGCGAGCAGCCTCTTGGCTCTAAACAGCCTCCCTCTGCCGTCTTCGGTCAATCGAGCTCTATCCAGGCCGGCGCGTGGTCGCTCGGCTTTTCCCATCCTCGAGTATCGATGTCTACGCCGGCACCTCTCAGCTGGCCGGCAAGCGATGGGCTCACCAGCAGATGATCCATGCGCAGGCCGGAGTTCCGATCGTACCCGCCCCGATAGGAGAAATTCCAATAAGTGTAGATGCCTTTCTCAGGGTGGATGCGCCTGACGGCATCGATCCAGCCCTGCTCGAGCATCGTGGCATAAGCTTCCCGGCTTTCCGGGAAATAGACGGCATCACCTAGCCATCGGCTCGGAACAACTGCGTCAATCGGGGTCGGCACCACGTTATAGTCGCCGCAAAGCACGACGGGCGCGCCTTTTTCGAGCAGCGGCTTGGCATAGCTGATGAGGCGTTCGAACCAGCGCAGCTTGAAGTCGAACTTTGGGCCGGGCGCCGGATTACCATTGGGCAGGTAAAGGCATCCAACGATCAACCCGTTTATCTCGGCCTCGATATAGCGGCTATGCGTATCATCGATGTCCCCGGGCAGGCCGCGCCTTCGTTCCATCGGTTCGGCACCCCGCGCAAGGATAGCCACGCCGTTATAGGATTTCTGACCATGCCAAATCGCGCTGTAACCCGCTGCGCGGATTGCTTCGGCCGGAAACTTTTCGTCGGAAGTTTTCAGTTCCTGCAGGCAGACGATGTCGCAGGGGGTCTCAGCCAACCATCTCAGAAGTACGGGCAACCGACCATTGACGCCGTTCACGTTGAAGGTGGCAATGCGAGTGGCCGGCATTGTTGGCGTGCCTCTATTTCTTGCCCAGCTTATCCTCGACCTTTTTGCGGGTGTTGCCTATCGACCTAACCGCCGACTTCACAGCATCCTTGCTGGCGTCGGTCTTGCCGGCTTCATAGCGCACCTCGTGATCCTGCCTACCGGCAACCTTGGCCCGATCCTGGTTGCGCCCGCGCGTCGTGCCACTGGTGGACATCTCTTCCTCCGAGTTTGCCGCTTCAATGATTCACAACGCGGCCGGACTCTTTAGGTTCATCCGGCAGCGACAAGATACGTGAACTTGGACAGAACGTTTCGGCGCCTTTTTGCGTCGGGAGGAGGCACACAAAAGACTGGCCAAAAGATTTTGGCCTCGTCGGTTTGTTCCAGCTTCCTGCGACATAAGCTTCCGCCGTCGGTGTGGTTCAGCGAGGCTCGGTATCTCGCTCGGCTCAAGGAACCACTTGTTAGTCCGAACCATTCTTCGAGAAGTGCAGTACGTCCGAGGAATAGATGGCGACCGACAAACTCTCAAAGTACAAATCGAAGCGTGATTTCGAACTCACGCAGGAACCGAGCGGAAAGGAAGCGATCAGGCCGTCTAACCGGCGGCGGTTCGTTATCCAGAAACACGACGCGACCCGGCTCCATTATGATCTCAGGCTTGAACTCGACGGCGTCTTCAAATCCTGGGCGGTGACCCGCGGACCTTCGCTTGATTCGCATGACAAGCGCCTTGCGGTGGAAGTCGAAGATCATCCGCTCGACTACGGGGACTTCGAAGGCACGATTCCGAAGGGGCAGTATGGCGGCGGCACGGTGATGCTCTGGGACCGGGGCTATTGGGAACCGGTGGGTAAGAAGAGCCCTGAACAGGCATTGGCGAAAGGCGACTTCAAGTTCACGTTGGAAGGAGAGCGGCTGCACGGCAGCTTCGTTCTGGTCCGGATGGCCAACGACCGGGAGCGAGGCAAGCGTCCGAACTGGCTGCTGATCAAGCATCGCGACGCGTTTTCGGTAGAGGAGGATGGCGGCGCTATTCTGGACAAAAATGCCACCTCGGTGGCTTCCGGCCGCACCATGGAGGAGGTTGCTTCAGGAAAAGGCCGCAAGCCCAAACCTTTCATGCTGCAGGGCGGAAAGGTGGGCGCCAATGCGGTGTGGGATAGCCGTGCCGGTCTGGCCGCTCAGGAGCGCAAGGAGAAAGCTCGCGGCAAGAAAAAGGCGGATGCGACCAGACCGGTCGATCTACCAGAATTCATCGCCCCGCAGCTCTGCGACACTCTGGCGAGGCCCCCATCGGGCGGCGGATGGCTGCACGAAATCAAGTTTGATGGATATCGCATCCAGATGCGCATACTCGACAGCGACGCGACACTGAAGACGCGCAAGGGACTAGACTGGACCGCCAAGTATCCCGCGATCGCACGGGCGGCCAGCGATCTCCCGGACGCAATCATCGATGGCGAGATATGTGCGCTGGATGAGAATGGCGCTCCGGATTTCGCCGCCCTTCAGGCCGCCCTGTCCGAAGGCAAGACTGATGCGCTGGTCTATTTTGCATTTGACCTGCTCTTCGACGGCTCCGAAGACCTGCGTGCGCTGCCGCTTTCGGAACGGAAGGCTCGCTTGCAGCACTTCCTGTCCGATGCGCGAGATGATGCCCGCATACGCTTTGTCGAGCACTTTGAAACCGGCGGCGATGCGGTGCTGCGCTCGGCCTGCCGATTGTCGCTTGAGGGAATCGTGTCGAAGCGTGCCGACGCGCCCTATGTTTCAGGTCGTACCGAGACCTGGGCAAAGTCCAAATGCCGCGCCGGCCACGAGGTTGTCATCGGCGCATATGCCACCACCAACGGGAAGTTCCGATCGCTTCTGGTTGGTGTCAACCGCGGCGATAGGTTCGTCTATGTCGGGCGCGTCGGTACCGGCTACGGCGCCGCGAAGGTGAAGGACCTATTGCCTAAGCTGAAGGCGCTCGAAACGACGAAATCCCCGTTCACGGGCATCGGCGCTCCGAAGAAAGACCTCGGTGTCGTCTGGCTCAAGCCGGAGCTCGTGGCGGAGATCGAATTCGCCGGCTGGACATCCGATGGTCTTGTTCGGCAGGCGGCATTCAAGGGGTTGCGGGCGGACAAGCCGGCCGAGGAGGTCGAGGCCGAGAAGCCGGCCTCGCCGACGACGACGGAGGTATCCCGGCCTGCGACACCGACATGGCCGAAACCTTCTCGGCGTGGCGGCAAGGTCGATGTCATGGGCGTACTGATCTCCAATCCCGAAAAGCCATTGTGGCCCCATGCCAACGACAGCACGCCGGTCACCAAGGAAGACCTCGCCCGCTACTACGAAGCAGTCGGCGCGTGGATGATCAAGCACATCCGCGGCCGGCCGTGCTCGATCATAAGGGCGCCGGATGGGGTCGGCGGCGAGCAGTTCTTCCAGCGCCACGCAATGCCTGGCACCTCCAATCTTCTGGAATTGGTAACGGTATTCGGTGACAGAAAGCCTTATCTGCAGATCGATCGTATCGAAGGGCTCGCTGCAGTGGCCCAGATCGGTGCGGTTGAACTGCATCCCTGGAATTGCGAGCCCCAGCAGCCGGAGGTGCCAGGCCGTCTGGTCTTCGACCTCGACCCTGGTCCAGACGTTCCCTTTTCCATGGTGGTGCAAGCGGCCAGGGAAATGCGCGAGCGGCTTGACGACCTCGGGCTCGTCAGCTTCTGCAAGACGACCGGCGGAAAGGGCCTGCATGTCGTGACGCCGCTCGCTGTCACCAGCCGCACAAAGCTCACCTGGCCGGTGGCCAAGGGTTTTGCGCACGACGTCTGCCTTGCCATGGCGCATAACAACCCTGAGCTCTATCTGACCAAGATGGCGAAGAACCTGCGCCACGGGCGCATCTTCCTCGACTATCTGCGCAATGACCGCATGGCCACGGCGGTTGCGCCGCTCTCGCCGCGCGCGCGGCCCGGAGCGACGGTATCGATGCCGCTGACCTGGACGCAGGTTAGGGCCGATCTCGACCCGAACCGCTACACGCTGCGCACCGTGCCCGGTTTGCTTGCGAAGAGTAAGGCCTGGCAGGATTACGACAAAGGTAATCGTCCTCTGGAGCCAGCCATCAGACGGCTGGGAAGGACGATGAAGCAGGCTGCCTGATGAGATCTGCCGCTCATGTCGAACAACGCGGCATCGGCCTTTACCTCGCGCAGCCTCTGATAGGACGCGTGCCGCAACTTTCCGTCGCCGCGGTTGCGTCGGCTCGCGTTTCCGCGAGCGGCGAGACTGAACTGTTCATTCACGGAGTGCTCGCATTGTGACTACCGGCCCACCGGTCTGGGTGATCGGCGCATCCTAGCGCTTGCCCGGACGGTTCTCCGCCTCGACGGATTTACGCAACGCGTCCATGATGCTGATGACGTTGTTGGGAGTGGCCTTCGACTCAGCGCCCTTGGCCTTTGTCGGACGCTTCGTCTTCTTACGCTTGGCCTCGATGATCTCCAGCAGCTTGCCCTGAACCGGATCTGACACCAGCGTGCTATCCCAATGGCGCGTCTGCTTCTTGATGAACTGTTGGATCAGCGGCATCATCTCTGGGTCGGACATTGTGCCGTCGATGCCCTCGAAGTAGGCCTGTTCGTCGCGAACCTCGTCACCATAGCGCAACGTCCACAAGACGATGCCTTTGCCGCGCGGCTCAAGCATGACGGCGCGTTCCCGACGCGAGATCACCAGTCGTGAGATGCCGACCATGTCCTCCGCTGCCATGGCATCCCGGATGACCGAGAATGCCTCCTCCCCGACTGGATCGTTTGGCGACAGGTAATATGGCGTGTCGAGCCAGATCCATTCGATGGAATCGCGCGGAGAGAAGACCTCGATATCGATGGTCCTGGTGCTGTCGAGGGCGACGTTTTCGAGCTCCTCGTCTTCGAGGATGATGTAGTCGTTCTCGCCGCGCTGATAGCCCTTAACCTCGTCTTCCTCTTTCACCTCCTTGCCGGTGACCGCATCGACGTAATGACTGACGACGCGGTTGTGCGTCTCGCGATTGAGCGTATGGAACCGGACCTTTTCGCTCTCTGAGGTCGCCGGCATCATCTGCACGGGGCAAGTTACCAATGAGAGCTTCAGATAGCCTTTCCAGTATGGGCGGACCGCCATGACAACCTCCGATCAGGCAGCGCGCTTCGTGCTTGCGGCGCGCCCGGGCTGCGGCTTCCGATCACTGGTGGTCTTCGCTGCAGTGCGTTTCGGCTTTTCACTGGCTCCCATTCCGGCGCTTTGTCGCAAGGCTTGCAGCAGGTCGTTCTTCTTCGCGGGCGGCGGCGCCTTCTTCTTGGGCAGAGCCTTGCCCTCGATCTTTGCCTTTACCAGTTCGGCGACCGCCGCTTCATAGCGATCGTCGAAGCTCTTCGCGTCGAAAGCGCCCTTCTTGGAGTTGATGATGTGCTTGGCGAGGTCCAGCATCTCCCCGTCGATCTCCATTTGGGCTATGTCGTCGAAAGCCTCCTTTGCGGAGCGGACCTCATAATCGAAATTCAGCGTCGTGCCGATCAGGCCTTTCCCATGGGGGCGGATCAGAACCGTACGCAGGCGCCGGAACAACACCGTGCGCGCAAGCGCCGCAACTTTCGCCTGTCGCATGCCGTCACGCAGCAGCCTGAAGGCATCGGCGCCCATTTTGTCGGGGATGAGGTAGTAGGGCTTATCGAAATAGACGTCATCGATCTCGTCGCACGGCACAAACGCCTCGATCTTGAGGGTCTTGTCGCTATCGGGAACTGCAGATGCAACCTCTTCGGGCTCAAGGACAACGTAATCGCCATTCTCGATCTCGTATCCCTTGACCTGGTCTTCCCGCTCGACCGGATCGCCTGTCTCGCTGTCGATGAACTCGCGTCGGACTCGGTTGCCGGTAGCGCGGTTGAGCGTGTTGAAGGCGATGCGCTCAGCGGATGAAACTGCCGTATAAAGCGCCACGGCGCAGGCAACTT
Organism: Mesorhizobium sp. CNPSo 4684; assembly: GCF_057784315.1. Lineage (NCBI taxonomy): Bacteria > Pseudomonadati > Pseudomonadota > Alphaproteobacteria > Hyphomicrobiales > Phyllobacteriaceae > Mesorhizobium > Mesorhizobium sp. CNPSo 4684. The sequence goes on along the minus strand of NZ_JBWLUX010000021.1, from coordinate 93,267 downwards.
CTCCGAACTTGACATAACCCTTCCAATTCGCACGCGCGGACACCATCGAACTCAAAACTCCGACACAACCCATACGAGTCATTAAGCGAATCTTGGCCGTGAAGGTTCCGAGTCAAAAACGAATCTAATTTCAATGGGTTGGCGATACGACCGGTGCGCAAATCTGCTTCAACGGCTTCGCTTGCGGTTCTGAAGCCGTTCGCGGGCGGCGTCGACGGGCTGCACATGAGAGCAGATTGTCACTCCTATCGTTACCCGAAGGCCAAAATATTACGTCGCAAGAACTTAGAGATCCTGCGACCAAGCTCTGTCCTCTCGATGGGCATCTCGAAGGTGGCAGTCTGGACAAGAAGAGCCTTTGCACGGTCGATTGCACCGAGAGCGCCATCAACGTCCTCGCCTCGTGCCATTTCGACAGTTACAGATTCCCCGCCCTCCCCCTCAAAAACTACTTGAATAAGAGGCAGGCCTGAGGACGCGGCGGCAGGTCCAATGTTAGTTCCGACGATCTGCATGGGAAGTTCTGCAAGCCGGTTCGATCAGTGATTTCCTTGATCGTGCTCATCCGCATTGCCGAGGGAGTCGCTGGCTACGGTCAATACTGCCAGGAACGCAGCGGCGTATCTGGCAAACCCGAAGGCCTGTGCGACCGCTAGCTTCGCACCGTGCGCATGTTCCGCCACAAACGCGTCGGCTGCGCTCCGAACCTCAGCCCCTGCCTTGCCGAAGAGGTCGCGCTCTTTTGCCGAAGGCTTAAACGCCTTCCCGATAATGTGGCCGATCAACAGGCTTCCCGCAGACCCGGCGAGCACCCTTGCGCGCGTCAGGTTTGTAGTCGCCTTGCCCGCATGGGGTTCGTAACGCATTGACGCTGTGTCCGAATGCGTGGCGCTGCCAACGAGGTCGACAGCGTCGTGACCGATGCCCGCGCGGCCGCGGGCACTCCGCCGGCCCGCGTCGAATATGACAAATGCGCCCAACGCTACCGCTGCGGCGGCGCCGCCGTTATCCTTCACAGCGTCGGACACACCGCCAAGAGCCTTGGCAACTTTCTGCTTGGCGTATCGCGTCGACGCGTCGACCAGATTTCGGGGCTGCAGTCGCCGGCTTATTTCGCTGACCGGCTCAAACAAAGCCTGACGCTCTGTTCGGCTCTGCAGCATGATTTCCCGCATCTCTTCATTGGGTTGAGCCAAAACGCATCCCCTGTTTCAGTGTTGCGATGTCAGTGCGTACCTGATTGACGGTCTCGACCGGTGTGATGGTCCATCCCGCAAGCGCTCGCTTGGCAAGATAGAGCAACAGCACTCCGCCCACCCCCAGCAAAACGCCGACGACCAAACACGCGACCATCGGATTCACGCCGAGGTGGATCATCGCGAGGATCAGGAACTGGACCATGGCGAACGCTGCGAGGACAAACAGCGCCAGTGCGGCGATGCCGCATGCGCCCGACGAGACGATCGTCGACGTCTTGACCTTCATCTCCGCCCTGAGAAGGCGAAGGTCGAGGCGCATCAGCGAAGCGAATTGGCTCAACACTTCGCTGAACACGCTTCCTAAGGATCGGCGATCGGTACCATCATCCATTTGGAGTGCTTCCTCTCAGGACCGATCAGAGCTTCGCATGATGCGGGTGAGAACCACGCCGGCCAGGATGCCGATGCCGAAGAAGGCGGCAGGCTGGCGCTGGGCGAATTTTGTAACGGAGTCCAGCAACTCACCCACGTTGCGATCCCTGATATCTGACGAAATCCGTTCCACACCTTCGGCCGCGCTGCGGACCATGCCAGCAACCTGTGGGGATTGCTTCTCGATGCCGTCGGCTGCTTCTTTGACGGAATGGGCGATATTGGCGATCGCGTCGGCGCCCGCGGTCTTGTTCGTCTCCACCGCTTCTTTGAATGCTCCAGCAGCATCCGATGCCACCGAGCCGGCATAATTTTTCGCGTCAGTGGATACGGAAGCGGCAGCGCTCTTGAGGTGTGTTGCAGTTTCGGCCGCGCTCGACTTCAACTTGCCGATTGCTTCCTTGCTTTTTTCGGTCTGGCGGGTACCGGTCTTGTCCTGCCATTCATTTCCCCCAGAGGGTCCGCTGAGGTCGTTGTTTATGGGCGTGTTCACGTTTTTTCGCTCCTGTTCCTGAAATTGATCTTGTGAATTGAACTTCACCAACGGCACCCAGTTCCTGCTCAAATCGAATATTCCTGGCGCAACACGAGGCCCTTGAAATCAAATGACAACCCTTGGTGAGTCCCTCACTCGCGGCGGTTGCTCCGCAGAAGCTGAAGGCATTTTTGAAACCCGGCGGCTTGGCCCGTTCCCGAGGCGACGATTGCGCTCGCGGACCGAGCGCGAACTTCGAGCCGCCATCATAATCAACCTGTTCAAGGCGGGCGTCAGGAGCGAGACACGAGACCTTGGCCGTCTGACGCGGCACGACGAATGGACGCTTCGTGAGCGCTCCCCTTGAACGCACAGGCGGGCAAGCTCATCGTTTCGTGCCGGCAATTGCCAAGCGGCCTGTTACGCCTACACCTGGGAGTCCAGCATGCCTATCCTTCTGGAACAGACGGGAGAACGGCGAAGGCTGGCTAAAAAGCGCCGATCTTTGTGATAATGAAGGCTACCGCAAGTGCGCGGTGGCGATTGCGAGAGCTTCGAATTGAGAAGCCAAATGGGATGTGCAGATAAGGAAGACCTCACCTCGCGCAGCACTGATCGAATCAGAAAAATTCGTGAGAATTTTGCTGCCGGTCAGTGAGAGAGGCCGCCGATGAGCAGGCAAAAAACCAAATGTGGTCTTGGTCCCCTGTTGTCCAGTCTCGCTGCGGTGGAACGGGTTGTCATAACGCGCGTTGCTCCAAAAGCTTAACAGGGGAACGCAGAATGGACGAGGATCTCTGTATGAAAATCGCGCGAACCGACCTCTCTTTAACCGGTTCGAGCAGCGACATGACTGCCATCATGTCGGGGGTCGCGACTACAGTTGAGGATTTCCTCGTCGGCGCCGAAGACGGTCTGGCCCATCGGCAGAGCTATGATGGAATTTATTGTGAAACCATTAGACGGTCAGAAGCGTCGGGCGCATAGCGAAAACACCCGTCTGTCAGTCTCGTCAATCAGCGCTTGTACGCGCTTCAACAAAGGTTGGTCGATTGTCTAAGAGTTCTGCGCGAACGCTATCTTTGTCGGGATTGCTCTCAAGCGACGCGGGCAAGCTGCGCCCCTTTGTAAGTTCTTGAGAGATGGCAACTGAGCAGCCGCCTTTCGGTCGCATGGCTTCACCCACAAACGTGAAAGCGGGCAAATCCGGACGTTTGCGGAAGGGGCTCCTGTACGTCGCCGTTGCTGTGGTCGCAAGCTTGCTGACGGTGGTCACCATAAATGTAATTCCAGACCAGCGCGTTGTGCAATCGCCCGTGCCCCACCGTTTTTACGCATCGGATCCACAATTCGCCAAGACGATGAGCAGCTTCTCGCAAGGGCACATCTTCAGTTCGAACGCTGTCCAGACCCTCGTCAACGGGGACGAGATTTTTCCTTCTATGCTCCAAGCAGTCCGAGCCGCTCATTCGACGGTCGATATGGAGACCTATATCTACTGGTCTGGGACTGTCGGCTATGAGTTCGCGACGTCTCTTGCCACGAAAGCAAAAGAGGGCGTTGAGGTACGCGTTCTGGTCGACTGGGTCGGAAGTCTTCCGTTCGATGAAGAGCTCATCCGCATCATGACAAGTGCCGGCGTAAAGTTCGAGCGCTATCGACCCATCCATTGGTACACGCTTGATCGCGTAAACAATCGCACCCACCGCAAGTTGCTGATCGTGGACGGACGGGTCGCATTTACCGGTGGCGTAGGCATCGCTGACAATTGGAGAGGAAATGCTCGCAACCCCGATGAGTGGCGCGACACCCACTACCGAATTGAAGGACCGGCCGTATCAGCTTTTCAGGCGGCGTTCGCGGAAAACTGGATGGAGACAACCGGGGAGACGTTGCAGGGTGAGAAGTTCTATCCTCCGCTCCAACCAACGGGAACACTGGGCGCCCAGCTGATCCTGTCCTCGCAGCCGAATGGCTCGGCGGACATGGAACTGATGATGTTGGCAGCAATCGCCGCTGCTGAAGATCACTTGCGTATCGGGATGGCCTATTTCGTACCGGACGACATCGCCCTCGAGCAGATCCTGGACGCTAGGAAACGAGGCGTATCGGTTGATGTTATCGTGCCCAGTTCCATTACCGACGTGCCACTGACCCGAAAGAGTTCGCGGTATTTCTGGGGCACATTGCTTAGAGCAGGTGTTCACATCTTCGAGTTCCAGCCCACGATGTACCATCCCAAACTCTTGATCGTTGACGACGTCTGGGCGAGCTTTGGTTCAGCCAATTTGGACGAGCGTTCCCTGCGTCTTAACGACGAAGCCACGCTGAACGTTTACGGCAAGGATTTTGCTCGGACGCAAATCGATTTGTTCAATCAAGATCTTGAGCGGTGCAGGCAGATCAGCCTAGAAGAATGGCAGACTAGGCCCCTCAGCGAAAAGGTTGCAGACTGGTTTGCCAGTTGGCTGAGGTCGCAGCTTTGACCGGTGCATGGCCCGACTACCCCTCGGCAAGCATCTCGCATAATGCTGCGCTCGCCCCAACGGAGCGAGTCGATTGCGCAAAGAAGTGCTTGTCTTACTCGTGCGACAAACCGCCGGGGGTTGGGACGTTGAGCCTCGCCCATCATGTCCGCAACGAGGTTCCCAATCCCGAGTTAGTTCAGTCACAGATCAGGCTGACGTGTTACTGAAACTCAGCGATCGCGAGGAACTTTGGGCAGACGGCTCCGGTAAGAGGGTTCCTGAGTAAAGTCCGGGTGGCAATGCTCCTGCGGTCACGTGTCCTCCCCCCGGTGTTAAAAGACCCGCAGAAAGACGCCGACATGCCGAGCCAGAAATTAGCTGGTTCGCTGCCGCCCCAGGCGTCACAATCTGCAAGGCGCGGCCTAATGGTCGCGGCGAAACAACCATCCGCGACCCGGCAGAGTTGCAGTCTTGCCGCCGGCTGGGCAAGCTCAAACCGGCTGCAGACGAATATCCAACGCTTGAGATCGCTTTCGCGGACAGCTCTCGTCGGTTGGAAATTTCCACGTCTCGCGAGCACGCACGGTCTCGTAACGACCCTGAACGGTATGAAGGCACCTAAAAAAGCGGGTGGCGATCCGAAAATCGCCACCCATTTCCTCGACATGAATATACCGGAACGTTTCCCCTGCGGCGCTACTTCGGCTTTTGAGATAGAACAGGCTGCATCACGCTATTTCGATAGGCGTCACCCAGGGCGCGCCGCCGAGCCAAAGCGGCAGAAAATTCAAGAAACAGACTTTGCAGTTGTTTGTAGATACGCATGGCAATCTCCCTAAAATGCGCAAGGCCTCGAAGCTACGGCGGGCCATTGAAGAATGGTCAAGCCGCCCCCTGGCTGGCTGCGCGTTCGTTCACGCCCGCCTCCCCGAGCGCCGTGAGGGCATCGTCAGTAGCCTTTTCCTCTTCGAGGGTCGCATCGAGCAGCTCGATCACATCCTCCTTACCTAAGGCGGCCGCCCAGGCGATCAGAGTTCCATACCTGGCGATTTCGTAGTGCTCTACCGCCTGCGCGGCCCCGACCAGGCCAGCATCCAACGAGGGCGAACCTCTATATTCCTCAAGGATTTCGGACCCTTCCTCGAGGATGCCATCAATGGCGGGGCAGGTTTTGCCGCGTGCTGGAACGCCGAGAAGTTCGAAGACTTCCTCCAAGCGCTCAACCTGCCCCTCCGTCTCTGCAAGATGTTTCTGGAAGGCGGCTGAGACTTGCTCGTCATTTGCTCCTTTGGCCATCTTTGGCAGAGCTTTCAGAATTTTCTTTTCGGCGTAATAGATGTCTTTTAGTCCGTCCAGGAGAAGGTCCTCCAAGTCCTTATTGTTGCCATTGGCTTTTTTTGGCGTGGCCATGTGCAGTCTCCTTTGTTCACAAACGCCCACAATGAGCGATTCCGAAACTTCGAAAAATGCGCCGAGTTCCGTGAGGAAGGAGATTTCAAGTCGCACCTGGTCCCTCCGGGAAACCCGACGCTTTGTGACCGCTAGAGACCGGACGGCGGCCGTGGCCCCGCCGATCACTCAGACTTGCGATTTTCGGTTTTGGGCGCGCGACCGTGCAGCCTGAGCCACCTCAAGCCCAGCCTTCGCTTGCGCTCGGCGTCATTATGTAGTGGCGGCCAGTCGTCCTCTCGCCTTTTATCGAGAGCGTTGGAACAATTCGGGCGCAATGAATTTTAAGGCGCTGATATTTGGGAGCGCCAAAATGAGGTTCGTAGCGATCATGGACCCGACCCACCAATGGCCGGTCTTCGACGCAGCAGCCGCGTTGCTCGATCCGCCTGCGGCAGCACAGGTTCAGAGCTGAGACAATTGTTTGCGCAAATCGCAAGCTCCGATCGGAGATGCAAGGTGCCCATTCGGAACCTCGCGCCTGAAATGGCGTTTTAGCTGCTGAGCAACTACGGAGGCGAAGGCCATGGATTGGAACCGCGTTGAAGGAAACTGGAAGCAGGTAAAGGGTAAGGTCAAGGAACAGTGGGGCAAACTCACCGACGACGATCTCGATCGCATTGCAGGCAAGCGCGATCAGCTTGAAGGCAAGATCCAGGAGAGATATGGCATCGAGAAGGACCGGGTCCGGCGAGACGTCGACGACTGGTATTCGAGGCAAGGTTGGTAGGTTCTCGCAGGGGCGCTTCGGCGCCCAGATTTTTTGCCCCGGGCAGAGCCGACGCTCGGCGCGCCCTGGATCATCCCGGCGTCCGATCTGCAGTGGATGGGAAGCCGTTCAACTCCGCTGCATGAAGTCAAACGCTACCAGCACGTGGCAGCGGGCTCGTTTTCGCCGCCCACAGCACTAGGTTCCTCATTCAGGCAAAAGGGGTTCCCAATGCGAGTGGCACGCGAAGCTTGGTCTCTTGGCAAGGATAGCATCCTCGGGTTCATCAACGATAATGCACTTAGCCACGGCGCGGCGATGGCGTTTTATGCTGTTACATCCTTGGCCCCCATTTTGTTGATCGTTGTTGCGATTGCCGGTCTTGTCTTCGGGCATGACGCAGCTCAAGTCGCCTTGTCAGCCGAAATTGCAGGCGTGATGGGTACGCAAACCGGAGATCTTCTGCGCACAACCATTGAAAGCGCTTCTCATAGAACATCGGGCACTCTTGGCACGCTGGTAGGCATCGTCACGCTCTTTGTCACAGCCTCAGGTGTTTTTGGCGAAATGCAGCTTTCGCTTAACAAGATCTGGAAGATTGATCCTCCCGCCATGTCCTTGTCGCGACTGGTCCGAGCGCGGGCCGCCAGCCTTGGCTTGGTTGCAGCGTTGGGATTTTTACTGCTTGTCTCATTGGCGGCGAGCACTGCGATTTCCGCGCTTGGCGCTGTTATCAATGACCATCTGCCGTTCGGCACATTCATCCTCGCCTTGATAAACGGCATTGTTTCATTCGTCCTGATTTCCGCTCTGTTTGCCGCGATCTTCAAAATTCTGCCGGACCGGTCTCTCGAGTGGCGCGATGTCGGAATTGGTGCGGTGGTGACCGCTTTGCTCTTCACCGTCGGCAAGTCCCTTATCGGCTGGTACATCGGAACCAGTGCAACCGCATCCTCCTACGGGGCGGCCGGCGCGCTACTGGTCGTACTGCTCTGGGTTTACTATTCGTCGGAGATCTTCTTGCTCGGCGCCGAATTCACGCGAGCCTATTCGGTGCGTCTCGGCAGTCGGTCCGACCTTCGACCGATAGGTGCGCAGAAAGCTTTGCCGAAGCAGGTATCAGATGTCGGAACAATTACCCAACGCGAGATACAGGCCTGGATTGTGATCACTGGCTTGCTGACCATCGTCGCGACAAGGTTATTGCGATCGCGGCGATCTTAGCTGCATTCCCACCAATTCTGTTTCCCTTGGAACGCAACCCGGGCATGGGCATTGCCTAGGAACAGGAGGTTCCTATGCCAAAATTTCGTTTTGAGACGACCGCGTCTGGCCAGACCACAGCTTTCGAGGAAGAACTCGCCAGCGCGGACATGGCCAGTCCGAGAGCTATCGAAAAGGCACGCGCAGCAATCGTGGAGGACCCTGGCACCGAGCAATCGGGATCAATTACCAGGGTCTATGATGAAGCCGGATATCTGGTTGCCACGGTCAATTTTTCCGATGTCTTGCCCGTCAATCCGGACGCCGCTGCAGATGGGATTAGCGATGCGCCTATCGAGGAGTCGGGCGTGATGCGATCTGACTGACCGCGGCGCATACTAGCTTTGCAAGTGGATCTCACGCGATCGAGGCGCCCTTCTGTCGATGGCGAGAGAACATGAAACCGATCTATCGGTTGGGGTGGTCCGTAGCCAAAGCTTTGAAGAGCAGCAAACATGCCAGAAGCGAAACGACGCTGCCTAGAACGTCGTCTGCGGTTAGGCCAGAAAAATAGACGAAATCGAACGCCAGCACCATGGGCCCACAGCCAATAATTATTCAGATCACAGCCGAATTAACCCTTAGAGGGCGCTAATGTTCCGGCCTGGACCTGCTTCGTAGCACGCTGCTCCGAGAGCTTGGTTTGATCGACTGTCAGTGCCTGCTCAGCGCGGACGCCTCAGATCGTCGAAGGTCAAGGAACATATTAGCCATCTTGAATGTTTGAATGCTTATGGACAGGCGAAACCTACTCTCAGCGGATCAATTACGAGCAGCACGATCCCTGCTGAACTGGTCGCGCGTGCGACTTGGCGCAAAGGCCAATCTTAGCGAAATGACGATCAGCGATTTTGAGAATGGCGTTAGGAAGCCGCGTCCCCATAACATAGCTGCCATGCGCCAGGCGTTTGAGGACGCTGGAATTGTCTTCACTGTCGAAGGCACTCCATCGCTAGCCCACCCTGAGAGTGACAGCGGTCTCGCCACTGACAATAGAATGTGGCGCCGACGGCAGAGAAAAGCATAAGGCAGCGGCTGCGTTGCTGAAGAAGAGCCTCGGCAGAAAGGGCTTCGACAGCCAAGAATCGCGTCACGCCAAAACGCATACCGGCGCGGGCTGAAGCGAGCGAGGTATTATCTGTGATCAGACTGGCGCGGGAGCAATGCCGTCCAGCAAGGGGACTGCCAGACTGGCCACGAATCCGCCTGGGTGCGAAGTCGAATGTCAGCGAAGGAACGGTCCCAGATTTCGAAACGGGGAGGGTCTCCCCACTCTCGACAAGCTCTTCGCAAATCGGGCGTTGGAGGTGGCAGGCGTCGCCTCGATGGGTGATGGCGAGACTGCCGATGGCGTCCTTGGGGTTCAGCTCACTACTCAACCAGCGCCCGGAATTTCGGATGGGGAAACCGGCATCATCGAAAACAGCGTGAGATCAGGCCCTTGGCTGGTTCACAAGCATTGGTAATCGCTGCCATCTTCAAGCGTCCAGGCTACGATCGACGACACTCATGGCCGCGTCTTGTTTTCCTGTCTCGTCGTGGAGCGAGGTGGGTTCTGACCCTCCGACTGGTGGGTCTTGTCATCGACGTCGTTCACAGGACGCGTCAGTCCCGTCCCACCCTTCGGCTTCTGGTTGCCAGCCGCGTTCTGGGAGAACGCGTCGGAAGGATCCGGACCGGTCCTGGCCGGATATTTGGTCGCTCCGGTTTCGCGATGGTTGTTGTCGTCGGGCATTTCGATCCCTTCTTGCTTATTGATCGATAACCCTATCAGACGCCAAGGGGTTCCGCTGCTGATGGAACATTCCTTCTGGGAGGTCGCTGGCCAGCAAAGGGAGATGGCGAAAATGGGAGCGTCAAGAATTTTAGCAAGGCAATCATCAAGGAGCCCGAAAACCCCAGCGCCGAGATCAAGCGCAAAAATTCGACCGACAAGGAATGCCGGGCAAGCTCCCGTTGCACCCAGGACGGCTGGAACCCTCGACCGGAAGGACAAGCACTTCCGCCGATCCGTTCCTCAAACAGGCGCAGCGATGCACGACCGGCAAGCGGCAAGACACCGCGCTCGGCCGACTGACTGGCCCGGAGAATAGCAATGTCGCCCAGAGCCGTCTGACGGCCCACCGCGAGACGCACTCACCGCGACGCCGGACCTGCGTGAACCTGATCCCGATTTTCTTTCCGAAGAGCTGCCCGACCCCAGCCCAGGTGCGGGAAGTGGGGGGGGTTCGGCTTTGCCCGGGCCTGGCGGCCGTCGCACTGGGCTGGCACATCGCGGCGACGGAGAGAAATTCCTATGATTGTGTGCTTTACACCGATGAACAGCGAAAGGACTGGACCGCATGCCTATGAGGTGCCTTCGTTCGCCCGCTCATTTTTTAGCGAGTGCTACTATAAAAAGCTTTAGCTCTGGAGCTTTTGTCCAGCCGCCGCGTTAACGATCTGATTTCAGGGCGGTTTCGGGGCCATCAGTTGAGCGCGAAAACAGCGAATCCCGTTGTCGGGCCATCAAAGCCAAGGCTAATTCAGGTGCTCGGGCCTGGTCTCATTACAGGCGCATCCGATGACGATCCCAGTGGCATTGCCACCTACTCCCAGGCCGGGGCCCAATTCGGCTTCGGCCTTTCCTGGACGATGCTATTCAGTTATCCCCTAATGTCTGTCGTGCAGGAAATCAGTGCCCGCATAGGCCGCACGACGGGACGAGGCATCGCCGGCAATATGCGACAGTATTACCCGAACTGGCTGCTCCAGTCGGTCGTAGCGCTACTCTTGATCGCTAACACCATCAACATCGGCGCTGATCTCGGCGCGATGGGCGATTCGCTGAAGCTTATCATTGGCGGTCCGACGCTGCTTTACGTCGTCTTGTTCGCGGCTATATCCATCGGGCTCCAGGTTTTTATGAAATACAAGCGCTACGTCGCGGTCCTTAAATGGCTGACGCTGTCGCTATTTGCCTATTTCGGTACGGTCATGGTCGTCCATGTCCCTTGGGGCCAAGTCGCGAAAGGCCTATTTATCCCCCAGCTGTTTTCGGGCGCGTCATTCTGGACGTCGGTGGTCGCGATCTTCGGAACTACGATCAGTCCATACTTGTTCTTCTGGCAGGCGTCCCAAGAGGTGGAGGACCAGAAAGCCAAGCCCAGGCGCAAGCCGCTCAAGAGAGCGCCAGAGCAGGCGGAGAATGCAATAGAGCGCATTCGTCTCGATACCTATATCGGAATGGGATTTTCCAATCTGGTTGCCCTCGCGATCATGATTACTGCCGGCGCCACGCTTCATGCCAAGGGTGTCACTGATATTCAATCCACTAGCCAGGCGGCCGATGCGCTTCGTCCGGTCGCCGGTGAATTTGCTTTCGCAATTTTCGCCCTCGGTGTTATCGGCACAGGGTTGCTTGCCATTCCGGTCTTGGCAGGTTCGGCAGGCTATGCCCTGGGTGAGGCACGGAAGTGGCCAGTGGGGCTCGAGCGTGCGCCGCTGGCCGCTAAGGCGTTCTACGCAACAATTGCGATCGCCACGCTGATCGGCGCATCTCTCAACTTTACACCGATCAATCCTATCAAGGCACTTTACTGGAGCGCGGTGGTAAACGGCGTAGTCGCAGTACCGGTTATGGCGGTGATGATGCTCATGACAGGACGAAGCGACGTGATGGGCAAAATAACCGTGCCGCCGCTGATGCGTCTAATCGGTTGGATGGCGACAGTCATAATGGCGGCGGCAGCAGCAGTCATGATCTTCCAGGTGTTCGCCTAACTGCAAGAGCAATGAAGGTGTCGTACCCTGCTGAAACGCCGCTTGTAGATAAGGCTTAACCCTTTCGCCGTGCTCCTAGACCGCCTGGATGCCCTAAATTGCAGTGAGCCGACACTTATCGGCCAGCCCTTTCCTTAGTCTTAGGCGCATGAAAACTTTTGCAAAATGGCAATGATGATGGGGAAATGAGCCTTTCCGCAAAAAAAGCTCGCTGACTCCGTCGGCGGGCTTTTCTTCGCTGACAGATATTGCCGTATTCAGCTAGATCGCCCATGGCGCGCTCGCCGATGCATCAAAGGGCGGGCGAGAGCCTTCAGTTGTTTTCCCAAAAATCCAACAGCTTCGCCTAGCGAAGTTTCTCTTCGCGCGAAGGAGGCCCGCGCCACCCAGATAGGCGCAGGCCCGATCAGCTCGCGGGCCGGTCGGCAGCGGGAACCCAAACGCTGCAATCACTCAACCTCGTGGTTTGGCGCAAATTCCCCGCGCAAACGAAAAACCCGGTCGTCGCTTCCTACAGCAGTCGTCGTTGCAAGGGCTGAAGCCGGCGGCGTATCACTGGATCGGCTTGAGCCGCATAGCGCGCTCGACGTCTCGGCTGGCGCTGACGATCCTCCCCTCATCGTTTCGAGATCTTTGTCGCTGCCGTCGAGGTCCGGCTCGGGAGTGTCGGACGGGTGGCGTCGGCTCCGTATCGTATCGAGGCTGGGGCGACATAGGCCTCAGTCGGGCGCGGAGGTCATGCGGCCCTCGCCGCAATCGGAACCAAATGGGTGAAGCAGTGTTCCCTAATGGAAGGGACAGCTACCAAGGATGCCAAGCGATGGCTGAAATCTTCAGCTTTGAAATTGGTCAAGGCCCGCCAGCGCGTGCAGAGAGCCGAGCCGTCCCTTGTCCGCGCCAACGAATTGCTCGGCGAGCGCTCCAGCGTCGCCAAAGCGTTACCGATGCAAAACAGCGATTGACGACGTGGAATGCTGAGGAGACAGCACCATGACCATGATGTTTGCACCGTTGGAAATGGGCGCCGAGAAGCGCAGCGCTCTTTACCACGCCGCCCGTTTATCGATGCTGCACGACCGAGTGTTGAAGCGCTTCGACAAGGTCGATGACGCGGCCGACAAGGCGTTGGCAGCGGCCGAGTTGTTCGCTGCGATTCTTCGGCCTTGCCGAAAGTCGCGTGACGCTTGGAATGTGAGCACTGACAGGTGAAGTGGGCCATTCGCCCGTCGTCTGCCGCCGCACGTGGCGCGTGCCACCGGCAGGCCCTGTGCCTTCGCTCTCTGCCCGGCATCGGTTCTGATCTCTGGGGCAGGAGCGGTGTTTCCAGTACTCAGAGACTTGGGGCTCGCTCCCTTGCTGAGGCTTGGGAACTGGATCTCAACGCCGTGAGTCTGCGCCGCTTGAGATTATGCACACCCTCGGAACGTAAGGCGGTTGCTTCCGTTGATCGAGATGACGTTGGCAGACACCGACGGTCAATCAACTAGGCAACAGAAGGAGTTCCACAATGATCCAGAAGATACTGGCTACATCGGCGACAGCCGCTCTTATGTCGATCCTGTTCTACGCGCCCGGCGTCCATGCAAATACTCCCGCTATCCAGAACGCGATTGTTGCTCCCGTTTCGGACGGCAAACTTGTCTCGAAGATCATGGGAGCCGGGGTTTATGACAGCACCGCTGATGACGCGACGAAGATCGGCGACGTTAAGGACATCATCCTGGACAAGGACGGCAAGGCCAGACTCGTCGTCATTGGCGTAGGCGGTTTCCTCGGCGTGGGCGAAAAGAATGTTGCCTACGATTTCAGCAAGCTCGAATGGATCAACAAAAAAGGCGACCGCTGGCTGGTGGCAAAGACGACCAAGGAAGAACTTCAAGCCCAGCCCAGTTTCGACACCGAGGCTTACGACGCGGCGTCCGCCTCCACCACGGTCCAGCCCACGCCCGACGGCCAAACCGCTCCTGCGAAGACGGATAAAACCGCAACCGCTTCAATTGACAAGTCCTCGTTGACCGAGATGCCGTCAGACAAAATCAGCGCGGCAAATCTAATTGGAACCAATGTGTATGGTGCAGATGATGCGAAGGTAGGCGATATCGCCGACGTCATTCTGACCGGCGACAAGAAGGTCGACACCATCATCGTCGATGTAGGTGGCTTTCTAGGCATTGGCGAAAAAAAGGTGGCCATCGGTATGGAGAACCTCAAGTTCATGACCGACAAGAACGGTAACCGCTACCTCTATACGAACTTCACCAAGGAGCAGTTGACGGCCCAGCCTGCCTACGACAAGGCCACCTACGCTCAAAATCGCGACAAACAGCGCGTCATCATCAACAAATGACAATCGCGAAATGCGCCCTCGTCCCATTCCGTGAGCGGGGGCGCTTTGGCTACCAAGGCAGGAGCGAGTTTGAAATTAGCCGACGAAATCCATCACAACTCTGAAGATATAAGTGACCTCGTTCTGTCCGACGTCGTTGCTGCCCTTCATCGACGCGCAAAGGTCAGCCACGAGTTCGATATCCCCTACATTGCTGGATACAGCAAGGATGCCGCGACGATTACATCGATCGGCATCTGCCGTACACAATCAGATGGCGAGGCAAGAACGTACGCCTCGAGCCGTTTCTCGTCTGCCACGAAATTGTTGAGAAAGCTCTGCTGGACGAGCTCGGGCTTCATTACCTGCACGCGCATCAAATCGCCATGCGCGTCGAAAGGGACGCCGTCAGAAGTGCTGGAGTGACCTGGCGGCACTATCAAAGCGTTATAAAGAGGCATGAAAAGGCAATTGATGAGGAGCGACTTCGCAGCGTGCCGGCAGATCTAGATCTCACGCCGTATAAGGATCTAAAGGATTATCCGTTGCTCCATCGGCTGATCGGAAGTTCGTTGAACCGGATCGCCACCTGAGACCTCGGGATGCAGGCGACGCCGTCAAATTTTCTGCGGCGCGTTGCGATGATATTAGACGTGTGAATCCGCGAGCTGCCGCATGGGAACAGTGTTCTGCTTCGACCTCAAAGTTTAACGAGGCCCGGGAGACAAGGTCGCCCCCGTCATCACGTACTTTGACCACCAGCTTATGACGATCCTCACCTTCCTGCGCTAGGCCTTTGCCGCAGCGAAGGAAAGAGCGTTGTGGTTGAGGTATCTCGGAAGGAATATCCGAGCGGTTGGATTCTCACCGATCTGATCGTCAGCCTCATGCCCGACAAAAGGCGCTGGAATTGTCCCGGATCTTGGGTCGTCAGATTCGACCAAGCACTCAAGACGGCCGACGGCAACCTTGTGCTTGCCATCCCGTCAGTGCGGGGCAAGGGGGGCAAGCGTCAGAGACATAACTAGGGCTATCATAGTCACCCGACCTCGCCGCCGGCGCGGTTTCCGCGCGCTGTTTGGTTAAGCGCGGCGGGTTTAGGTTCCGGCACTATCGACCCAATGGCTCCCTGGTGAAGGAGATGAGTTCGGCCTCGTCTGTCACGCCCGCCATGTAATTTGCGATGATCCGAGACACGATGGCGTTGCGGGCTTCCTGAGATTGACCCTCGAGCTTGAGTTGCTCGAAGGCGCGCCCCAGAAGATCAAGTTCGGATGGCCGCAAAACCCCGCCTTCAGCCGCGCCGGTGCGTGGACGATATCAGACGTGTGAATCCGGAGAGCTGCTGGTGCGGGAACGGTGCTCTGCTTCGACCTCAAAGTTTAACGAGACCTGTAAGACAAGTGTGCCGCCGTCATCACGTACCTTGATCATCAACCTATGACGATCGCCATCCGGCAGGCTGTCCTTGATCATTTCAACGAGAGCGCGGATGGCCTCTTCTTTTACTCGGTCGAAGGTCTCACAGTCGGTACCCTGATCATCTGGGTAGACCGTGCCGTTCTCATCGACGTCGAAATAATATAGGGTCATTCGCCCAAAAACTCGCACCTATTATTTTGGTTCCCCTTGAGCGACAATCTGCGGCTGAAACTCGATTTCGCCAACGAGCCTTCTGTATTCGGCTTCCGGTTCCCCATAGCCACCGTTTGCGAGGTGAATCAGACCCTCCCGGTCGCGAATGATCACTTCACCACGCCGGGACTGTATCAGCCCGCGCCCCTCAATCACTTGCAGTGCTACCGTGACGGCAGGGCGCCTCACACCAAGCATCACGGCCAGGTACTGATGGGTGATGACAAGGCGATTGCCGACAACGCGGTCGTCACACATTAGCAGCCATCGTGCTAAGCGTTCCTCGATTTTGCATCGCGCGTTGATCAGAGCGGTGTAAGTGGCTTGAATATGAAAGGCGTGGACATAGCGCATCAGAAACGGCCGCAGGGTGTCGCTCGTAGCTAAGGCCGAATTGAACTGCGAGGCGTCGATCACCAGCGCCTCGCTTTGGATCTGTATGAAGCAATCATGCGGGGCACGGTCATCGCCCATGACGAGAGCCGAGCCGGTCATGCCCTCAAAACCGATGACACCGACTTCTGCATTGGCTCCCCACTCTTTCTTTGCCACGACCGAGGCAAGACCGCTGCGAGGGAAATACACAAACTCGATCGTATGTCCGGCCCTTTCGAGCGGGGTGTGTAGGTCTAGGAAGGTCTGGCGGAGGTGCGGCTTGAGACGATCCAGGTCAGCGGGATCTAAACGCCGCAGAAGTGCGTTTTTTTGGGTTTCAAGATGTAGATGCATAGCGCTCCCTCCCAACGAGACACGCGTGACGATGTTCAGGAATAGCGGCAGTTGGCAGAGTCTGTCTGCCTTCGGTACGAAACCGCACAATTGGGATGCTACGGACCTTCCCAAAAATCCAGCAGCTTCGCATGGCGAAGTTCCTCTTCGCCCTTCAGTGTCTTTACCCGACCAGCAAGGCCCGGCTTCAGCCATTCGGCCTTGTCCCTCTTCGGCGGTGGCGGCGCAGGCCGATGACAGCTTGTGGTGCGTGGAAGTCGGAAAGGCCGGCCTCATTGATCATTATGGCCTCGCCTTCGAGGATGAAGCTTTCGGCCTCGATTGCCGCGGCCTCTCGTGGATCCATCCGTCGCATAGCTCCGCCTCCATCGGCCGAATAAACTTGAGGCGCATGCACCCATACCCATTCAATTAGTTTTAGCTAAAATGGTTCCCAATCTGGAAACCAAAATTACCTTGCGACGTTGTGGGGCTCACAACGATCGGGAGGTCGGGCCGTGGGCAACTTTCTACCGCTGTCCATCAAGCTGGTGGACGGCAAAACCATGAGTGTGTCGTCGATCTGCGAGGCCGAGGTTGCGCTTCAAGGTCAATGGCGAAACAAGGCGGCGGCACCTTACAAGGACGCGTGCCGGCTAATCGCCGCAGCCAAAGACGGCAGTTGCAACCCAGCTATCGCTTTTGCGGCGTTCAAGGCCGCCGCTATCGACCAGCGTCTATCGCGGCCCGCAGCCAAGAGTGCTGCACTCAAAATGCTGGATGACGTGAGCGGAGACTTACAGACATGACGAAGCTGTCAGATCTAGGCCCGCCAAGCCCTGGCAAGCGGCACGGCGCGACGCCGGCCGACGAGCGCGGCCATTTCTACAACTGCCCACACTGTGGCCAGTTGGTCGACCAGCGCGATGCTCGCCAGGTGTTCTATCATGAAGGCCCTGGGCACGAGCCGCTTGAGCCCGACCCCGAAGGAAAGGTCATCGAATTCCGGCGCCGGAAAGATTAGCCCGGACCAATGCCGGGAACCTTTGGTCCGCGTCCAAGTTCGTCGCCCATGCCGCGTTATTTTTTCGATTTCTGGGAAGATGGAAACCTGATCGCTGACGATGAGGGTACCGATGTGCCGGATTTCGAAACGGCAAAAGATGAAGCTGTCGTCGACCTTGCGGAATTGATGAAGGAGATTTTGCCGGCTGGCGGATCTCACGAGCTGAAGCTCATCTTGCGCGATGAGAACGGTGAACAGTTGCTGGAACTTGCGATAAATTACCAGGAGAAGATCTCGAAAATCATTGCCGTTGGGCCCACTGATCGCCATGGGCCAAAGTCGAACGGTGACGATCGTTTCTACGGTTGCTCTGTTTGCGGCCAAGAGGTCGACCGGCGCGACAAGCGTCAGGTGATGTGGCACGAGCAGCCGGATCACGAGCCGCTGGAATTGGATCAGTGAAATGGCCAAACCTAAGCCGAAAACCAGCAGCGGATCGCACATAGGACCGTAACCTTACGACCCTGGCTTATTCATGGAAAGGCACGGGCTGTCTAAGGATGCGGGCAGTTCTCATTAACGGGAACCCACTAGGAACAGTGCAGCATTCAGATTTCGTCGGCGGCAAAAGTCTCAGGCAGGGAGCAATTTTTCGTGAGCGAGGCCCGCGCCGCTTATCGAAAGGGAGGCGCGGGCCCGACCGTCTTGCGGACCGGCCGGCAACGGAAGGAGTATGACGTCGCACCGTTGCGCTCATCTAACTTCGCCGGTTCTTTGCAGTTCCCTTCAGCAAACAAAAAAGCCCGCCAGGAGGGTGGGATTCAATTTCACGCTGACGAAGGTTTGAAGGTCTCGTTCTAGAGTAAAAGCTCACATTGCGGACAAGACAAAAAAGCCCGCCGGTTTGGGCCCGGCGGGCAAGGGTCTGGGTGGACACTGGGGGATCAGTGCAGCACTAGATTCCGAATGCGTTGAGATGTTCCAGGCCGTCAATAATGTTGCATCGCATCTCGGCTCGCTTGGATGTCAAGGTCGTGGACAGCGTAGGCTCTCTTGGAACCGCGCTCGTCGCCCCAAGTATTCGGAGGGCGACGAATTGCGCTTCTCTATCGGGCGACCTTGCATCGCTACGAGGACCTCGTGCCCCATGCCCTTGATGTCGTGTCGGCTTTCAGCAACCGGTATCAAGGGCGATCGAAGACACCGCCTCCGACACACCCGCGCGGGAAATCCTCCGACAGTCGTTCGACATTCTGGTCTCACGATCGTTCAGTGCCTAGCTTGTCGGCCGGACCCCGATCGGCCAGCGTTTCGGATCAGGCGCTTTGCGATCAATATCCCTCTGGGCATTGGGCAATGTAGACCCGGCCGTTACGATCGCGATACCTGCATTGGCCAGCTTCGCTAGCATGACCAATTACGGCACCGGCTAAGGCCCCCGCTGCTCCGCCCACCACGGCGCCCTTGACCGGATCGCCAGCGACCGCGGCACCAACAGCAGCACCGCCCAGGCCACCAACTGCCGCGCCTTGTTCGGTGCGAGAGCAGGCTGCCAGCGGAACTAGCATCATCAACATGATTACAGCATTTTTCATTGTGCTCTCCTTCGATTTCGGCCAGCGTTCTGTAAATAGATCTTTCATCGCAGGCCGAAAAAAACTAAGTATAGCGATCACGATTACAACCGCTCCGACCAGCCATATGATGCTGTTTATGATCCATCTCCTGGAGAATGGCGAATTTTAACCTCAAGAACAGCGTTTTCTGCGGGAGTTTGTTGGTGTTCCAGCCCTCAGCAAACGCGTCCAATTCCGTTAAGTTCCCTTATGGGGCTACGGTCTTATTAGCGTAAGACGAAAGGCTGAATGCTGCCCAAAGACTACTGCCGATGCGCATCATGGAGAGAGCGAGCGCGCTTGCCGGCGTGACAAAATCGTGGCTCCCTGCGAATGTGAAGGATCGTTGATGCGAGAAGCCTTGGATCCGCGTCTAGGTGAGCATTCCGGCAGCAACTTTCAGACCGTTGGCGATTGCTCATATCCGAATTTGGGTACACTCTCGACGTCGGCCGCGAGTTCTTTCGAAATCATCTGGAGCGGTTCTGCATCGCATCGACGACCAACGTCGAACACGCTGCTGACTTCTTGGCTGATCTCTTCAGCTGATGCCCTCTTTCCCGCCGCCTTAATAGCCTGATTGGCTGGCTGTACTGGATGATACCGTCGGCCGGCCCGACCAGTTCCCATCGCCTTGCGATCGATCGCCGGCAGCGTGCGCAGATCTGGCCGTTCCTGTGCAGGATGTCGAACGCGACGAACGCGAGCAGTTCGGCGTTCCAGGCGATGCGCGAGTGATCTCATGGAAGTTAAGCCGACCGTCCGTCCCGGGCGCGATCATCTCGCCGTCAAGGATGAGCGCCTTGGCCGGCTGCTTCTCCAGCGCGGCGACAATCGGCCAGTAGCGCCTCGACCAGTCGTGGCCGGCCTTGGTGAAGGCACGGCCGCCGGCCCAATCCAGCACCCGCTGGGTGCGAAAGCCGTTATATTTAATCTCGTGCAGCCAGGCGTCGCTGATCGGGGCAACCTCGAGGGTTCCTGCGGCTTGATGAACCCCAGCCGTTCACCATCGCTTCCCATGCAAGCACACTCCCACCCGCCGCCATTAAATAGAAAAAGCTAAAATAGTTCCAAAACCGGAAATCGGCTTTTTGGTGCAACAAACACGTCAACCGGACGTTGCGGAGATCGCAGGAGGAATCGATATGGCCGACGACAAAAGCAAGCGGGATTCTAGCGATCGGGACCGTGTTTCAGCCGATGACGATTATGAGGTTCAGTATTTCGCCGAAGAGGCCGGGATCACGCCCCAGCAGGTGAAGGACCTGATCGCCAAGCACGGGAACAATCGGGCGACGCTGGAGCGGGAAGCGAAGGCAATGGGGAAGCGATAGGTAGGCAGCATGCCAGAATACCAAGTGGAAGAGTGGCATGGAGGCGAGCTTGTCTCGTCTCAAGCCACAGACGCCGATGATCCGATATCAGCGGTAGAGAAAGTCACTGGTCAGCGGGTGTCGCCTCGAGTTCTTCAGGATCACTGGTTTCGTGTGGTCGATGAGGATGCGAGAAGCACGCACGAATTCAGTCTTGAGGATGGCGTGCCTGGGGACTTTGTCAAATGACAAGAATTGCGGACCTGGGACCACCCAAGCCCGGCAAGCCCCACGAGCCGAAGGCAGGCCACGACCATTTTCACACATGCCCGATCTGCGGCCAGCAGGTCCACCGGCGCGAGTTCCGGCAGATAATGTGGCACGAGCAGCCGGATCACGAGCCGCTTGAATTGAACAACTAGGAGCGGGGCGGTTTGCCGAAGACCCTCAACCATGCCGTCGACCTCGATCAGCAAGTTCGACTATGACCCAAACACCAGGGTTCTCTCGGTCTGGTTTCTAGCCAGTGGGAAGCACTACGAGTTCTTGGACGTACCGGTCGAGGCCTTTGCCGCGTTTCAATCTGCGTTTGCTAAGGGCCGCTATTTCAACAACCACATACGTAACAACTACGCATTCCGGCTCGCGGAGGGGAAGGCAGGAAGCTCATCGGGCGATTGACATAAATGGCAAGAGAAAGGCCGACCTGCTGGCTCGCGCCGCGGGCATGAAAACGGCTCGCATCCCTGCAAAAGGCCCCGCAGACCAAGGCGAAGACCATTGTAACTTGGAGGGTGAGTGGGGACTGCACCGCTGGGGGCGATGCGGGCCCGGCCAAGGGTTAGGGCCCTCGGCCAGCTGGGTCAAAAAGCCGGCCAAGATCCTTTCAATGGCAGCCGCAGCAGCTAGATAGTGCCAGTCCGTATGATCCATTCCAGCAAGTTGGAATCTACGTCATCGCTATCGGTATAGTCTCGGATCAACAGCGCAGCCTCATCACGCCATCGGTCCTGTGGGATGTTCTTTTCGATGACGCATTTTACGAAGGCGCCGCGCAATACATTGCAGTCGGAAGCCGATATCCTTGGCTGGGTCATGATGCCAACCTCTAATCCCGGGGCGAAAGCGCAACGAACTCCAACCACCGATGTCCACGTAGCCGATGATCTTCGGGGATTTAATGCGCTTAGAGGTGGCTTCAAGCAGGACTCACTGTACGTCCTTAACGAATCGTTGCCCATCGTTCGGAGAGCGCAAATCGCCGGAATTTACCCCCGCAGATCAACATGCCGCGGCATGCGAAGTTCCTGCTTCTCGCGAAAAAGCCCGCTGCCGGACCTTGAGGGGTTAGACGGCAGCGGGCTCCCGATCGTCCACGGATCTGCAGCGGAGGAGAAAGCCATTTCTTTCCACTGCCTCATGCGAACATTGCCGCTTGCCCTTGGTTCCCGGCTTAAGGAAAAAAGCCCGCAGGCGCGAGCCAGCGGGCTTGTCTTTTGAGGTCGGCCTATTTGCCAAACTGCATAGCCATTTTGCAGAAATCTGCGTGCGACTTCGCGCCGGCTTCGTCGGCACCCTCCTTCACGATTGCGGTCCGGTCATCCGCCCTCATGGCCGTCCAAGCAGCTTTCTTGGGATCTTTGGTCGCCAGCAAGGACCCGATGAAAGAACGCGCCGGGTCAGCCAAACTGTCTCATCGGGAGTCAGTTCCGGCCATCAACAAAAAAGCCCGCCGGCACGAGCTGGCGGACTTGGCATTTCTCACCGATGGAGGCTGCCCGCCTCCAAACACCTCAAGCTTGCGTCGGCGGCGGGGGGATCTGTGAGGCTGGTGGTGATGCTGTCACTGCGGAGAGCCGGTCCTTTTTGTTCAGCACCGGCTTTTCATATGCTTTCTTCTTTTTCCCCTCATCCTCACGAATGACGTAGAGCGCCCAACTTTGTCAAGGAGTTGGAAACCTCGAAGCCTGGTGAGCCTAAAACAAAAAGCCCGCCGGCCGAGCCAGCGGGCAGTTTGGTCTGGAGTAGCCGGAATCAACCGGCGCGAGTCAACGAACGTTGAAGATGTCGGTTGCAACCTCGCTCTCATCGCTCCCGGGGGTCCAGAGAGGACGAGTTGTTGCCTGAGCCGTGCGGTACTGAAACATCGCCGCACCATAAAAGGATGCGCGCTCACGGTAAATGAAACATTAAAGTCAACGCTAAAAAAGGTTGTGCTTAAAAGGGCCCGCCCGGATGCGGAAACGGGCGGGCAAGTCTTCTGGGGTGCACTGGGGATTATCCGACATAGCTCAACGACTGGCGGTGGGGTTGGTTTCCACTCGCCCATTCAACCCCGCTCATTTCTTCTTTTTTGGTTCGTTCCAGGCTTAGGGGCTTGATGCCCGTCGCGGACTCTACCGCACGGGAAGCGCTTCTCGGCGCTGAAACAAACGAAACACATCGCGTTCGGCGTGGAAAAACGCCTGAAACAGGGATGGTTTAAATCCTGTGGCACCGCTGCATCCCGCGGCGACAATCATGGAGTGTTGCAATGTCGAGAATGCGAGCAGCTTACGACGCTTTTCGGAATTACCGGGTTCACCGTATGGCGGAACGGGCGCTTTCGGCAATGGACGATGCCCTCCTGAGGGACATCGGGATCAGCCGCTCAGAGATTGGCTCGGTGGTCCGCGGCTTGGAACCGCAGCCCAGGAGACAAGGCGGGCTGAAACCATGAAGCTTTCATTCACCCTCCAGCTACTGGCCTGTGCGAGCGGGGCCGTCCTTCTGGCGGCTCCCGCCGCCAATGCCCAAGGCTCGGGTCTTCCCCACCGCCTAGCCAGAACGGCGGCAGCGGTTGGAGACGATACGACAAGCGTCGAGCTGTTCGAAAACCTCGGTAGCCAATTCCTATCCTCTCACCACCGCCGGCTTGCTAACGCATGAATTGTAGCGGCTGCGGGACCAATCTCAGATCCCCGGTGTCGAGCAAGCAGGCTTGGCCAAGACGCCGACCTTCAGCGCCGAAACATGATAGTGGGAGCTCAGCGCAACGCAGCTGAATTCAGAGTTTGAGCGGGGTTATTCCCTGGAACCACAAAGTCGCCATACGCCGCAAGGACTGAGGCGCTGGTCCAGCCAGGCGGCGGCGCGCTCAAGAGTAGAGGTAACCAATGCCGCGGATCGTCCTGATCACCTCCGGCTTGGAGGGATCAACCTCAATTTTCTTCCGCAGACGCGAAACGCGAATGTCGATGCTTCGATCGAAAGGGTCCCATCCGCGGTCATGGGCGAATTCGAGCAGTTGATCGCGGTGGAGTACTCGTCCGCGATGTTCGCTGAATACTTTCAAAAGTCGGAACTCCATCGGGGTGATCGCTATCTCGAACCCCTCGGCGTTGTACAATTTGTGTGCGCCCGGGTCGAAGCGGCACTTGCCGAACTGGACCTGGTGGCCCGGAGGGCTCGCTCCCTGCGCAGCCCTTTCGCTCGCCGACGTTCTGCGCAGCACGGCTTTCACCCGCGCCAGCAGCTCCCGCAGGTCGACCGGCTTCGCGACATAGTCATCGGCGCCAATCTCCAATCCAACAACGCGGTCGACGATTTCCGCCGATCCGGTCAGCATGATAATGGCAACGTCTGAGTGCTCTCGTAGATATCGCGCCAGCGAGAGGCCATCCTCGCCTGGCATTCGGATATCCAGTATGACCACATCGACGTGTTGGCTATCAACCAGTTCGCGCAGGGCAGGCCCCGCGTTGGCCGGCGTCACCGCATAGCCATGATGCTCCAGATATTCCGCCACCGTGTCGCGGATATCCGGTTCGTCATCGCAGACAACTACATGTGCGAGCGTCGTCAAATTGACCACCCGGGCAACTAGCGGATCGGAAAAAGTTGCCCCTGGAGTGACGTGCAAATCAACGGATCTGTCAAGTATTGTTGTTCACCAGTTTCGAGACAAACGAGCGAAGTTCGTTCGGCTTGATCGGTTTCTCAAGATAGGGCCGTTTCGCGGCGCGCAGGAACATCTGCGCGCCCGGACTGATCGTGTCGCCCGTCAGGAACGCCAACCTGTCGAGCGCGGCCGGATGGAGCTTGGCAATCTGGTTGAACAATCCCCGCCCATCCATGTTCGGCATTTTCAGATCGCTCAGGATCACCGCGAAAGTCCGGTTCTGGAGGTGCAGCAGCGCTTCTTCGCCGGATCTGGCCATCGTGACCTTGAAACCATCTCGTCTGAGCACCTCAGCAACCAGCTGCCCCACTTCCTCTTCGTCCTCCACCACCAGACAAGCAATGCCGGCTGAAGTTGGGAGCTCGTCGTCGGAAGTTTCGGCTCGTCCGTCGACATGGTCCGAAGCAGGCAGCGAAAGTATGAAGGTCGAGCCACCCCCTTCAGGGGATTCAACCTCGATGGTTCCTCCATGGGATTGAACGATCCGATCACAAAAGGAGAGCCCGATCCCAGTCCCTGCCCCAATCTCCTTCGTCGTGAAGAACGGCTCGAAAATGCGGGGAAGTATCTCCTTGGGAATTCCCGGACCCGTGTCGGCAATGCAGACGACTATGTTGCCGGTCTTGGGATGAAGCCGTGTTGAGACCGTGATTGCCCGACGCCCTTCCCAGCCGTGCAGCGCCTGTTCTGCATTGACGAGCAAATTGATCAGCACCTGGCTAAGCTGATCGGCATCTGCCCAGATCGAGGGAAGACCAGGTTCAAGATGAACTGAAAGCCGGATGTCGGACGATCGTATCGAATAGCTCGCCACTTCCACCGCTTCCGAAATAACGTCATCGATCGCAACGTTTGAGGTTCGCGTCGGCTGCTGTCTGGCCATAGCCAGGAAAGTCTTGACGATCCTGGCGCAGCGTTCGGCTGCCTTGCTCATCTTGTCGGCGCGTTCCACGACCTTGGCGTCGGTAGCCGTCTCCCTCAGCAGCGACGACAGGCCGAGCACCACCGAGAGCGGATTATTCAGCTCATGTGCAACCCCCGCCAGCAATCCACCGAGCGCCGCCATTTTTTCGTTCTGGTGCAGCGTTTCGCGCTGTCGCTCCAATTCTTGTTGCATCTCGAATCGGTCGGTGAGATCGTAGGTGTGGGAGACAATCACCCTTTCACCACGGTAATCGATCAGTCGAGACGAGATCGAGCACCAGCAGGTTCCACCGTCCTTGCGTTTGAGCTCGGTTTCGAAATCGTCGACCAACCCGGTCGCGAGCAACCGCTCAACGTATCGCATCCGCTCTGAAGGATCGACGTAGTAGTCAACAGCGCTGGTGACGTCGCCGAGCAGCTCAACGGTGGCGGGGCTGCGATAGAGCAGCTTCCCGTCGTGCGCGCGGGTCATCTGGATATTGACGGGGCAGGCTTCGAGGACTCTACGGACCAGTTCATCCGCTTCCTTGGCGGCCTCCTCGGCGCGCTTGCGCTCTGTAATGTCGACACGGGTGACCACGAAGCCGCCTTCGCGGGTCGGACAGTTCGAGACGAAAAACCAGGCCCCGTCCGTATGACGGAATTCCTGTTGCCGGAACTCCCGGCGGTCCCTTGCCCTCTCGGCAAGCCAGTCGTCGATCTTGTCCCGTGGAACCGGAAACTGGTTGCGCTCCGCGGTCACGCGGAGGAACTCGAACCAGTTCACCCCGGGAACGAGCACATCCGCGCTTATCGCGTGCATCTGGCGGTACCTGCTGTTGGCCAGCACCAGGCAATCGTTCTTGTCGTAGAGGGCAAACCCTTCGGCCAGAGATTCGATGGCGTCGATGAGCCGCTCGTTTGCCTTGCGCGTTTCTTCCTGGGCGGTGATCATGTCGGTGATATTCGTCGTGTTCGACACTATCACCTGCCTTTCCTGGAAATCGATCAGGCGAGCGGAAATCGAAGCCCAGAATATCTTGTTCTCCCTGTCGTATTGCTGGACCCGAAAATCATCGATCCTGCCCTTTTCGATCAGGGTGCGCTCCAATATTGCGCTACAGTGTGGATCGACATAGTAGTCGGTTATTTGAGGGCGATCGCCGTAAAGATCTCTGGTGGCAGGATTGCGGTAGAGCGTTTCTCCGTCGAACGTGGTCATGCGTATCGGCGAAGGGCAGGCATCGAGCACCTTTTGCAGCACTGCCGTGGCGTCGCGCTCGGCTGCCTCGGCCTTCTTGCGCTCGGTGATGTCGGCGCGCGTTACGACGAAGCCGCCAAGATCGGTGGGATGTATCGATACCGAGTGCCATTTGCCGTCGGAGAGGTGGACCTCGAAAGGGGAGTGGAACTCGATCCGACTTTGAATCTGCTCGTCGAGCCACTTGTCCTCGCGCCCAACCGCATCGCGGTATACGCCGCGCCTGGCGGATTCGCGAAGCAGTTCGTTCCATTCCACGCCCGGTTCAACGACATCCCGCACCGGCTGGTTCAACTCGCGGTAAAGGCTGTTGCACATGACCAGGCGGTGATCTTCGTCGTACAGAGCAAATCCCTCGGAGAGTGACTCAACGGCGTCTGCGAGCATCTCCCGCGCAGCAGCGACTTCGCCGTCACGCTTCTTCTGCTTGGTCACATCGGCGATGCCGGCGAGAACCACTCGCCGGTCCTGGAACTCGACGATCCTGAGATTGCCGGTGGCCCAGAACTCTTGGCCGTCGGGTCTTTTAAGAAGCACCTCGCAATTTTCGACGACACCCTTTTGCATGAGCTCCCGATTGATTTCCCGGTATTTCTCGGGATCGACAAAGTAGTCGTCGAGCCGCACCGTCTCGCGTTGCGCCTTTTTGCTCCATCCAAGTAGCCGTTCGGCAGCCTTGCTCTGGTAGATGAGTTCCCCCGAACTTGCGTCGTTCATCCAGACCGGCAATGGATGATGCTTGATCAGGAAGCCGAACAGGTCTTCGCGCTGCTTCCGTGCCGTGATGTCCAATACCCCGATGATGAGTGAGTGGCGCCCGCCATAGATGCCGCGACGGCAGTTGGTAGAGCACCAAAGGGCCGATCCGCTTGTGTTTCTAAGCTGGATTTCGCGATCGCGCACGATCTCGTTGTTGCTGGCGAGAGAACTGATTTCATCGAATTCGCCAGTATTCACAAAATGATCCGTCAGGAATTGCGGATCATGCGGAGTCCATTTTCGCCCAAGCAGGTTCGACGCATCGAGGCTTTCGTACAGGATCTCCCCGCTTGCCGCGTCTACCACCCAAACGGGCAACGGATGACTGTCGGTGATGCAGCGGAATATCTCCGCGCCTTCCTGGTGCGCAATCTGCGCTCGTTTCATCTCGGTAATGTCGACGCTTACCAGCGCCGTGCCGCCCTCCAGCCGAAGATGTGCCGTGAGCAACTTCCACCGCCCATCCAATGTCTCAGCTTCAACTGGACCCTCGTCGATTTGCATCCATCGCGTCGCGGCGCTTTCAGCGAACTCGTTGCCCGGCTCAATGGCGCGGCCGTCGAAACTTTTCAGATGGAGGAGAGCTTCGGCGACTGCGGCAATGGCGTCTATGGGCTGCCTCTGGTCCAGGTCGAGCCGCTGGCCTCCAAATATCTCCGGATTGCTACCAACGAGGATATTGTTGGCGTCAAAGAGGGCATAGCCTGTATGTGTGGAGGTAATTTGATTGTCAGGCCGCATGGTCGATCCTTTGGTGGCGTGATCCCGAGGGAGGATATTAGACCCTCTTTGTTTCAGCACACATTCAGGCGCTGCGTGATTTGTTTCAAATGTTTCGGCGCGTGCGAGTCTTCGCCCGCGCTGACGTGAAACGAAACTCGCTCCACAAAAAACGGTCGAAACACGAATGGCCCAGTACAGTTGCGGGTGTCGATGCCGCCTGTAGTGACAGATGGTGGCCGCAGCCTGATGTCGTCGTTTTGTTCGGTTTGCTCGTTGCGGCGAAGATCAGCCGATAGCTTCGAGAGGATGCCAAGGCGGCCATGCGGACGCTCATGTGGCTATGCCATCCATGCAAGGACCGACCGCAACAGTCACGTGCGAGATCATCCTTGGCGCTGAGGAACTCCAGCGCAGACTTGTCTAGCTCGTGGACCGCAATGCCTATCGCTCTTCGCTTGTGTGTCAGTTACCCGATACAAAACGTTCGAAACAGAAACACTTGAGCCCATCTCTCTGACATTCAGCCGAAACCGGGCCGGTGTTTACCGTGCGTCCGACAACAACGGCGAAACGGTTCAGACCATGTATGGCCAGTCATTCCAGAATCCTCAGTTAGCGGCGATCGGTTCCGGCTTGGGAATGCATCCAAATGCTGCGGGTCGGGGCTTTCTGAAAGTCGAAACAGCCTCGATTGAGTATAAGGAGTGCGGCAGCGGGGCTACTGTGGTGCTCGTGCCCGGCTCGTGCAGCACCGGAGCCGCCTGGCGTTCAGTGGTTTCGCATTTGGGCGATGGCTTCCGCTGTGTGACGACCAGCCTGCTCGGCTATGGTGAAACGGACGAACGCCGGACGATAGCCGACGCGTCGATCGATCATGAATGCCATGTCGTCGAACAGGTTATCAAACGGGCTGGCGGCCGCGTCCACCTGGTTGGTCACTCATTTGGAGGGCTGGTGGCTCTCGCGGTCGCTCTTCGAGGCCACGCCGCACTGGCGAGCCTAACCATCCTCGAAGCGCCGGCAGTCGGCTTACTGCGCGGCGCTACGGAGGTCCCGGCACCTTCGATTCATGGCCCCATCGGGTTCAGTCGCATGCCGTTGAAACGACTGAGGTCAACATGCTTGACTGGGCGGGCGCCTACACATTCACGCCTTCCAACGCTGCTCTGTCAGCCCTTGCCGTGCCTACCGAGATCATCGTGGGCGCAATGAGCCGTCGGGCCGTGCAGCGGGCAAACGAGGCGGTGATGCACCGCATTCCAGGCGCTGTCATGTGGGAGATCGAGGGTGCCGCGCACTTCATGATTGCCACTCATCCCGCGCAGGTTGCTAAGATCATATCGGCTCGTGTTGATGACGCTGACCGGCGTGCAGCCACGAATGGTAAGCCAAAGATCAGCCGGCGGTAAGGACTTGCTCCGCCAACCGCTGCTATCCCCTCAATAGTCATTTCAACGAACCGAGTGCACCGGATCCGAGCCGTCATGTCTTCACGCGACCCAAGCCTCCTGTCCACCGTTGCTGTCGTAGACGTCGCAGCTCTGACTGCTGGCGGAGATGCCGGCCAGGCTTCATCGCGACAGGCTGCGGCTTCTGACCTGGGTGGCTACCTGTGGGGGCTCGGCGCCGCCGCGATCTGGAGCGGCTGGTGGACCGTCACCCGCTTCGGTGTGGCCGACGGACTTTCTGCAGCTGATCTGGCGGCGGTTCGGTTCGGCATCGCTGGCCTCGTGCTGCTCCCGCTTGCCTGGCGCTCCCGACAGACGGTCACTCGTGTTGCGCCATTGTTATTGCTCTTCATGGCGCTCGGCGCTGGTGCTCCCTATGCCTTGGTCGCCGGCACCGGCGTCATGCTGAGTTCGGCCGGAGTGGGTGGTGCGATCACCGTCGGACTGCTGCCGGTATTCACCTTGATCTTGTCCATGCTGATTCTGCGAGAGCGGGCGAATAAGCGAATGGCTACCGGCATAGGATGCATCCTCGTCGGGGCGGCATCCGTCGCGGCTGGGGCATGGGACGCTGGCGGAAACAGATGGGGCCTCCTGTTCTTTGTCGCCGGCGCGCTCCTGTGGGCGGGCTATACGGTGTCGATGCGGCGGGCTGGCTTGCCACCGCAGATGGCCGCTTCGGTGGTCTGCGTCGCATCGCTTGTGTTCTATGTCCCGGTCTGGAGCTTCACGGGCGGCCCTGAGCGACTGCTAGCGGCTGTTCCTGGCAACCTGCTGTTCCAGGTGCTCTACCAATCACTGCTTTCGGCGATCGGTGCGCTCTACTGCTTCGGCCGGGCGGTCGAGCGCCTCGGCGCGACGGGTGGCTCAGTTTTTGCCGCGGTCGTTCCGGCATTTTCAATGGTGATCGCCGTCGTTCTGCTCGGGGAGTCTCCGAGCACCATCGAAATCATCGGTTCGGCGCTGCTTTCAATTGGAGCAGTCGCTTCGGCGCGAAGTCGTCCCCCCCAAAGGCTGACTTGCTCAACATTCCCTCTTGAAAGGATCTATGATGTCCATCCATGACTCGATACTCGACACCATCGGCAACACCCCGATTGTGCGGCTCCGCTGCCTGTCGCCGGAAGGCTTCGAACTATTCGCCAAACTTGAGGCATTCAACCCGCTTGGCTCGGTCAAAGACCGGTTGGCGCTGGGTGTGATCGAAGCCGCCGAGCGCGACGGCCTTCTTAAGCCCGGCCAGACAGTGATTGAGGCGACAAGCGGCAATACGGGAATCGGCCTCGCGATGGTCTGCGCCCGCAAGGGCTATCCTCTGGTGATCGTGATGGCCGAAAGCTTCTCCGTGGAGCGCCGAAGGCTGATGCGCTTCCTTGGCGCGCGTGTGGTGCTGACGCCGGCCTCGGAGAAGGGCACGGGCATGGTCGCGAAGGCACGCGAACTCGCGGCAGCGCATGGCTGGTTCTGGACCCGTCAGTTCGAGAACGAGGCAAACGCGGACGTCCATAGCCGAACCACTGCGCAGGAGATCCTGCGTGATTTTGGTGGAAGCGGACCGGACTACTTCGTGACCGGCGCTGGCACCGGCGGCACGTTGAAGGGCGTGGCGCGTGTGCTGCGGTCAGAAAGCCCTGCCACCCGAATCGTCGTCGCGGAACCCGAGAATGCACCGATGCTGGCTAGCGGCGTCCCTCAGAGCCACCTGGATGACGGGACGCCTGCCGAAAGCCATCCGCTATTTCGCCCGCATCCGGTGCAGGGCTGGTCTCCCGACTTCATTCCCCGCCTGACCGGCGATGCGATCGAAAGTGGATTTATCAATGCTATCCAGCCCGTGAGTGGCGCGGAATCATTGCGCCTCGCTCGCGAGCTCGCGCGGCAGGAGGGCATCTTTTGCGGCATCTCCGGTGGTGCGACCCTGGCTGCGGCGCTCGAGATCACCAAGATCGCTCAGAAGGGTAGCCGGATCCTGTTCATGGTTCCCGATACCGGCGAGCGCTATCTCTCGACCCCGCTATTCGAGGCGATCGGGCAAGACATGGACGCCGAGGAACTGGCGATTTCAAACTCCACGCCGCTGGGTCGTTTCGGCGCTCAGCCGGCAAAGCCGGCAGCGGCAACGCTTGCGCCTGCCGAACCGGCGCCTGCCCGGGCTCGCGACTTCGTAGCAGACACGATCGCCGACCCGAAGCAGCCGGTGGTGATGTTCGCACTTGAGTGGTGCGAATTCTGCTGGGCAGTTCGCCGGTTTCTCAAAGACATGGGTGTCCCGTTCCGCTCGGTGGATCTCGATGCAGTTGCCATGCAAAAGAGCGGCCTTGGTGGCGAAATCCGCAAGGAGCTACTGGCTCGCACCGGCCAACCAACGATCCCGCAGATCTTCGTCGGAGGCGTACATGTCGGAGGTGCCGTCGATGTCCTGGCAAAACACGACAGCGGCGAACTCGAGCCGCTGCTGCGCGCGGCTGGCGTTGTTCCGGCTGGCAAAACGGAACTGGTTGGGCGCAGCTATCTGCCCAAGTGGCTGGCGACTCGCCAGGCAGCTTAGACTTCTTCGAACGGTGCGGCGTCTGTCAGTATAGCCGTAAGGGCACAAGTGTGACCTGTCCGACAGCCACGACGAGCGTGATCCTGCGTCATACCCATTGGATCTCGGCGACCGGCGAAGTGCGCCCGCCGAGATTCGAGCGTCGACGACTTCTGCTAGTGCGTTTCACCGTTTCACGGAAACGGCGAACCGCTCTATCTCTTTGTTTTCACGCAATTCCGGACGGAAAACCGCTCACACTTTTCCTGGAATTGCTCCAATGAACTCGGCTCGGAGATTTTCCGACGCCAGTGCTGGGACTCCAGAGCAAGCCTGGTTGGATCGGGGTGCCGTCAACACCGTCATCGGTCCGCCTTGCCGATGGTTCGGTTCTGCCGACGTGGTGGCGATCAGACTCAAGCTCATCGTCCAAGCATTGGTACGTGAGGGAGGCGGCCGCAGGCGCCTTCGCCGTTGAACGCAGCGCTCCATGCGCTCAATATGTCACGACGACCCACCGCCTTACACGCGCGTTGCGGGAGGCGGTGTGAGGTAGGTCGTTGACACCGGCGGGAGATGTCGCAGGCGGAACCGATTACCCGCGCCCCGAGTTCCGGGTTGACGTCTGATAGACCACCGACGTCCAGCCTTGCTGGAAGCGAGGTGACAATGATCAGCCCGAGCGCACCGCCGAGCGGCCGCCCATCATCTTGGCGGCCAGCAGAATTCCCCGTCGACTCGCGCCGACTCCGGGGCAATACTTTTTTGGTGAGAAATCGCTCATGCTTGACTTGCCGAAGACCATAGATGCGGACGTCGTCATTGAGATCGACAGGATGCTCAATGACCGTTCGAAAATCGCGCCGGTGCCCGTCCACCAACTGCCAGAAATGATTCGAACGAGGGTCGTCACAAGGCTTTCTGCCCGTCCCCTCGCCCCCATCGCTGCGCGTCTCGCCAAGCGGTGCGGCCAAGACGCTGTGGCGAAGGGGCTTACGGTCAAGTCGATTGAAGACAATGTCGGCGGCCTTACCGACTTCATGGCCGAGGGGGTAGAGCTACGCGGCAGAGAAAAATAGCGAATCCGGCTGGCGCGAGTGACGACCGGGTCGACGATGCGCGCGGCGGCCGCACGCCGAAGCAGGTCGAAGCAGCCTGCCAAGCTTTTCTCGCCGCGAACAGGCTGGATTGATCGTTCTGCCGAGCCCGTGGTGGCGACCCGCTGCTTAGCTATCCTGAAAAGCGCAACATTTACCACAAATCTTTGCCTGCCTGCTCAGACGCACACAATGAGGTTGACTGTCGAGGAACAAGTCCCGGACTTAGAGGTTGGTCCCCTTGAGAGAAGGCATGATTCACCATGGGCGACGACAGGACAACGTGAGCGTGTGGCCGGGAATGAAACACTGGCGGAGTTCATTGCCAGGGAGACCGGGATCACCGAGAATCAGGTGCGCGAGCTTATTCGCCTGATCGGCACCGACCGCAATTCTCTGCTCCGTGAGGCGCGGCAGTTGCTCCGCCAACGCCTGAGTTAGGCTTCGCAAGACCCGCTCTAAAGCGCCCTCAGCTATCCTGTCATCTTCTGTTGCTGGGTGGCAGTCATGGCTTTGAGGAGCCGGACCACTTCTGCCGACTCGGTGGGCTTCAACACTGTAGTTCCGTGTGAGAATGCTCCATGGCTGGCCTCGACGCTAAGGCCCGTATAGACTACAAAGGGTACGCTCAAGTCTGCCAGCGTCTTAGCCGCCTCATGGCACTCGCCATCCGACAGACTGACGTCAAGAACGGCGGCTGCGGGCGTGTGTTCGTTCAGAAACAGATTCGCTTCGGAACAGGACCTCACCACCGCCACCGTGAAACCTGCCTCGGAAAGCGCGCACTCCAGGTCCAAAGCGATCAAGGCTTCGTCGTCAGCGACCAAGACCAAAGGACTTTCCATGCTCAGCACGTTCACAAATTTAGCATATGGGAGACGAGTCGTTGACGTCCGAACTTGGCCATCAAAGTTAACTGCGATTGCGGTTGGCAATATGGGTCGCGCAACGCTCAAAAAAACACCGATCGTGGAACGAAGTTGATACGAGCCGCGTTGTTGGCGGTTAAGCTATTGAGGACCGGGGATGGATGAACTACGGCAGGCGAATGTTGTCGCCTTCAAGAACCCGGGAATTTCCGGTCACGACAGGCTGAATTTCGATTATCAGGATTTTTTCGAGAATGGCGCCGTCGCGCTTCACCTGGTGAGCGCTGACGGCATTATTCTGCAAGCCAACAAGGCTGAGCTCGACCTCCTCGGTTATCAGGCCGAGAACTATGTCGGCCGCCACATTGCGGACTTCTATCCGGACCGGGACGTCATAGAGGACATTCTGGAACGCCTCTCCAGGGGCGAGCGGATCGCGAGATACCCGGCGCGCTTGAGAGCGCGCGACGGATCCATCAAGCATGTCGAAATTACTTCGAGCGGCCATTTCTGCGACGGCAAGCTGATCAACACGAGATGCTTTACGGTTGATGTAACCGACCTTGAGCGGACACGGACGCAGCTCAGGCAGCACGACAGTACCTATCGCCAGATTCTTGAGAGCCTCCCCGTGGCGATCTATACGACTGACCAGGACGGCACCATTACCTACTACAATCGCGCGGCTGCCGATCTGGCAGGCAGGGAGCCCTCCGTCGGCAAAGACAAATGGTGTGTGACGTTCAAGCTGTTCACTGCCGACGGCCAGGAACTGCCGCACGACGAGTGCCCGATGGCTATCGCGCTCAAGGAAAACCGGCCGGTTCGTAATCAGGAGGCGGTAGCGCAGCGTCCGGACGGATCCTTCTTTCCGTTCCTACCCTACCCCACGCCGCTGCAGGACGAGCAAGGCAACCTCATTGGTGCGGTCAACATGCTGCTCGACCTGACGGACCGCCAGCGTGCCGAAGAAGCCAGGCAGCACTTGTCGGCGATCGTGGAGTCCTCGTTCGACGCAATCGTCAGCAAGGATCTCAACACCATCATCAAGAGCTGGAACCATGGCGCTGAACGACTGTTCGGCTACACCGCCGACGAAGCGATCGGTCAGTCGGTGACCATGCTGATCCCGGATAACCACCAGGACGAAGAACCCCGAATTCTCCAACGCATTCGCCGTGGCGAACGCGTCGAACCGTTCGAAACGACCCGCCAGCGCAAGGATGGCAGCCTGGTTCCGGTTTCGCTGACGATATCGCCCGTGCGTAACGCAACTGGGCAGATCGTCGGCGCTTCGAAGATTGCACGGGACATCACGTCGGCGAGGGAAAACGAGCACCGCATCCGCATGCTGATGCGCGAGGTCAACCATCGGGTGAAAAATCAGTATTCGGTCATCCTGTCGATGATCCGGGAGACCAACAAGCGATCGGAGACGCCCAAGCAGTTTGAATCCCAGGTGCGCGAGCGCATCATGGCACTGTCGCGATCCCACGACCTGCTGGTGTCGGCCGACTGGAAGGGCGCCACAATCCGTGACCTGTTGGCGGCGCAAGCCGAGTCCTTTCCTCGGGGTGACGTTATCGAGATGTCAGGCCCATCCTTGGTCCTTAGTCCCAATGCGGTGCAGTATCTCGGGATCGCCTTCCATGAACTGGCGACCAACTCGACCAAATACGGAGTGCTCTCGGGCGACGAGGGCCGGATTTCGGTCACGTGGGGCATCAACGGTTCCGGTGCTTCGAAGCTGTTTCACCTCACCTGGGCCGAAACCGATGGGCCGGAAGTCCAGAATATCGGACAGGGCGGCTTTGGAACTGTGGTCCTGAAGCGGGTGGCGCCCGCGGCGGTTGGAGGGCAGGGAAATCTCGAGTACGGGCCGCATGGGGTCATCTGGAGCTTGGAAGCCCCGTTAGCGGCCGTGGAAGCGTCCGTTGCAAATGGGAGCTAAAGGTCGGGGGTTTCAAGGCCTCTGACGCCTTTGCATGATCTGTAGCCCCAGCCGCGCATCAGCCGGTATCCTCAATCCACTCGGCGATTCAAGCCGCGAGCCTGAAATCGGTTCCCGGAACATTTTAGCTCAAATCCATGTTTCACTGGCTATGAAGATCGAAGCCGACGAATGCCGGCTGCGCTGACGCTCATCCGGCGCACAATCGAGGATCACTGCCCGCCTGGTGTGCTGCCGAGCGAGGAAGCGGCGAACGGTCTCTATGGGCTGGGGCTCATGGATGAAGGCCGAAGCACTGGCGGCTGCCATCGTCGCAACGATCGACCAGATGCAATTGCGCGTGATGACGAAACCGCCGTCCCCGAGTATCAAATAGAGGCCGCCACAGGGAAGCGCGCCAGCGCGCGTTAGCCTTGCCCGCTGTCTTACGCCGCCGAAGCGCCTCGCGCCTCCTGACGTCCGCTTGGGGCATCATCAAATGCCAAGGGCTTTCCACCCTTTTGTTGCGTCATTCGTTCATTTGGTTGTGTTCCGCCTGTACTAGCGGGCGGGTATATCTCCCATCAGCCGGCGTCGCCATCTTGATGCCCCTGCCGGTTAGGCCCTACTGGCCTACCCGCCCCAAGTGCCGGGCCGCTGCTTCCGATAAGTGCCTCAAGTTCACCAAGCGTAATTTCAATCTGGTATCGGTATTTCGAATCATCCGAGTAAATGCCCTCGGCTTCAATCGTTATCACCGGGCCGCCTGTTCCAGGTTTGACATCGCCATCAATCAACGGTCGATCGAAGATGGTTCGAGAAGTTCCTTCCCGTTTGGCAGGCCTGACTAGCATCCGCATTTGCTTTACCCCGTTCCGTCGTTTCGCGATGAAGTGGCGGCCCCTCACCCCCCAACACGTTCTGCTCCACGCAACTGCGGTGCCAAGTGACTGATCCAATATGGGTCACTCGGCATCAACGGCTCGACGAACTTCAAACGCATACATTGACCCACACCCGGCGGATTCAATTAGCATGCGCTGAATTAGTTCCGGAACATTTTAATCGACTGGAAATTGTTCGTTAGCAATGACGAACCTATCAGACCCCGGCCCGCCCATCCCGGTCAAGCAACGCGGCGTCAAGCCGATGGAACGGCTTGCAGAAAAACTCACTCTTCGCGCGAAGGAACAAGCACTCACACAAGCGAACGAGCGGGAAGCCTGCGACACCAAATCGCCGAAGCCTACAAAAGCCTGGCTGAAATGTCTGAAAGACTCAAGGGCGCCGATCTCGCGAACGGGCGCCTGAAAATGTATAGGCAATTTCTCTTGCCCAATCTGTTGGGTGGAACGCGGTACAGTCAGGATGCTCCATCCCGAAGAGGAGCCGAACCCCGCGTATCGCTGCAAAGCATGCGGTTTCAACGAACTGAATGATCATTGACAGAAAAGCACGTCGTCATGCGCGAAAAAAGCCCGTCAGGAGAGACTCGCGGGCTTTGATATTTACGCTGACGAGGGGTTTGAATTCTCGTCGTAGGATAAAGCTCACATTATGGGCAACTAGTCCTTACGGCCAAAACCGGCCATGCTGGTGGACAGCTCTTCGCGGATGATGATCGGATAGATCAGGCGCGGCGCGCCGTTCCAGATCGGAAAGCCATTGCCCAGCCGCTCGATGTCGCCGGCATGGGCAAAGTCGAACCGCCGGACCATGTCGGGGATTGTCGATTTGACGAAAACGCGACCACACATTTGGCAGCAGCTCAATGATGACTATAGCGAACATGGGAACGAAATGAGAACAAGTCAACCTCCAGGCGACGGGCGCGGGTTCGAAGGATAATAGAGATACTGGGGCATGGCTGGGGTCGTCTGATACTACCGGTAGCGCGACATGATCGGATGCCAGCACGCCTCATAGCCGGTATGGGGTGTACCTGCTTGAACGCTAGCGGCTCTTCGCCTTCGGCGTTACCTTAAAGATGTTCCTATGAACGGCCGCAGCGCCCTCCCCGCCTGCCGCACAACTGCAGCCAATGTCCGGCCTTGTCAGTACCGGCAAACCCGAACGCGTTCCAGCACCCGGTGGTGATGGCGCCAGTGCCTCACCCACTTCACGTGGCAATGACGATGATGCCGGTAGTAGTAGCGATGCGGGTAGCGGGCCACGTAGCCAGGATAATAATCGGGATAGCGGGGGCCGTAATAGCGGCCGCCATAGTCGTAAAACGGGCCGCCGCCGTAGAAGGGGGCACCGCCGAACGGGCCGAAGCCGCCGAACGGACCAAAAAAGCCGATGCCATGTGCATCCGCAGGCAAGACCGTGGCTGCGGCGGAGGAGATGGCAATCACCGAAGCAAGTAAGAGTTTTCGCATAGCAACCTCCCAGAGGGGCCGATCACCCGATAAACGCCCGCAGGAGCCGTATGTTCCCGATCGCTAATATACTCTGCGCGCCGCGCTTGACAGCGCCTCGGCGAAAGTCCTGGCGCGAAGTTTGCTTGAGAGGGCTTGGCGGGGGAACGTGCCGGGGTCATGGTCACGTGATGCAAACCCTCGCTTGGAGAGTACGGTGAGCGGAGGAAGTTAATGCCGCGGGTGGTCATGGCTACTCTTTAGAATTCGGGCTTCGCGCATCACGGATGAGAGATCGTAGCCCAGCAACGATACAAGCGCTCGCACCTGTTCTTCAGAAATGCCGGTTTCACGCGCAACTTTACGCACGAACTCGACTTTCGGGTCCAAGGTTTTTTCTGTTTCTTCCTCAGCCATCAGGCACAATTCGGCGACAGCTTAAAGGTTTCAGGGAAGAACGTTTTCGCTGCCGATGGGCCGCTACAACATCATCGACCATAACACCACCAGTGCCATCACGACGCCGACGAAACAGAACGCGACCCAGACACTGGTCATCGATGCTTTCACTCAGATAAGCCGGCATCGTGGTGCACGATTGCGTCCGAGATAGCCTCGTGAACACTCCCGGTTTCTTCCTCAATTTCAACACTGGTGATGCCGATCGCTTTGGCGTCGGCGAATAGCTTTTCAGTGAGCTTGGCAACGGAGATGATGGCGCCGCGCAGGATCTCGGGGACGTTGGCCGAAATCCGCTTGTACAAAAAGTCGGTGCCGCGGGTGCTCATCAGAAGATAAGCTTAGCATCCCTTTGAAGAAGGCGCCGCCGGCAAGTGGCAAACTAGCCGCGCCCGCCTCCGGAACCATTCCCTGCCCGTTGCCGTTGGGTCAGTTGGAAGGGATTTCCAAATGGTTGAGGAAGCAGGCAAGCCGCCTGACCCTGCGAGGGGCATGGCGGTTCGGCGTCTGGTGAAAGAAACCGGAATCACGGAAGCCCGAGCCGCCGAACTTGTCAGTTTCCTTGGACCGCACAGTTGGGCCTCGCTCTTGCGCGAAGCGCGGATTCTCAAGAAGTCCTAGAGTCGCACAACCTTATCGAGATGCAGGCGAATGCGCTGGCCTTCAGCAAAGGCCAGTGCGTACCATTCTCGGTCAAATGAGCGGGTAAGTTCCTGGTCTTCCTCGACCACGTGGACGAACCATTCGCCGTAGGCCTCGACCACTTCAACGCAAGGTCGAACCTTGCCACTCCAGATCATGGTTACGCTGTCCATCGCAATTCTCCTCCAAGAGCAATGGGAAACGTCCATTTTTACAAGTCCGCCGAAATCGGGAATTCAATAAAAAATATGGTACGGAAACGGACGAACCAACGACGGCGAACTCAGTCTTCCCAAAAATCCAGCAGCTTCGCATGGCGCAGTTTCTCTTCGCCCCCTTCAGCGTCTTTACCCGACCAACAAGGCCGGGCTTCAGCCACTCGGCCTTGTCCTTCTTATGACCTTTCGGCACTGGCCCACCTACCTTGCCCTGCACGCGATCCCACAGCGCCTGCCGCTTGTCGGCCTTGAAGGCTACGAACGCGCCGCCTTTGTAATGGCCGCTCTCAGCCATGATCACTTGCGCCGCTTTGCCGCGCTCTCGTTGCACCCCAATGATGTCCATCTGCTTTTCCTCAAAGCATTTGATTTTGCGCCAGGCGGTCGTTTTGCCGCTTTGATAAGCACTGCCCTTGAGCTTCGAGACCATGCCTTCGAGCCCCGCCTTGTCGACCAGGTGATAGACAGCGTCACCAGTGCCGGGCATGGCTTCGCTGAATTGAATGCGTCCGCCGGTCGGAACCATTTTGTGAAGGATCTCGCGACGATCCTCTAACGCCATTCGGCGAAGATCGTGGCCGTTGAGAAACAGCAGGTCGAACGTGACTAGGTAGATGTTCGGTGGCGGCCGGCGCAGGCCGATGATGGCTTGCATTGCGTGGAAGTCGGAAAGGCCGGCCTCATTGATCATGATGGCTTCGCCTTCGAGGATGAAGCTGTCAGCGTCGATCGCCGCCGCCTCTTCCGCGAGATAACGATATCGGGTTGTCCAGTCGAAGCCGTTCTTGGTGTAGAAGCGGATGCCGTCTTCGTCCTTGATGACCTGCGTGCGATAGCCATCGAATTTGATCTCGTGGCTCCAACCGTCGCCTACCGGCGGTGCGTCGAACAGCTCAGGCTCCATCGGCTGGATGAACTTCAAACGCATGCGCACATACCACCACCGGCGATTCAATTAGTTTTAGCTAAAATAGTTCCAAATCGGAAATCGACGGCCGATTGCAACGAAACGGCAAGCGTGACGTTGCGGATATTGGGGAAAACGGAGGAGCATCATGCCGGAATGGCGTGGAAATGAGCTTGTCCCATCTTGAGCCACGACTGCCGACGATCCGTTGTCGGCGGTGGAAAAATCACTGGCCGACGAGTGTCACCCAGAGCACTTCAAGAGCACTGGTTTCGTGTGGTCAATGAGGAGGCGAGAAGCACGCAGGAATTCAGTCTTGCGAACGATGAAACCTAATGCGAGGCTCGGCTCTCACGAAGCCTGCGAGTCGATAATCCTATCGGCCGCCCTCGTCTGTACGAACGAGACGGGAGCGGCAAAGCCGTTGTTAAATCAAGACAAAATGCTTAATGGTTAGCGATGTCCGATTTGACGGCACCGCTAATCCGAAAGCTCGAGAGCCTAGGTCGTCTTTCATCAGATGATCGCGAGAGCGTCGAAGCGATGGCGCTTGTAAGTAAGCAGTTGAAGCCCGGTGAGCAGATTGCGCTAGAAGGGGACGAACCCAGCCGCTGTTGCTTGGTGGTTGAGGGGCTCCTGCGACGGTATAGCGTTTTGAGCAACGGCAACCTGCAAACGCTCTCAATCCATGTCCCCGGCGATATACCTGATCTCCAGGGGCTACATCTTAGAACCATGGATCACACACTCGCGTCGATCGGTAGAAGCAAGGTTGCCCTCATTGGACATCGCGACATCCTCGAGGTTCTCCGTAAATCACCTCGCCTGGCAAATCTATTTTGGCGGGAAAGTTTAGTGGACGCGGCGGTCGCGCGCGCCTGGGTCAAGGTATTGGGAGGGCAGGATGTGGTGGGTAGGTTAGCCCACCTCGCCTGTGAGCTTTACGTGCGCATGAAGGTCATGGGGCTGGTAAGAGAGAATTCCTATCCGTTACCGCTAACTCAAGTTCAGATCGGCGAGACTATCGGCGCGAGCGTAGTTCACGTAAATCGCATGTTGAAGAAACTGCGTTCGGACGGCCTTTTGGAGCACAAAGAAGGACGGCTGGTCATACTGAACTGGGACGCCTTAAGCGAGATGGCAGACTTCGACCCCGGGTACCTTAACCTGCGAGACCCGCTCTATTTGGATGTAACGCCAGCCGCGGGCGGTTAGCATCTCCGTTCGCTGCTCCCAGAAATCGTATAGCGAGGCAAGCGGCGGCCCGCGCCTCTCGTGAGGGGAGCGCGGGCTCGACTGTCTTAGGGGACCAGTTGGCAGCTGGAGGAGGAGTGCCGGCGCCCTCAACTAACTTCGCGGGCTTTTGTAGTTCCGTAGTAACAAAAAAAGCCCGCCGTCTCTGAACAAAACGGCGGGCTTCTCACCAGCACCAAAAAAGGGCGGCCGGTTTGCCCAGCGGGCAAGTGGGCTGAGGACGCACGGAGAGATCAGTGCAATAGTACAAGTTCGGATGTTTCGAGATGTTCCAGCAACTCACAAATTTGGATCGTACGTGCTTGGAAGGGGACGCTAGTTGAGCCTGGCGGAGCAACCTGATGTCTCCCGACCTCTACGGCGGCAACAAAAAGCCCGCCGACTTGGGCCAGCGGGCAATCGTCTGGAGTAGCCGGAATCAACCGGCGCGAGTTCAACGAACGTTGAAGATGTCGGTTGCAACCTCGCTCTCGTATGCCGCTGGGTGACGCCCTTCATAGGGGCGCCGCCTGGGTCGCCTTGTGGTTCGAATGCCGCCGCCTTCTTGCGCGAGCGCGTTGGCAGCGATTTCTTCCCATGGGAAACGGGCATCTTTTTTCCTTTCGACAGGGAAATATATTTAGGCCGCCGCGTTATGAGGGCGCGCGGACGGATGCGTGGGGGTTTAAGGTGAAGGTTTTCGACAGGCTCGAAGAGCTACTCGATGCGGGCGATCTGCAGTCCGCGTTAGCGGAGGCGCGCGCCCTCGCGGGTCAGATTGAACGGCGCTCAAACGTGGTTTCGGGTGCAATCGACGACTTTCTGATCGACCTGATGACCCTTACATTCGTCGCCGAAGCTTTTGGCAATCACCTCGCAGATGCAGCTCGCAACCTGGCTCGGCGAAGGCTCTCGAAAGTCCGGTTGCTTACCCTGAATTGACCACAACGCACGCAAAG
Source organism: Mesorhizobium sp. CNPSo 4684 (assembly GCF_057784315.1). Lineage (NCBI taxonomy): Bacteria > Pseudomonadati > Pseudomonadota > Alphaproteobacteria > Hyphomicrobiales > Phyllobacteriaceae > Mesorhizobium > Mesorhizobium sp. CNPSo 4684. The sequence goes on along the minus strand of NZ_JBWLUX010000021.1, from coordinate 50,671 downwards.
TACGCGTCTGCGCCCGCCCAAAACCTACAGCCCGCCACCGGGAGGCAGCGCGGGCTGGTGGCAGCGGAGATCCGCATCTGCCCCTTTATTGTCCTTCCCCCGCCGAGCCGAGGACGTTTGGGCAACACACGCCCTTCCCTGCCCTACAATGTAGCGATTTCGCGCCTCAACCTCCCGAACACCGACTATCGGCAACCGACGCTCGCTGAAAGCGCCAGGAACGGCCCACTTGCCTGCGATCGGGATGACTGATGGGGCCGGTGCAGTCCTTAGTCGCCAGTGCTCGAGCGACCGCGATGGGCCGACTGCGGACTGTCCGGTGTTGGCCTTGAAGACCAGATGAGCTGCCATTCTGGTATCAACTCATCGATAGGCGGCGACGCCCTGAGCTAAACCAGTTCCACTTCGGTGATGTCCGCGATCATCGCATTGCCAACGCGACGTATTCAGACCGGCGGACCCGAATGCGAAGCCCGCGCTATTTTCCGCGCCAATTCAAGAAAGCCGAATAAATGCGGCGAGCGGTTGTCTCGTCGATAGTTGAGTGAAAGCTCGGTTCCCGGATTGTGGCCTTCATATTTCCGATAAACAATGCCGGGCCGTTGATTTTCGCTGACCGATGCTGGCACGATCGAGATGCCGACGCCAACTGAAACAAGGCTCATCGCCGTAAGATAGTCCTGGGCCATGACCTGCAAGGCAGGAACAAAGCCGTCAACCTTGCATACGTCGAGCACATAGTCCGCGTAACTTGGCCGTGGGCGCCGCGGAAAGAGGACGAAAGTAGCATTCTTGAAATCTGCGAGATGGAATGGTTGCTCACGATTGGCATAGCTGTCGGGAAGCGCCAGCACGAGCGGTTCCTTCATGAGCGTTTCGGATTTGACCTCCGCGTCTTCGATCGACGGGCGCGCCACCGCAATGTCGATTTCCCGCTGGATCAGGGCTCGTCGCAATTCCGCATTGTTCATGGCCGAAAGCGCCAGTTCGATATCCGGATGCGCGGCGCGGAAAGCCCTGATGATTTTGGGCAGAACACCGAAGGTTGCCGTTCCGACGAACGCGATCCGCAGGCGTCCCGCCACACCCTGCCCGATCCGCATCACCTCACGTTCAGTCTGGTCGACGCGTTCGAGGATTTCCCTTGCCCGCTCCAGCAGCAATTCGCCCGCCTGGGTGAGCCGTATCTGGCTGCGGCTGCGGTCGAACAGGGCCGCGCCGATCTCCCTTTCGAACTGGGCGATCTGTCGGCTTAATGGAGGCTGAGCAATCCCGAGGCGCGCCGAGGCGCGCCCGAAATGAAGTTCTTCGGCCACTGCCAGGAAATAGCTCAGCCGTTTGAAGTCCATCGCCGTCCGTCAGGCATCCATCAGCCGCGCAGGCACCCGCGTGACCCTTTCCAATGCCTCCTTGAAATAGACCCTGAAGGCAGTGGGGTTCTCGCTCATCGGAAAATGACCAAGATCCTTCATGATCGCAAGACTGGAACCCTTGATCGCAGCTGCCGTGCGTTGCGCGTCTTCAGGAGTGCAGGTCATGTCGTACTCGCCGCACATGATATGGACGGGCGTGCGCCGTGTGTCGATGGACCCGAGCCGGCCGACGAGGCTGTCATCGGACGTGTAAAAGCTGAGGTCTCCCCGAAAAACGCCTGGGCCGGACTGCATGAACATCCACAGTGTGGTCCAACGCTCTGCGTCAGGCGCGTGCGGCGCGATGTTGGCCGACACCAGGGCGGCGCCCATTTCGCCGCCATGCGCATCGGGCCGGTGAAACCAATCGATGTCATACCATGCCGGCTGGAAATCGGACGCCTCGATCGCGATGAAACCCGAAAAGGATTCAGGATGGAGGGCTGCCAGTTGCAGCGCAATCCTCCCACCCATCGAACATCCGGCCAGCAAAGGCTTTTCCAGCCCTGCCGCACGGCAGAATGCCAGCACCGTCTCCATGTAGGTCTCGGTCGAGAGCAGATACTCCTCGGTCTCGAACCCCTCCGGCGGCAGCGACTTTCCGTGCCAGGGCATGTCGAAGGCGATGAACCGGTGGGATCTGGTGAACGCCTCGTCGTTCAGGATGGACCGCCACTGCCGCGTGTCGGCGCCCGCCGTGTGAAGGCACACGACCGGACGGCCCTGGCCGGCTTCCTCGAAGTAGATGCGCTGCTGGGCATTTCCAACCGTCACATTGACATAGCGGCCCACGATCGGCTCGATCGAAGATTTCATGAGAAACCCTCCTTGCGTCCCAACGCCATGAATTCCTTGAAGTACCGCAAGTTCTTGACCAGCGTCAGGATATCGCCGTCGATGCTGCCGTTTCCGTATTTCACCAGGCCGAAAATGTCATGGAAACCCGGCTTAGGCAGAGGTTGCCAGAATTCGTGCAATGCATCGCCCTTCGCGCGCAGCGCGAACCGCCAAGGAAGCTTCTTGCTCGGGCCTTCCTTGATCTCGACAACCCTTCCCTTCTCGAAGGTCAAGTAGAATTCGTCCTGGTCGACCTCGATCAGGATGGTTTCGTTGAAGAGGCGGCCAAGCCGCAGCAAATGGGGTCTCCGCTCGAGGGCGGCCGCCATGTCGTCGAGTCGCTGGCGTAAGTTTCGAACGCGCGGCATGGTCGGTCTCATATCTTACGCGCCATCATGCGCACCTTGTCCTCGTCCAGCGTCACACCGAGCCCCGGCCCGGCCGGCACGCGTATTTCGAACTCCTCGAACACCAGCGGCGTAGCGACGAGATCCTCGACGAGTATTCGCGGGCCGAAATGTTCGCTTCCCCATTCGAGGCGAGGCAGTGTCGAGAAGACGGCCATGTGGGCCGCGGCGCCGATGCTGCTCTCCAGCAGGCAACCGCCGTAGAGCTCGATTCCGAACGCCTGGGCAATGCCGGCGGCCCGCTTGAGCTCCAGGAGGCCGCCGCTCTTGACCAGCTTCAGCGAATAGACGCTGCCGCAGGCCTGCGTAGCCACGCTGGCCAGCTCCGAATTGGTGAACGCAGCCTCATCGATAAGAAGCGGAATGTGCGTGCGAGCCGCGACGCGCGCCATCGCTTCGCGTTGGCTTGCTTGAATGGGCTGCTCGATCAACGCGACATTGAGTTCCTCAAGCGCAGGAAAAAGCCGGATGCAAAGCGCCTCGGTCCACGCCTGATTAACATCGACGATCAGCTTCACGTCGTCACCCAGGCCGGCACGAAGATGTTGCAAGCGCACGATGTCGGCCTCAGGCGAGTTGAAGCCGAGCTTAATCTTGAAATCCTTGTGGTGGCGCAGCCGGAGCTTTTCCCTCGCCTCCTCGAGTTCCTGCCCGGCATCGCCCGACGCAAGCGCCCAGATGACACCCATCCGATCCCTGACCTGTCCGCCAAGCAGGGCACTGACGGGCAGGCCGAGCGTATGGCCGACGGCGTCGAAGAGCGCCGACTCCACCGCTGCTTTTGCCGCGAAATTGCGCGTTGCGGCCTTGGACATGCGCACGGCATTGGCTTCGAAGAGCATGGCGTTCTGACCGACGAGCACAGGTTCGAGGTAGTTCGCTATGGCGGCCCAGATGGATTCCACGCTTTCTTCGGCCCAACGCGGTCCTCCGAGCGTGGAGGCCTCACCAATCCCGGTAACGCCGTTTTCAAGCTGGACGCGTACGAGGACGAACCCTTGGTGCGCTATCTCGGTATTCGAAAGCTTGTGGCGACGGACCGTCGGCGCCTCGATGATGGTCGCGGCAATCGATCTGATCCGCGTGTCGCGCCCAAGCTCGATGGGAGCTGCGCGGGATGCAATGTTTTCGGTGACGGTGATCGACATACCGATTGCCCTCGGGAGAACCCGCCTGGGCAAGCACCAGACGGGTCGATTGCTGACTGTTATTCGGCCGCGACGGCGATTTCGGCAGCCTTTGGCTTGAGCTTGAAGTCGAATTCCATGACCAGGTCCGTGTCCGATCCGGCAGGCGCTTTGTGCAACTTGCCGATCAGGCTTTCCTTGACGGCGAAGACCGCATCGTTGTCGAGGTACTTCGTGTCGGCGTCGTAGATCTGCGAGACCAGGCTTTGATAACCCTCCTTCTGGATCATGAAGTGGATATGCCCCGGCCGCCACGGATGGTGGCCCATATAGTTCAGCAACTCGCCGGCCGCCCCATCGTAGGGAATTGGATACGGCGCCGGGCGGATACCAACGAATTCGTACCGGCCCTCTTCATCGGTGAGGAAACGGCCCCGCAAATTATAGTCGGGCTGGTCCGGATCCTGCTGTTCGTAGAGACCGTTCGGCGCGTCTTCCCACACATCGATGATGACGCCCGGAATGGGCTGCCCCGACGTGTCGCTGATTGCGCCGCTGACGCGCACGCTCTGACAGCCTTCGAAGCTCTTCTGGACGATCGAGGCGCCTTTCGGCAGCACCGGCGGATTCTCCCGATAGAACGGCCCAAGCACGGTCGACTCGCTTTCGCCGTCCGTGACGGTGTGGTCGAGCATGTCGACGAGGACCTCTATTCCGAGGATGTCGGAAAGCAGGATGAATTCGTTGCGGGCGTCATCCGAGATGTGGCCGGCGCGAACCAGGAATTGGCAGGCCTGGATCAGTTCGGCATGCGTCACCTTGGTTTCGATGCAAAACGCATGGATGTGCCGGATCAGGCTCTCGAGAATCTGGCGATTGCGCGCCGGGATGTCCGAAGACAAGGCTGCGATCACAACGTCCGAGATGTTTTGCTGGGTCACATTGCGCATATTTTCCTCCTTGAATGGTAGCGTAGGATTGTTTTTGGGGTCACCACATGAGTTCAGTTTCGATCTGCGGCATGCTTGCAGGGGCCTTGCGGGTGTCTTCGAGCGCGCCGAACTTGCCTTTGAAGAACAGCAGCGGATCGGCATTGCTGTCCCAGTTGAGCGCCCGGACGTGGCCGACGAAGATCGTGTGATCGCCGGCAAGGATCTCGTCGCGAACTTCCGCGGAAAAGGTGGCGAGCGCGCCGCGGACCACCGGCAACCCGTCGAGTGAATCGAAGAGACCGTGAAGCTCGGGATTGGGCTTTCCTGCAAAATGCCAGGCGATCTTGTCCTTGCCAGACGCCAGAACACTGACCGCAAATCGGCCCGAGGCCTGTATCTTTCCAAGCATGCGCGCCTTCTCGGCGATCGAGATCGCAATCAGCGGCGGGTCGAGCGAGATCGACATGAATGCATTGGCGGTCATCCCGTGGTCATGTCCATCCCAATGGGTGGTGAGGACGTTGACCCCCGTGGCGAAAAGCGCGCATGCGTCGCGGAACATCCGTTGCTCAAGCTGTGACATATGATCCTCCGCTTGCATGAACAGCCCGCGCATATGACCGGCCGGACCAGCCTTCGAGTATCTCGGCCTCGATGGAGCGTCCCGCGGCCCTCAGGGCGCGGATACGCGAGCTCGACACGATCTCTCCGGCCTCGCAACGCACGGCCGGAAGGATGCGGGTGTCGAAGTGGCAAGCGAGGAGCAGCGGATCGCCGCTCTTGCAGGAACCGAACCGGAAGTCTGCTCCGATCCAGATGACCCGCGGCGTCAGCGCGCCGATCTCGCCGACGAAGTCACCTGCCGTGCGGGCCCGATACGCCGCGTCGAAGCGAGCGACGATGATGTGGTCCGGTCCCAGCAGGCTGATCCTCGCCACCTTGTCCTCGATCGACGTCAGCGGCCGGACGCCGCACAGCAGCGCCTTGGGAGGAGGGTCGAACGTGTAGACCACTGACGCGACACCGAGCTTGCGGGCCGTGACGACCGCTGTTCCGATCAGTTCCTGATGCCCGCGATGCACGCCGTCGAACGACCCGATCGTCAGGACGCTGGCGGAAAGCCTGAGCACGTTCTCACGATGGACGGACGTCTCGATTTGTCTGGGGTGAACCATGGTCTCCTCCCATGTTCGCGACCGGGGGCGCCATCCTCTCGGCGCCGTCGACGTACGAAATCTAACGCTAGGCGGAGGCGCCAGCGATACCCGATCCGGTATCGCATGATACCTATCATTAGCACTTCATCGGCGCGTAGCCTCCGGCCTCGAAAGGGAAGAGGAACCCTTTTCTAAGCCCGACGCCGGCTAGCGAATGCCTGGTCCGGCCCAATGGAGGAGTACAGGATATGCATAATCTGGCTACCAAGCCGGTGCTTGATACCCAAGCACCAGGAACCGATGCCTACACCGGTTCCGAATTCCTGGAGAGCATCCAGGACGGCCGTGAAATCTATATTTATGGCGAGCGCGTCAAGAATGTCACCCAACATCCGGCGTTCCGCAACTCGGCCCGGATGGTTGCGCGCTGGTACGACCGCTTCCACGAAAAGAAGAACGAGATCGGCGTGTTGACGGACACCGGCTCAGGGAAGCTGACGCACCCCTTTTTCCTCGGCTCCAAGACCACCGAGGATCTGGTCAGGTCGCGCGATGCGATCGCCGAATTGCAGAAGGTTTCCTACGGTTGGATGGGACGTTCGCCCGACTACAAGGCTTCTTTCCTTGGCACGCTCGGCGCCAATTCGGCCTTCTACGGAGACTATGCCGGGAACGCCCGCAACTGGTATGCCCGCACCCAGGAACGTCTCGACTACTGGAACCACGCTATCGTCAACCCTCCGATCGACCGGGACCGTCCGATCGAGGAAGTCCGCGACGTGTTCATGCATGTGGACAAGGAAACAGACAAGGGGGTGGTGGTGTCGGGCGCGAAAGTCGTCGCGACCGGCTCGGCGCTGACCCACTACAATTTCATCGCCCATTACGGTATCCCGATCAAGGACAAGTCCTTCGCGCTGATCTTCACCGCGCCAATGGACTCGCCCGGCATTAAGCTGATCGCCCGCTCGTCCTACGAGTTCAACGCGGCGGCAACCGGATCGCCCTTCGACTACCCGCTCTCCAGCCGTCTGGACGAGAACGACTCGATCCTGGTCTTCGACAAGGTTTTGGTTCCGTGGGAGAACATCTTCATCTATGGCGACGTCGACAAGATCAACCAGTTCTTCCCGGCATCCGGCTTCGTCCCGCGCTTCACCCTGCATGGCCTGACGCGCCTGTCGGTGAAACTGGACTTCATCGCCGGATTGTTTTCGATGGCTGTCGAGGCGACGGGATCAAAGGACTTCCGCGGCGTCCAGGCAGGCGTCGGCGAAGTCATCGCATGGCGCAACACCTTCCATGCGCTCGGCGACGCGATGGTCAAATCGCCGGTTCCGTGGGACGGTACCGACGGCTACAACCTCCCCAACCTCAATGCCGGCCTTGCCTACCGCGTTCTGGCACCGATGGCTTACCCCAGGATTAAGGAGCTCATCGAACGGCACGTCGCCAGCGGCCTGATCTACCTGCCGTCGAGTTCGGCCGATTTCGAGAGCGAGGCGATCCGGCCCTATCTCGACCGCTTCGTGCGCGGTTCGAACGGCTATGCAGCGCTCGATCGCGTCAAACTGCTGAAACTGCTTTGGGATGCCATCGGAACCGAATTCGGCGGACGCCACGAACTGTATGAACGAAACTATGCGGGCAACTACGAGAACCTGAGGATCGAAACCCTGAACGCCGCCACCGCCACCGGAGATCTGGCCTTGATGCAATCGATCGTGAAGGACTGCATGAGCGAATATGATCTTTCCGGCTGGACGAGTTCAGACCTCATCAATCCGGACGACATCAGCCTCGTCGGCAGAGGCACCGTTCAGGCCGCATAGAATGGTGGTACCGTTCCCTTGTGGAGGAGCGGTCCCAACCCCTCCTCTCCGAGGCCGTATAACAAGGCTGCGAGACCGGAGGAAAAATGCCTGCCCTGGACCTGCAGCGCCGGGGCGAGCTGGCCTAACGCAACTCCACTTCCACCACGCCCGGCACCTTGGCCAAGCTCAAGGCACACCTGCGCGCAAAGGCCATTAGAACCATCGCCTGATTGATCGGATGTCCGCTTTTCGGATGCGGCCGTAGTTGGCTCAATGACCGATATGAGGCGCAAAGCGGTCATCATCGCCTGAGCTCTTCCACGGCAGCACCGGGTCACGACGAGAAGTCTGCGGTGATGGCGCATTCTCCGCAGGTGCCGATCCGATGGGCCGGGGGGTGTGCAACAAGCTGTTGCACACTTCTGGTAACTATTGCGCCGTGTCTGACCGGAACTACCTCACTCCAGAAGAAGTCATCGCTCGCTACCGCCGCTCTGGCGCAAAGCTTTGTACATGCAGCGCGTAGTGGCCGTCGTCCAAATCGATACCCGCGGCAAAGGCGCATAGGTCAATGCGCTTCGCAAGATCAGCCGAAGTATGCTTAGAGCTGAAGCACGTTCCCCGTCCTTAGCGCGGCCTGCAACTCGTCATAGATCGCGGTGCGAGCGGGTTTGTTCTGATCAAGGGCTATGGGCGTATTTTGGAACTGTACGATGCGCCATCCAGCGTTGGTCGCTCTGGTCACCACAGTTTGCCTCGCGATGGTCTCTGATTTTATGTCCTTTTTACCAGGAGGAAGCATTCCAGCATCGGCGCGAAGAAGGCTGTTATCCCGGTACACATGTTCGGACCGAAGGATAGCGATGTAGGCTGCCGTTGGATGATCTTTAAAGATTGAAGCCAAATGTCCCTCAATCTCTGCCCTGCCTTCCACCGTACTGCCATCGAAGCCGATCATCACTGCGTCCTCGTCGAAGCACGCGGACATGGCCTTTGGGTCGCGATTGTTCCAGGCTGTGAGAAGCTTGACGTAGAGATCTGTCGTTGCGCTCATGTCGACCTCAGGCTCGCACCATGCACCATGCATTCGTCATCACGCGACGCATTTTTGCGCCCAGTCGAGGTGACGTTCACTAGCAATGCACCAGCACTTCCGATGTTCCAGTTACCGGCTGCGGGCAGGAACGCTCCCCAGCGAGAGACGACGAATTGCGGTTGGCTGTCACGAGGGCGGAGGCCGAAGGTGTCGATCTCCCCTTGACGGGATCCTTTGATGGGTGCTCACAAATTTGTGCCATCGTCGTAAGCGCTGGGAACGCGATCTTGCTGCAGGGATTTTGGGCGTTAACGGCCAGGCAGCTTTCAGGATGACTGGCAAGAAAGCCGACCGTGGCGTCCATCGTAGTGCGGACCGCTTTGCGCCAAAACGTTGTCCAGCGCGGGGAGGAGATTTAATCAACCCGCTTGACCGTGCGGCCTGCACCCCCCGATGACAGCCCTTGGGCCGCACCGGTCGGCTATTACCTTCTGTTGGGGTAGCGGTCGCTTCGTGGCGCAGAGTGATCTCGCCGCGCTTTTTGACCAGATCAAGCCGCGCCCTTTCTGCAGCGAGGAGTCACACCTTTGCGTCGCGACCTTCGTCGCTCAGCTCTACGAACCTAAGCGTCACCTTAGGAAGATTTTCGCGCAGCCAATCAGCCATCGCCTCTTCCTCGTTGAGGTTGAGCTGGAGGAGATCCAGTGCCTTGTTAAATTGCCCCGCTTCCCCGACTGTCAGGAGCGAGTTGTAGGCGGCTATTTCATAATTCTCGAACGCGAAGTTAGCTAGGCTGTTCTTGATGATTTCGTCGCCGGTAACGGCATGCCCTATGGCTACAACGCTGCCCATCAACGAAAGAGCGGTGTCCTTTATGGTCGAGCTGTCTTCGTCCATAGCGTCGAGGAGTTCGTCAAGGCGTGCAAGCTGCCCCTCGGTTTCCCGGATATGTTGTTCCAGGCGAGCCGCCACTTCGGGATAGTTCTCGATGCGGCTCAGTTGCGGTTTCATGATCGCAAGCGCCTGATTTTCCATTGCATGCGCATTGCGCAGGCCCGTTATGAATATGTCCCGTCTTACGTCTTGGCTCATAGATGTCCTCCTGTTCTAGAGTTGGATTTGCTTCACATTTTGATCGAAGCGCACGTCGAGGCCGCTTTGAACCGCGCGTTCGGCGATCATCTGCGACAACTCCGTGTCGGGGATCGGAAATCTGGTCACTTGGCGGATGGCTGCGATTGCCAGACTGATCGACACGAAATCATGTCTCCGATGCCTGACCTCGAGGTACTGCTCAACGAGCATGTCTATTCGTCTGGCTGCGATCCTATCCGCTTCAAACATTTTCTCCTCCCGAGATGCGAGCACCACTCTGCTCTGGTCCCGCAACTTCGATTGTAGGGTTTCGTTCCTGCGCTCGGACTGTCTATTTCACCTTGAGAAGGACGAGTGCCCAGGCCCAGTCTTCGACAAGGCGGTGCCGGCCGAGTGGCGCAAGGATTTGTTCGATCTCCGGGGCCACCCCTACTGGTATGGCTGGTGCTGACCAAGCGGCTGCAAAACATCATCGCCTTGTCGATCGCCGCCGGCGGGGCTCCGCCGAATGCCGCACTCGGCACCACCTGCGAGGATCGAAAGCGGTGGGACTTGACCGTTCCCGAACTCGCCGTGGCGAAATACGAGCTCCGCCCGCTTTTCACGGTCGAACACATCGGGCAGTTAGGCCGGGGCGACCTTAGCGTTGCAATTATCCGCCATCCTCTCGGAGATCCTGCACCGACGCATGGCGCAGCTTCGGCTCGCCGCGCAGATGGCGGACGCGGCCGGGTGATGCCGGGCTTAACTCACTCGACATTGCCGTCGGCGACCGCCGAGGGCACGCCGGCGGGCTGCTCGGCACGATCGCGCTCTCTATGCGCTGCCACAACCGTTCCTTGATGGCGCGCGTCGCGGCGATGACTACCTTGCCGACGTATTTTCCTTCCTTGGCGAACAGCCCCTCGCTCTGCTTACCGACCTCCCGCTTGACGCCGATCAGGTCGAGACGGTCCACATCCCAGCATTTGGTTTTCACCCAGGCATTGGATTCGCCGCTGCGATAAGGGCTGTTGCGTCGCTTCGATACCATGCCTTCGAGGTTCATCTTGTCGACAGCGGCGTAGAAGTCGGCGCCTCCGCCCTCGATTGCTGGCTGTACTGGATGATGCCGGTGGCGGGTTTGACCAGATCCCAAAGGATGGCCTTGCGCTCGATCGCCGGCAGCGGACGCAGGTCGCGGCCATCCTCATGCAGGATGTCGAAGGCAACGAAGGCGAGCAGTTCGGCGTTCCATGTCATGCGCGAATGCATCTGGTGGAAGTTCGGCCGGCCGTCGGCCTCGGGCGCGATCATCTCGCCGATGAGTTGGACGCGAAAGCCGTCAAATTTGATTTCGTGCAGCCAGTCGTCGCTAACAGGCGGCTCCAGCACCAGGCGCGGTTCCTGCGGCTTGATGAACTTCAGGCGTTCACCTTCGCTTCGCATGCAAGCACACTCCCACCCGCCGCCACTAAATAAGCTTAAGCTAAAATAGTTCCAAACGGAAAATCGGCTTTTTGGTGCAACAAACATGTCAACTGGACGTTGCGGGTGATCGCAGGAGGAATCGATATGGCTGACGACAAAAGCAAGCGGGATTCTCGCGATCGGGACCGTGTTTCAGCCGACGACGACTATGAGGTCCAGTATTTCGCCCAAAAGGCAGGGATCACGCCTCAACAAGTCAAGGATCTGATCGCCAAGCATGGGAACAGCCGCGCGACGCTGGAGCGGGAAGCCAAGGCGCTGCGGACATCATGACGAGGCTATTCGATCTCGGCAGACCATTAATCGGGCACCGACATGAAGGGCCACCTGCAAGCGAGCTCGAGCATTTCATCCCTTGCCCTTTTTGCGGTCAACAGATCGACATGCGCGATTTTCGCCAGGTCGCCTATCATGCCGACCCGGATCACCAGCCGCTTGAATTGGACGCTTAGGAACGCACAGTGCCGAAATACCAAGTCGAGGAAATGTCCGGTGATACCGTGACGGCCACCCACATCGTCAACGCCACAACGCCAATCAGAGCGGCGCGGGAAGCGACGGAACGCAACGTCACTCTGCGCACCGACGAACCCATTTGGATCAGGGTCACCGACGAAACACGCCGCCACATCTTCGAGTACAGCTTCAGCCTGTAGGTTGCGGCGGCTCGCCGACGGCTCAAGCTGAGTTTCTTGAGGTCTTTGCCGCGTTTCAATCTGCGTTTGCTAAGGGTCGGTATTTCAACAACTACGTCTGTAACCACTACGCATTCCGGCTCGCGCAAGAATGAGAGGAAGCCCGCCTTTTGATGGCGCAAGCGACGGGCTTCCCTTCAGAGATGCTCGGTGAGGGGAAACCAAGCACATCTAAACTTCGATCAATGATGCAAGTTCCAAAGCGGACGAAAAAGAATATGGCCACCCGATGAAACCCCTGTGGGACACTACGGGGTACGAAGTTGGGTTTAAGGGAAAAGCCCGCCGTCTGGATAAAACGGCGGGCTTCTCGCCAGCCCAAAAAGACCCGCCGGTGAGCCCCGGCGGGCAAGTGGGCAGGGGACGCACTGAGAAATCAGTGCGAGAATAAAATTTCGAAGGTTTCGAGATGTTCCAGGCTTTTGACGATTTCTATCGCGCTCGATCAACAACGTCCGGTGAGAGATAAATGATCAGCGATTGGAACGTCCAGCCTTTTGACATCGATCAGCGGCCCAGAGGTTGCCTTGAAAGCGCGACCAGCTCAGCTTCTTCAACGACGCCGGCCATGTAGTTGGCGATGATCCGCGAGGCCAGTCTGCTCTGAGAATCGGCTGATTGCTCAGGGGTTTTCATCTGCGCGAAAACTCGCCCCAGCAAGTCCAATTCGTCCGGATCAAAAATGCCGGCATCCACGGCTTTTCGTCTGATCGCTCCGAAATCTGCAGGGAAATGGGTTCGTCTCGGCGGCCCCTTTTTCATAGCCTAAAATCGGTTCCGGAACATTTTAGCTCCAATGCATGTTTCAATGGTTATGAAGATCGAAGCCGACGAATGCCGGGCAGCGCTGACGCTCATCCGGCGTGCTGCCGAGCGAGGAAGCGGTGAACGGTCTCTATGGGCCGGGGCTCATGAACGAGGCGGAAGCACTGGCGGCTGCCATCGTCGCAACGATCGACCAAATGCAATTGCGCGTGATGGTGAAACCGCCGTCCTCGAGTACCAAATAGAGGCCGACATAGGGAAGCGCGCCAGCGCGCGTTAGCCTTGTCCGCGGCCTTACGCCCGCGCGTCCTGGCGTCCGCCTGTGGCCATCACCTGTGAACTACAGTGCACATAATTGACCGTCTCAGCTTTTACCGCAATCGGTAGGCGCCAAAGCGACGGCTTGATTCCGAACTAGCCGCCTGGTGCTCGCTGCCGAAGCGGCTGAAAGGCTGCTGGCGAGGCTTCGTGCGTCGGGTGTCGGCGAGTGACATCGTCGACCTCGGCATTAGGCGCAAAACGTGCGCTGAATTCATTTTGAGGCCTGCGACGACACTGCGGATGCATCAGGGTCATCGACTCGGGCCGCCGGTGACAACCATCCGAATTCCTAACCCAATAATGAAGCAGCCAGCTGCGCATTTCTGCCAAAACATCAATGACGGGTGTCGCATTATCCATCCGCCAATGGCTCCCGAACTGATGGCGTAGGCCCCGAGGACAAAGGCGCCGGTCATCTTCTGGGTCACCCCCAGGAGCAGCATTTGCAAAGTCACAGAGCCCGCCGCGGGATCCACAAACTGCGGAAGAAAGGCCACCATAAATGTGATTGGCCAGGGATTGGCGAGATTGGCAATCATCCCTTCGCGTGCCGCAGCTAACGGATCGGCAGCGTCCTGCTTTGGAGGACTGGAATTCGACGGGGATGCGAAGACAAGTTTCAGCCCGAGCCAGATGAGATAGCCTGCTCCGCCCCACTGGAGCGTGAACGCGAATGGCGAGAATCGGAACAACGACGATATGCCGAAAGCGAGGAGTGGGAGCTGGATCAAACCCGCCCCAACGGTCATCCCGACCACCGTAAAAATAGCCACACGCCGCCCTTGGCCCATGCCCCTCGCCATCACCAGCATACTGTCCGGGCCTGGCGGCAACTGCATCGCCACGGCCGTTCCGACGAAAGCCATCCTCATCGTTGGGTTCAAGGAAGCAGCCTTCCAGTGTCCATGTCGTCCCTCGACAGGCCTTTATTGCAAAACACCCTCTTAGGCCTACGGATCGTAGGACAAGCCGCAATCCGAATTGGCTTGCCTGCTGCCACAACGCGTAAATTGCGATGTTCACGCCACAAGCGCAAAGTATGGTCTCCGATCCTTGCTGACCGGGGAGGCCCGGCGTGCAAATCCTGTGTCATCAAGATAAGCGGGTCGGCGTGCATAAGTTCCTGGCCTGGAACCATTGCCTGAGTTGCTGGAGGGATGATGGCATAGGCCTGGAAGGGTCGCGATGTTGGTCCTTACTTTTCAGCTTGAAAATGATGTTCGCTACAAACCCACCATCGTCCTGGTTCACGGCGCCTTCGCCGACTCTTCGAGTTGGAACGGTGTCGTTGAGATTCTTGAAAAGGACGGCTTTACCGTCGTGACTGCAGCCAATCCGCTGCGAGGCGTCAGAAGCGACGGAGACGATATCGCCGGCGTGCTTTCCTCGATAAAAGCCCGGTCGTTCTCGTCGGCCATTCCTATGGCGGGTCGGTGATCAGCGCGCTGCCGATGGTCATGCCAATGTGAAGGCGTTGGTCTATGTCCCCGCATTTGCGCCGGAGGCGGGTGAAACCACTGCGCAACTTGCAGGAAAGTTTCCAGGCAGCACGCTGGGTCCGACATCATGCTGCCGGCGGGTGATCGCCTTTCGCAACTCTCGACGCTGAGTTCGCCAGCTGCCTTGGCCAGGTCACGATACTTCGACGTCCAGTCCAGTCCGCGCCGGGTGAAGATCCGCCCGCCCTCGTCGTCGATGATTATCTGTGATCGGTAGCCGTCGAACTTGACCTCATGAATCCACCCGTTGCCCTCGGGAGGCTTCTATCGCTTTATGGAAACAAACCGAAACGCCTGGAGACCGCAAATACCCCCGCGGGGGGAAAGTCTCGACCTGGCTGGCATGTGCCGCGTACCGGCTCCCGGTCCAAAGCGCGCAAAAAACCAGATTAACATTCTGCGATGGCCAATGCGGTTTGTGCGGTCGCGAAATCGAACGGCTGCAGGCCTCGACTACCGCCCCGTCATAGCGAGGCAAGGAACGATTTCGCCCGCCATGAGTTGGAAACGTATGTTGAACACCGCAAAATCCCAGGGACTGACGTCGGAACTCGCCGCCATGGAGCGCATCCGTCAGACCGAGCTCGCCATTAAACGGACGGAAGAAATGGTTGCCGCGAACATTATGGCGCGCAGCAAGATACGAACCGCCGTCGAGGCCGCAGCGCGATTGGCGAATCGCAGGGGTTGAAGCAGACCGGAGTTTCATTCGCGAGATCCTGGCCGCAGTGGCTTCGGGCAACCAGCGACCGGCTAGGGTGTTGCGGTTAGATGGTCGACTATCTGAAATCGGTAATCAGGGAACTCATGCCGGCCTGGCTCATGCGGAAGTCGGTCGAGGTCGCCGTGCGCCAGGTTGAGCAGCCACCCCTTCGCGATCTGATCGGCGCGGCGCCGCCTAATCGATACCGTGGTCCCGTAAGGTCGGAATCCCAACGATAGGCTCACCGACCCGCAGATGCAGCGCTATCATTCGTCGCGGCCTTCCGGCCAGCGGCGCCAATATTCCCGCTCATAGGCGCTGGCCACCAAGTCGACCGTGTTCGATCGCACCTCACGGTGGATCGCAGAATGTTCGGCCATAAATTTGCGCTCTGGCATTCTCTCGATCGTTCCGATGCGCAGGCCAGCGCTGGTCGAGCCATGCCACAACTGGACGATAGGTGCGGTTCATGCAGCGCTACCTCCTATCGCCCAGGCGAAGTTGAGCGGGTAGACTTGAGCCCGCTTTGCATTGCGTCCGATCTGCTCATGAATCTCGGGAGACAACCGACCAATTGGAAGGCAGGTCAGAGCACCGGCATCCGACATCTCGCGCGCGATGCTCTCTTCCTGGCTCCAGGTTTGCCGCGAGCGTCTCTCTGGTCGGTATGCACAGCCAAATTCCTCGCGATATAGATCACAGAGTTCTCATGCCGCGCGGATGACGCTAGGGGAGTTTTTAAAGCCTGGGAAAACCGGCAGGCCCTGCCCAATCGTATTTGCTTAGAATCATGCGGCTCGAGTCCTGATCTCGTGCGATTGGCGAATGGCTTGGCACGACTCGATAGCGCTGAGGCCGAACGTCGCGCGTAGGGGGCTGGCACCAGTGGCCGCGGCCGCGCGTCGGGCTCGGCGATGGCAAGGAAGCGTGCCGCCTCATCGATCGCCGACGTGCTTGCGTGGCAAATGCCGGTAGAGCCTGCCGGCAAATCGTCATGGGTGGACATCGGCGACGAAACGCTAACGGTTTCAATGGCCCCATTTTTTTAGGTTGGACGAGCTAAGCGGTTGATTTTGGCCGAAACCGCCACGCCCCTTGGGTGTACCAGACATTTCAAGGACTTAGCGAAAATCGCCCCTCGCCTGTCCAATTTTTGGCCAATATCCGCCCGACGAATCCTACCTTGCAATCGCCGTTGACCCGGCGACTAATCGAAACGACCGGCGATCTGCGCGGGAAAATGGGGAAAGCAATGGACATGTTGGACAAGGCCGTGCTTGACCTGGAGCAGGCGGCCGATGCCTGTGAGGTCAATTGTGACTTGTTAGAAGAGCAGGACGAGAGGGTGTTTTCAGACCCTGGCGTGCTGAAGGCTGTTATCAACCAAATATTCCAGCGACAATTGGTAATCAGTCGCCACTTATCGCTCTTGGGCAGGATACTGCAGGCCGTGCGATCAGATCTGGAGATCCCGGATGTCCAACGCCCACCTGAATGAAAAAGCCCGCCACCGTTAAGGCAGCGGGCGCTAATTCGGGAGGTCGGGCAGCCCCTTTGCCCGCAAAAAGAACGGTACGCCTCGCTTAGGTGGATAATAAGCTCGTTCCGGTTGAAGCTCTGTATATTCAAGCTGCGTGACTTTTCTGCCACAAGATAAGGAAAGCCCGCCA
The DNA here is from genome assembly GCF_057784315.1 of Mesorhizobium sp. CNPSo 4684. Lineage (NCBI taxonomy): Bacteria > Pseudomonadati > Pseudomonadota > Alphaproteobacteria > Hyphomicrobiales > Phyllobacteriaceae > Mesorhizobium > Mesorhizobium sp. CNPSo 4684. The sequence goes on along the minus strand of NZ_JBWLUX010000021.1, from coordinate 33,731 downwards.
CCGGAGGGAGCCCGATTGTTTCGGCTGCAGAATGATCAGCGCCCGCCCTCATGACTGGCGAGAGCTTCATGGATTCCAGCAGTGCCTGAGCCAAATGGAGCCCGGCCCCTATGGTGTTTGCGAGCCCTAAGTATCCGCTGGATTGCCCAAGCGGCAGCTTCGCACAGTTGGATGATGGCCAATGCCTCGCAACTGCAGGCCATGATATCGGCCACCGTCATGTCGCGATGATCGGCGACGCCAGCACTTCCTGCGATTTCAGGTCATCGCACCACATAAGCGTTTCGCCGTCACATTGATCGGCTTCTGCGCCGTGGCCGTCCTCGTCGTCGCAGTTGTCGAGCTCCAGAAAGCGTGTTGCCTGGATTGCCCGATCGACCCCCCGAGCGTCGGCTCGTTGGAGGCGCAAATGCGTATGACCGCAACGCCATCCCCTTGCGGCGCGCGTGATACTTCTGGACTCGGGCGCTGCCGACCGGTTGGTCCAAAGTGGCGCTGTACTCGCTATTCGCGAAATTTCCAATCGTCCTGACAAGCAATGGTTGGGGCCGCAAGCAACCCCTGCTCCAGTGAGGTCAGCCTTGCGTAGCGGAGCCGACGCAACTCTGACGCGAGCATGCATGCTTCAGGCGCGCAAGCCTGTGTTTCAGTGCGGCATGAATCCTTTTCTCAGCCAAGCCAATATCTTGCTCCCATTGAGAACCCTGCGGACACGTCCGGCAGCCCAGCCAGCCTGCATGGTGGTGCCGACGTGGCAACTGCAGACGATCTCATGCAACTGCCAATCGGAGAGTTCGAAGAAGCGTGTGGCTTCCCCGTAGGTATCCGATTGCATGCCCGATGCACGCAGTAGCGGATCGTCGAAGGCGACACTGATCGCCGATCCGGCCGCGCGCGCTTCTCCGCGGACAGAGGGATGCAGATGCTCGGTGCCGGTGAGAGCGGCAAGGGAGCGCGTCGGATTTCGGTCGAGCAGCTCCGCCCACCGCTCTATCCGTTGCGTCCTTGTCACGAGTGGAGTTGGCGATAGCGGGCTGATGTCCGCCACTGACAGAAGTTGATCGAGTGTCTGGTGCTTCATGACTGCCTCCTGTTTGTCGTTCGAATACCAATCCTAGGCATCGCGGGACAGAATGACGCGCGAGCTTTCGTCCCACAGGACCCGGCCGATCAGGTGTTGCCCGCCATATTTAACGGTCATCACGCGGCGTCTGTGAAACACCAAACTGAACTCCTTGGCTAATGTTCCAGCGGCGCAAAAAAACTGTTTGGCGGAAACGGTATAATGGGGCCGGTTCATGGGAGGATCAAAGCCCAGGGATTTGATCTGGCTCTCCAGCCGGAATTTGGAGATGCCCGGGTGCAAAGCGGATGTTCGTCGACGCCAAAAGCACACGATGCGATATCCAGTGGGCGCGAGCGAGGGCAAGACGCCAGGGTTTGACGCAGCGGGGGCGCCGCAGGAAACCGACGCCGAAGCGGCTGGTACCAACAGCCGGGATCTCAGTCCAAGGGCACGCTGGTTTTGTCAATGAGCAAGCATCGCCAATGCAATGCAGCGGTCGGGCGACGAGGTTTCCCCCACGCCCCGGCAGGACCTGCCCGGTGCTGGCTTTCGTGATCACCCATCGGGCGACCTGGACGCCACCAAACTCTATAAGACCTTCCGCGACAAGGAGGATGGCTGCATCAAAGTGGTAATGCGCCCCGCACGGTCGATCATTCGTTCCACGGTCCGGAACCTTCTCGTCTGACCGATTCCTGACCGGCTGTTGGCAAGAGAGGCGATGCACAGCTCCTGGCGTACCACAAGGAGGGATTGTCGCCGTGACGTCCATGAGCCGCTGTTGAAATCGATCGAGAAGATCACCGGCAAGCGAGCCGAATTCATCCAGTGGAACGGGGCCCGCGCCGCCGCGTGAGCCGTCAACCTAACGCAGGCCAAGTAATCACCTTCGAGTTAGGATGCGCAGCGATGACCAATTTTAGCCCGAGGAACGCGATAAGTTTGCGGGCTTGGGCCTCCGTGATTGCCGGTTTCATCGATAGGCAACACTTAGCAACCTTCCGCTTTCAGGGATCGCACCATCCGAACAACAACCGGGTCATACGGGACTTTTTCCGATCTGCTATAATTTATGGTGAAGAGTGCGGCACGGTCGTTGCAGATCGCGATAGCGCGGACATATCGAATCTGGCCATTCTTAATGCCCGAGTAACTGGCCCACCTCGGGGTGACCCGCCGATAGGTCAGCTTCCAACCAACCTTTTCGTCCTCAATCATGCGGTGCTCGATCTCGGCGGGAAAACTGGCCTCCCCGAGTCTGGCACCCCACACAGCAAGGAAGGCATCGTTTTCGCCTTCAAAAGCCGCGCCTTGGTCCGAACGCTGTGCCAGGACAAAACCCGGCGGAACATCAAATGTGAAGCCGAACTGCCTGACGCCGAACTGCTGCCACGCCTGGGCCTGAAGAAGCGTGCTGCAAAATAGGACCGGAACGAGGCTCAGCAGAAAACGCACCATGACGGGAAAAAGGGTAGCCCCGCGATTCCGTTCCATAAGCAACAAATGATATTTCCAAGACACTAGGGCCGGATCGGGAATGCGCCTTTAGCGGCGCAGCGGCAGCCTTGAAAGCGTGACTGTCATAACAACCACCTGTCCAACCAACTGCGGCTGGCTTTAAGCCGGCGAACGACAGTTGCGAGCCCGGAACCACACCTCTCAGTCCTCGTTCATCCGATGATGCAAGAGAAGGACACAAGAGATGGCTACCAAAGAAAAGAAAGAGAAAGCGAGCCGTGTGGTGAAGGGGCAAGAACTGGAAGTGGAGCACCTAACGGAAATTGCCGACGTCTCCCCGAAACAGGCGCGCGATTTGTTGCGCAAGCATGGTGCCGACTGGACCAAGCTCAAAGACGAGGCCAAGGATTTGAAGGAAGACTAATATTCCCGGCGCGGCTTGTTGTCCCTTCTCTCCGCCCATTGCGGCTCGGCTGGTGGCGCGCCCTTCCGGCGAACGCCGAAATGCGCGCTGTCGACGCTACACCCCTTGTATGCGCTCGGTAGCGACCACACTGTCCAACCGCATCTCAATGGATCGTGGAATAGCTGGTTGGCTTTTCCGGCCAGGCGAGTGCATTGTTGTGCACTAACGCTTGCGCAAGAAAACCGGTACGACGTGGTGAAAAGCGATGCCTTCATCGCGGTGTTCACCCCCGGCAATCGCTGCAAACCATGCTGCCGCAGCGCCAAGCGCGGAGCCTGCAGCAGTCGCGAAGCTAAAGATCGCAGTTATGTGGGCTGAAAGGCGCACCGTGCTTTCGTCGAGTTGCGCGTCGGGGCCATTGAGCACGGCGGCGGCGCCGTGCTCACCAATCATTGCCAAGAAAAACGCTGCTCCAAGTGTCGCAAGGGCCCAGACTGCAATGCCGTGTATCCCATCGCGGAACTCGCTTTCACTTTGGTTGCTGTCTTCCCAGCGCGTGCGCATGCGTCCAGCTACATAACCGCCGGCTGCGGAACTTGCCACAGCAACGATAACTACCCACAGCCCGGCCACCAGTACATTCCATGAGGCGCCACCGTTGGGAAGATTTGGAGAACCCAGCGCCAAACCAGCGCTCGACCCGAATTGCAGAAGAACCACCGAAATCGCGCAAGCGATCACACCTCCGCCAAATATGCCTCCCCACTCTAGGTAGGACGATGTAGTCACTTTTGTGGTCTCTGCAGCGCTCTCGGTTGGGGCTATTTTGGCCATGATCTTACCGAAGTCCAAAAAATGACAGAATGAACAAAACGATCACGACTAGGCCAACAAGATAGATTATTCCGTTCACGGCATCCTCCTCCTGATTGCGGACCCAAGCACAACGTGTCTGTGATGTTTTGGTTGCAAAAGAGCCCGGTGCGGAAATCTGGACGTTGACGATAAGTGGAAATACCGCCTGAGATCGGCGCTGAAGCGGAGGCCTTGCTGCTGCGGTCAGCGCTGGACGCGGGTGCAGGGAATGGTGTCTTCCTGCCTTTGATGGCGGATCTGCTGGGTGCCGACGGACATATCGAGGCTCTGGATCTGGCGGAGGAAAATGTCGAAGCAATCGAAAGCTTGATTGCAGGTCAGTCGTAGGGTTGGATGACGCCAAGCACGTGGACATGATTGGAAGGCTGCCAACAACGCTGTCAATAAGCCATCGCGAGTTCTCTTGGAGCTCCGCGGTCAGTTGCGGTGATCGATGCGCCGGAAGCGAACCGGGAGTCAAGCCGGCGCGGGTCTTTCTCGAAATGCAGCGCTAGCGCTTCCTGGCGGCAGCCGAGGGACTCCACAACAGCATCATCGGTCCCCTCCTGGCGTACCACAGCGAGCACTACCAAGCGCTTCTTCAGGTCCACGGACCGCTGTTGAAGTCCATCGAGACCATCACCGGCAAGCGGGCTCCGTTCATCCAGCCGAACATGACAGCGCGGTGCAGTCTCAGGCAGGACAGGCCGTCAGCGAGGTGCGAGCGCGGCCAGGAACATCGACATCACCAGAGCAACGATGACAAGCGTTGCCAGAATGCCGGCAGCGATCCAGAACCTTTTTGACTTCGGCACGGTCAACCACCCTCGCCGCCGGCACGGTTCTGCATAGCCTCGAGGATGACCTCGAAAACGCTGCCGACCTCCTCGCTGATTTCATCGGCCGCGATGCCCGCTTTGTCGGCGGCTTGCGTTGCCTGGTCAGCGAGATCGGTGATGGCACCTGGATCATCGGTGATGGCATCTGGTAGGTGTTCAGCCATCCATCGGTCGAGGAAGTTAATGCCGCGAGTGCTCATGCTGTCACAAGCTCGGGAGGTCGGTTAGGTTCCGTGAACCTTCTGCCGGGCTGCATCGATCGCTTTGATAGAACTCGCCGCCCTGGGAGGCAATCGATCTCGAACATCGTTTGGATGTGGCCTCGATCACTTACCGACCCACGCAATTGTGGAGCGCGTCTCGCGTCTCGCATAATGTGGTTCGAAGGGTGAATGGCATCATAAAAAGCCCGCCTTAGTAGGCTCAACCTACCGCTGCATTGGCGGTTCCCTACAATTCAAAATAAGCATCCCTCCTCGCGCGCTAAGGCTGCCGAATGAAGGGTGGCGGGATAACACCAGCGGCGGCTAGGCGCGTCCCCCAGCACGGGGAATTGACTCGAAAATCGCGCATTAAAGCGTACTCTAATTACGTCGGCGCTCGTTGATGGGCATCGCCGCTTGGGAGACTAGACTGCACTCTCGCCCATTTTGAGGGGGTAGGAAGATGCTGCGTATCCCGCAAAGCCAATTCCTAAGTCCGGACGATCTAGCGATTTGTCAGCGGGTGTTCGACCAGATATGCGTCGATGCCAAGTTGGACCGCGCTTCGGTGGATGGCAAAGCTCTGGCGTCAACCGTGCTGGCCGCCTTTCAAAGCGGCATCGTTGAAGATGCTGAGTTGCTAGCAGCAGTACGCGCGCGCCGTGCGAACTTCACGAAGCACGCCGGCTGAGCCGTCGAACTAGATGCCTACTCGGTGGGTCTGGTGTCTGGCGTATAGATCAGGCCGACGTTTGCCCTCGCACTTCTTGCAACGAAGCTTCGGCCGAATGTCCCATTCCACGGCCGGCGCGTAAGGGCCGAAGCGATCGCGAAGTTTCGCAAGGTCTAGCTCTTGCTTGTGATGACACCTCCGGTCGTGGCAATACGCCGTCACCGTCATCTGGTCGCCGATCAGCGATTGGAACGTCCAGCCCTTTGCCATGCGGTCGATATAGCGCCGCTGCGGTCAGTCCGCCACGCCGTCATCGTGATGCACGATCGCGTGGAGGATAGCCTCATAGACGCTGCCAGTGTCTTCTTCGATCTCAACGCTGCTTATGCCGATCGCTTTTGGCGTCGGCGAACAACTTCTGCGTCAGTTCGGCAACGTCGGTGCCGACCGTTTAGGGGACTTTGGCCGAAATCCACGGGTGAAGGAAGTTGGCGCCATGTGTGCTCATCACTGTCGCGCCTTTAATATTCTAGCCTCCCGCAGCAATGATGCTCGATCCGTGCCAATCATTTTGATCATGTCACGAGCCTGCGCTTCGGAAATGCCCGTTTCCCTTGCAAGGAAACGGACGAGAAAGTCCTCTTGCTCTTCCCGATCCCCACGGTCGCGTCGTTTCTCATCAACGATTCTGAGCGATTTCGGCTGCTCGACCCAGCGGGGCGATGGATGCGGCTCAACAGCCTTCGTGTTCAGCCCGGCCTCCTTGGCAGCCATCAGAAAGGCACGCCGGGCATTCCCGACGTCCTCGGCTGTGGTCAGTGGGCCGGTGCAAGCCTGTAGTGCTGCCTGGTAACTCGGGCCGTGCGATTCGGGCCATCGCTCCATCATGAAGATGGCGGCTTCGGACACGCTGCTCAAAGTACGAAATTTACCCACCTCCTCGGCCTCAATGGAAATTGGAACTGCGAAAAACGGGTCGTGCATGGAATACCCCTGGGCAATGCCAGAACCGAACGGGGGGAACACTATTTTCGTTCCGGTCGACGCGAGAAAAGCAGATCAGACGGTGCGTCAATAGGCGTGTAGACGGTCTCCTTTGGGACCGATAGATACATGCTATGGACAGCAAGCGGCTAGATCACAAACTCGACTGCAAAACGTGTGGCACAATCCGGATGGACATCCCACACGACGCCGAAGAGCACACCGCGATCCATTGCAGCAGTTGTGGCGCCTATATGGGCGAATGGGGAGAGTTGCAGGACGATTTTCAAAAGCAGGCGGGACGCACGGAAGCCTTCGACTTGAACCATGGCACGATCACGAAAAAGTAGCCCGCTTTTCTAGTCTTTCACGACCCAATCCGGAATATCTCGACCTGTGCCCCGGGTCGAAGCGCCTACAAGATGCAGCAGCGTGCTCTCGCCATCGATCGTCTCCCTCCGCAGGAACCATTGTCTGCCCCGCTACGTTGGGTCAGCGGAAGGGAACCCCAAATGGTTGACGACTTAGGCAAGCCGCCGGAAACAGCGAGCGGGCTTGCGAGTCGACGTCTGGCGAAAGAAACCGGGCTCACTGAGGCCCAAGCCGCCGAACTGGTTAGCTTCCTTGGGCCGCATAATTGGGCATCGCTATTGCGCGAAGCTCGCATGCTCAAGAAGTCCTAAAGCCGCACGATCTTGTCGAGATGCAAGCGTATCCGCTGCCCTTCCGCAAAGGCTAACGCGTTAACTGCCACCGCGTTTATTAGCTACCGCTCATCTTGACGCTGGCGCCGGCCGAGCCAGAATCTTGGACATGGCTCGGGGTAGCAGCTTCAAGGTAGGCGACGAGGTCGCCGTCACTGCCATTGTGCGCGGCCGGGTGACACCCGATCGCATAAGCGTGACGATCCCCTCCTACGACTTCCCGCATTCTGTTGTCGATTCGACTTTGAAGGCTGTGATTGGCCAGCATATAGAATTAATCGGGCCGGTCACGCGTATCGACGGCGACAATGTGACCGTCAGCCTCCGGCCCTTGGTGACTGTTGACGCCGAGCACGTGCGCCTGATCGAAAGCCATGTGGCGCCGAAGCGGAAAACGCCGCTTGTCGATAAGGGTAGTCCTAAAATGGCCAAGCTCTCTGATGGGCCTGCCCGCGTTTCGGTCATTTTTTTCGGCGGTAAGTGGATCGTCCAAATCGTCGAGCAAGGACAACTCAAAAAGCGTGAATTCGAACTCGAACAAGATGCCAAGGATTTCGCAGAAAGTGAGCGACTGCGCCTGGTATCCTCGCTCTAGCGGCCCAGAGGTTGCCTTGAAAGAGTAATCAACTCCGCTTCGTCAATGACGCCGGCCATAAAATTGGCTATTATTCGAGCGGCCAGTCTGCTCTGAGAATCGACTGATTGGTCATGGGTTTTCATCTGCGCGAAAACTCGCTCCAGCAAAGCCAATTCGTCAGGATCAAAAATGCCGGCATCCACGGCTTTTCGTCTGATCGGCATCTAGTCCTCCTCCCCCGAAAATCCTGCAGCGAGGCGTGCCGCAAATCCTCCTCGCCGCGCAAGTGATTCATAGTGGCGATGAGCCCCGGCTTCCACATTACGTCGCCGATCGCTTCATGCCCTTCGGCGCTGGCCTGCATTGTCCTGGACGCGCTGCCAGAGCCGTTCGCGCAATTCCCGGTTCAAGGTGATGAACGCGCTGCCGACATAGCGCCCGGTGCCTCGCTCGGCCATCAGGGCGAAGGCTGGCTTACCGGCCTCGCGCTCGACGCCAAGTAGATCGAACTCGCCGATCGCATAGCATTTCGCCTTCAGCCAGTTGGTCGACGTTCCGCTGCGATCCCGGCTGTCCTGCCTTCGAGCCCGGCTTGGTCGACAAGGTGAAAGACTGCGGCGCCGGTGCCTACCAGAGCTTCGCTGAATTGGATGCGACTGCCTTTCGGGATCATCTCGGCCAGGATCTCGCGCCGGTCCTCCAGCGGCATGTCCCGCAGGTCGTGGCCGTTTTAGGTGGAGAAGATCGAACGCCACGAAATACAGGTGGTGCTGCCGGCAGGTGATCGCCTTTCGCAACTTGCCGAAGTCGGACAGGCCAGCCTCATTCAGGACGATGATCTCGCCGTCGATGATTGCGCTCTCGACGCCAAGATCACCACCGGCCTTGGCCAAGTCGAAATAGGTCGATGTCCAGTCGAGCCCGCGCCGGGTGCCCCCAGCGACGACTGCTGGGTTTTTGGTGGGCGGCCCGGCAGCTTAGCCGAGGAAGCCAAGTACGGGCCGGGCCTGGCCGGGACATGGACCTCAAAACCGGCGTGGCATCTATAACGCGCCCAAGCGGGATGGGCGAAACATACAAACGAAGGAGGTCATCTAGCCCGCGATAGCCATGCCGCGGCTTGCCGATAAGCTGCGGCTTATGCAAAAATCGAGCACCCTTCAGCCGTGAGGTGCGCCGTTGCAAGACCACGAGCTTATCGAGCGGACTGGCAAGGAATGGACCCCGGGGAAGGAAGCCCCAGCCAACCTGGAAATTGATAAGGTCTGGTGGGCGGCAAGGTGTTTGCACTTCGCCAAGCTCAACGTGTCTTGCTGGTTCGATGGCTCGGAGCTCGTCGCAATCGAACATTGGGGTTTTCGCCGGCCGCAATGGTGCATGAGGCTAATGCCACGGCCTGGCAGCCACATTGCCGGAGGTGTATCAAAAGGCCCGTGAGGAAGCCCAAGCGGCGGCTCTGGAGCACTTCCGCGCTGCGCAGAGCGGGGGGCCGTGGCCTGCGGGCTAAACAATTGACGGGTGGGAACCGATCCTTCGCGCCCTTGTTATCGGATCGAAGGGACACTGCTTTGTCATTAGGAGATGAAGGATGAAACGGCTTCTTATCGGTACTGTCATGATGGTTCTTTCCACCGGCCTTGCTCTCGCTGGGACGACGGGGACATCATCGAGTGGCTCCTCGACTACGGGTGGCTCCTCCACCACAACCACAACGGTGCCGACGACAGATAACAACACGGATTCGACCACAACGAAGTCGACCAGCTCCAACTCGGCGAAGGATTGTGCCCCGGGCCAGCAGAGTGGCAGTGCGAAGCAGGCGGCTCCTGGCCAGCAGGATACCAGCGCCAAGTCCGCAGCCCCAGGGCAGATGAAAACCACGACCGAAGGCTGTTAGCTTGGCAGGGCGAGGTCGTCGCTTTCTACATCAGCGTTCGAGGAAAACCACGCGGACTCCGGCCGGCGGGGTTTTCATTTTAATGCTTGGCGCCGACGGTCGCCTTTCACTTGTTGCAATCTGGGTTCTTTTTCAATGCATCGTTCGCTTCCGCCTCAGTCTTGTATATGGTTTTCGAAAGCTCTATGACGAGGGTCCCGTCCCGTCTGGCTCCTTCGTGACCACCTCGCACTGCTTCGAAACGGCATCCTTAGCCACCCAATATTGGGCGGTGTCTGCAAATGCCGAAGCTGAAAACTGAATGAGCAGCGCTATGGCGATTGCGATTTGGCGTACCATTTTAATACTCCTTTATCGCGTTAGAACGTGCGGCTTTGGGCTTCTGTTCCCCTGGAGGGATTTACCTGGTTCACGAAAGCCACAGGGACGCGCCAGGACGCACTGGACGCGTTGGTGGCGTAGGGCGGCGGCCAGCGGAAACGCGCGCCGGTGAAGCCTATTTCCCCCGACGGAACCGATCGCGTTCTCACGCCTTGATATGGCGGATCGACTCCTATGGATCCTTGATCCCCACAGACTTGCCCGTTGGCTCGTGCTGGCGGGCTTTTTCGTTCGGAGTGCCTCATCTGTTCGGCCGATGTGCCGGGTAAAGGAAGGCGCCAAATTGCACATGTGATCCTCCCGGGTCACCGCCGAACAGCCCTTTCAGCGAGTCCTAAATGGCTGTTCTAAGAGCCCCACCGGCTTATTCCGGTGGGGCATCTTACCTTGAGGCGGGTTTTTCGTTTCGGGAACGATTTCAGCGCAAGCTAATTAAATGGCCGGGCGTGAGTCTGTGCATGCGTTTGGAGTTTGTCGAGCCTTTGATGCCGACCGTTGTGGAGAAGTCTGCTGAGGGCGACGCCTGGATTCATTGAGGTCAAGTTCGACGGCTACCACTCACAGGGCATGAAGCGGCCGACGATGCAATGGATGAAGCCGGCCCTGATAGGCCGTGTGAAGCATCTACGCGGCGAGGAAGACAGAATAATGGATGATAACGCCCGCATCTTCCACGGCTGCGTCTGGCGGGCTGGCCTTCAACCCTGTTTGACGTAGCCGGCGGTAACCTCCTCTTTGTGAGCGGCGAAGGCTGCGAGGACCTCGGCCTTCTCGGGCTTCGAAACCTTGAAGTGGTCCAGGGTGCGCCCAAGCTCCGCTGCCACCTCATCGAATTCTGCCGGAGAGATCCGCAGGTCACGGTGGGCCTCCTCAAGGCCGAGCGGTGTCGTGCCAGGCTTGGTCGCCACGAACTTCAAAGGCCCACCAGAAACGTCGCAGACCCACAGCGTGCGCATGAACTTGAGACCGGGCAGCCTTCCGAGGTTCTTGGTGTGCCATTTCCGCAGCTGCGGGTTCTTGGACTTCTGCCCGACGATCGGGTTCTTCACGATGGCGTCGCTGAAGTGATCCACTACCGCAGCGATGGCGAAGACCCCACCCAGACGCTCGTAGAGACTTTTCTCCGGTGCCGTTTGCGTGGCCTGCGCCTTGTTCGCCAAAGCCGATGTCAATGCGCCAGTTACCGCAAGTCCTGCGACAACGCTTCGTCTTGTGAAGGAGGTCGAAACAGTCGTTTTCATGTCTGGACTCCTCTTGATGGGGCCAGACCGGGCCGCAGCCTGTCTGGCGGCTATCCCCTTTGCCTTACTCTCCCTCGCCTAAAGAAGACAACGACTCGCGGCCCCGAATTATTCCGCTAAGCGTATTCGTCATCGGCGTGACGGACTTGTGCACCAACGGAGCGAAACGGGAAGCGGCGGAGGCCGCTTCACATAGATCTGCCTCTTCGGTGATGCCATTGTGAAAGAGAAAAAGCACGACCCCTGCTAAGCGCTCCGCTTTGGCGGACGGCGTCCGAAATGCTGCTAGGCGCTAAGGCGATCGAAGGGCCCGCTCGCACGTCTCCAGATCCGAAGGGCAAAGGCAGCGAAATACATTCGGCGCAACATCAGGCGCGCCCCTCGTGGAGCAGACCGAATGATGACCTTGGCGGCTCTCGACGAAAGGCCGTATTTTTGCGCGAAAAACTCCATCAAATATGGTCGGCCTTCTGATTTCGCTCCCAGTATCCTTTGCCCTTTTGACATGCTCCTTTTCTCAACCATGTCCAAAATGGCCGACGCGATATTGCCCGGTGAGACAACAGTGAAACCCGCGCCGGGCCACGGCGGTATACGGGACCCGCCAGGGTTGCAAATGAACGGCAACGCTTGGTAACGTACAGTCGAATCCCTTTGAACTCTTTCACCGTCGTGTGCTCATGAACACCCAGGCGTTCGGCAACGTCCTTGCTTTGCAAGCCCTGCGCGCACAAAAGGATCATCCGACATCGATCCGATAAGGAGCGTGGCGCTCTATGCCGGCGCACCTGAGATTCCAGAAAACTTCTATCCGCGTCGCTCAGAACGACGACGTCCGCCTGCCTGCCAACCATCGATCAAACTCCTGCTCTTGTGACAGAAGCCGAACAAAATGAACCTTACTTTGGTTCCAGGTGACTAGGGTCCGGCCTTGCATTCCCGGCCTGGAAAAGGCAAATCCTCAGACTAGACGACCGTCGCTTGGTAACAGTCGTTCACGAGCATTCGCCGCTTGCCGATGACGCCCGCGCTCTCAAGGCTTTCGCTCCTGCTTGGCTCTGGCAAAGCCGCGATCCGTCGCGATGAAGCGTTCCAACATCGGCACAATCAGCCGCACGGGATCGGCTGATGGCTGACCTGAGTCTCGCCCTAGGATCTCGGCATATCTGGACAGGTCGCGGTGCAACCGCGCCGGCACCTCCACTGTGACTTTGACTGGCTTATTGTCTGCGATCGGACCGAGTTTCAACTTGGCCATTTCAGCCTCCATAGGGTTCGAGCACGAGATCGCGCGTAACGACGACACGCACATTAAAGCCCGGTCGTATCGTCAGCGTCGGAGCGATGTTGAGCTGGCGCTGAACGATCTGCTGGCCGACCTGGCTGATGCTGTCGGAGGCGCCGCCGCGTAGCGCGCGCACGATATCATTTTCCTGGCCCGACGAGCCGGCCTCCGCGCCGACGCTGAGGATGGTGGTGAGCGCAGCCGCCTTGAACAACTCGGCCCAGTGGTAGTCCACGCCGTCCTCAAGGCCGGCATAGCCTTGGGCGTCAGTGCCAGGCTGGCGTTCAAGGACAATGGAACGGCCGTTGGGAAAGACCAGCCTGCTCCAGACGAGCAGCATGCGCCGCTGGCCGAACCCGACCCCGTTGTCGTATTGGCCAATGACGCGCGTGCCTTGCGGGATCAGCAGCGAACGACCAGACGGGCTGTCATAGACATTTTCGGTCACCTGCGCGGTGATCTGACCGGGCAGATCGGAACGGATACCGGTGGTGAGGGCCGCCGGGATGACAGCCCCTGCCTGAAGCACATAGGGCGATACTGGCGGCGTGACGCGATCCGGCGCCACGGTGCGCCGATCGGCGGCCGCATTCAGAAAGTCGAGTTGACGGTCCTGTGTGGTGGACTGGCCGATCTGACCGGCAAGGTCGGGGCCGCCAAGGTTCGGCGGGGAGGTTCCTCCGAGCTCGGTTTCGGCCATAACCCCAGTTGACTGCCCTGTCTGGAAGAAGACACGCGAGATTCGGGCCGCCTCCTCTTCAGCCCGCCGGCGTTGTTCGGCCTCATCGACCATGGGTGTCGCGATTGTCGGCGGCACGACGGGCTGCCCCTTGTGCGGTGCGTCAAGCATCGGTCGGCCAAGATCGCCAGGCAGCGGCGGCCCAAGAACGGGACCGGTGTAGTCGCCTGGCAGGCTGGCCAGTCCGTCGGCGGGCTGCCTGTTGGACGTCGAGTACAGCTCGTCGCCATGCCGGCCGGTTTCACTCGTTTGAAGCGCGTAGATTAGCGCACCGCCGACGCCAAGCGATGCACCTAAGCCAAGGCCGGCGAGCACCTTGCGGGACAGGCGCGTGACGCGCGGCGGATCGGCGCGAAGCTGCATAGGGGCAGCCGGGATTTCGTTCTCGTTCATGATTGCTCCCCTCCCCTTTGACGATATGCGTTCCTTGCATTCGGCGCCGCGTTTCTGCCTGACATCCACGGACCTCTCCTCGTGGCATCGGCGCGAACGATCCTGACGGTCTGTTGCCGCTTACCACTGCCAAGCCGCAATTCCGCCGCGCCAAAGAGACGGTCGACGATCAGGGTGTTCTGGTAGACGCGGCTGTTGGCAATCTCGGCCTCGCCGTCCGGGCCGATGACGAAGATGGGCGGCATCTCGCCTTGCACGATCCCGCTTGGAAACTCGACATAGACCCGCCTGCCGTCGTCATAAACGCTGACGGGCCTCCAGGGGGGCGCGTCGCCGGTGAGACGATAGCGGTGGTTGCGTGCGGTGATGGCGGGAATCACCGGTGTCGCGGGGATCGCACGCGCTTGTCCGGCCGACGGCGCGGGATAGGCCCATGCCACGGCGGGCATGTACGGCTTCTCGCCCGATTGCAGCTCGATCATGTAGCTGCGCCGGTCGGTGGTGATGACGAGATTGGTGTTGATGTCCGAGCGCGAAGGTTTTACCAGCACATGGACACGCCGGGTGAGGCCAGATCCGCTTTCGGTGTTGCCGATGATCCAGCGCGCGGTATCGCCCGCCGCGATCGGACCTTCGCCGGTCAGGCTTTCGCCAGGCTCAAGCGCGATGTCCGTTATCTGTCCTGGAGCGGCATAGACCTGATAAAGGGCTCCTTCACTCCAAGGATAAATCTGAATGGCGTTGTAATAGCCCTCACGACGCGGCTGGACTCGCGCCGCCGCGTTGGCGTTCTCGACGCGCGCCTCCGGCGTGCTGCCGGCGACACCGCCGCGGGCCGGGACCCACCCTGGTGGAACGTGTAGCGGCTTTGGCCTTTCATCGAGCGCGGCTACCGGAGCGGCGGGCAAAGGCGGCACGTAGGCATCATAGGACATCTGAGGTGGTTTCTGCGGTGTGGCGCAACCGGCAAGTATGGAGCCCGATAGCAACACCAAGGCAACCGCCGACCTTGTCAAAGCGGGAGCGGCGATGACACACAATGGCAGGTTCATTGGCTCATCTCCCGGGACCAGTTGATGGCGTTGACGTAGATGCCGAGCGGATTGGCGCGAAGACGTTCGGCGTCGTTTGGCATCTGTGTCACGATCGTCAGGATCGCGGTCCAGCGCTCGGTGCCGGAAAGCTGGCCGTTTTCGTAGTGGTGCTCGATCCAGGCGACACGAAAGGAGCCGGGTGAAGCCCTGATGACCGAAGAAATATCCACCGCGACCTGCTGCTGGCCGACCCTGGAGAAAGGGTCGTTGGCGCGGGCGTAGTCGTTGAGCGCCGCAGCGCCCTGGTCGGTGGTCCATTCATAGGCGCGCAGCCAGTCCTGGCGCAGGATGATCGGATCGGCGGGGATGGAGCGCACCTGTTCGACAAAGCGGGCGAGATGCCACGCTATCTGAGGATCAGTCGGCTTATAATCTGCGATCGCGGGCGCGGTCGCTTGAACCTGGCCCATCCTATCGACCTGCACGACCCAGGGCACGACAGTACCGCGGCCCAATTGCCAGACCAGTGAAGTGGAAAGGCCTGCCGACAAGATGAGCGACCCGAATGCCATGGCGCGCCAGTTGCGGGCCTGCACGCGAGCAGAGCCGATGCGTTCATCCCAGATCTGCTCCGCCTTTTGATAGGGGGTTTCCGGTCGAGGGGGCTTGCCGTAGTGGACCACGGGTCGCCTAAAGATATTCATGGATCATTTGCCTTCAGAAAGAGAAATCGAAGCTCCGCCGCCATGGCTGTCGCCGGCGCGTACCGCGTGGGCGGCGGCCTGGGCGCCGTGAGAGAGGCGTTGAGAGCGCTGCAAGCGTCTGGCCCATTCCGGCTGTGCGTGAGTGCCGGATGGCTTGCCCGCGCCTGACGCAGGAGCCGCGGCTGACAACGCGGCGCCGCCGATCGTTCCCATGGTCGACGAACCGCCGGTGATTTCAGCCGCCGAACTGGCGCCGGAGGCGAAGCTGGACTTAAGCGCCTGACCGGTGTTTGCGGCGGCGCGCTTGAGGGGGGAGGCTGCTGCCGCAGCGCCGGCGCGCGCAATGCCGCCCAAGCCGGAGGCGATGCCTGCCGCGCCAGCTTGGCCCGCGGCGCCAAGCGTATAAGCGGCCGAGGCGCCGCCAGCGAGTGACGTGCCGCCACGCGCGGCTGACACCGCTCCCGAGAATGCGGCTGTCCCACCTCGCGCCGCCAGGCCGGCCGCGCCATAGCCCGCAACCGCCATGCCGCCCGCGGCAAGGCCAGTGCCGACGGCCGCACCGGCGCCAAGCTGCGGTCCACCCGCGACGAGGCCGTTGGCGATGCCAGGACCGAAGATGCCGAGGCCAAGCAGCGACAGCGCCGCCAGCACGATCGCCATGGCCTGGTCGATGGTGGGGCTCTCGCCGCCGAAGCCTTGGGTGAATTCGCCGAAGAGCGTCGATCCGATGCCGATAACGACGGCAAGCACCAGAACCTTGATGCCGGACGAGATGACGTTGCCGAGCACGCGCTCGGCCATGAAGGCAGTCTTGCCGAAGAGACCGAAGGGAATCAGCACGAAGCCCGCCAGCGTCGCCAGCTTGAACTCGATCAGCGTCACAAAGAGCTGGACCGCCAAGATGAAGAAGGCGAGCAGGACGAGCGCCCAGGCAAAGAGCAGGCAAGCAATCTGGATGAAGTTTTCAAAAAAGGAGACGTAGCCCATCAAACCGGAGATCGCGTCAAGCAATGGTCGTCCCGCATCGAGACCGGTTTGCGCCACCTTGCCGGGGTGCAGCAGGTCCTGTGCCGAGAAGCCGGTTCCACTCGCCTTGAGACCAAGACCGGAGAAACTCTCGAACACGATTTGGGCGAGTCCGTTCCAGTTGGATATCAGATAGGCGAAGACACCGACGAAGAGCGTCTTCTTGACAAGCCGCGCAAGGATGTCGTCATCAGCGCCCCAGCTCCAGAAGAGCGCGGCGAGCGTCACGTCGATGACGATCAGCGTGGTGGCGACAAAGGCGACCTCGCCGCCCAGCAGGCCGAAACCGCTGTCGATGTAGCGGGTGAAAGTGGCCAGGAATTGGTCGATGACACCGGTATTGCCCATATTTATCGGGCCTTGTGCAGGGCCGCATCTGGCGCTTCCGGCTCGCCTATCGAACGCCCCGATGGTTCTTTGAGACCGAGGAAGCGATCGCGCTGTTCGGCCCATAGCCGGGCGCATCCATCGTCACGCAGGGCAGCCTCGCCGAGGACCTGGCAGCGGCGCAGACCATCGCGAAGCGGGTTCGGCATCGAGCCTGCGGTTGTGTGCGCGCCCTCGCCCGCCGGCTTGTTCTCGTTCCGCCTCATACCGAGCGCGGCTGCCGTGACGGCGGCCGCGACTAAGATGACAGCCACCGTGCGAGCGAGCGGTTTTCCGTCCATGGCCTTCGATCTCAGCGGTTGAACATCTGGACCGAGCCGGCCTCGTAGCCGGAGCCTGGCGCCAGGAAGCGGCGGCGTTGCTCGCGGCCCTGATCGACCGCGGCGGCACGCTCGGCCTCACTCAGAGCCTGGGCGCGGCCGTTGGCGGCGACCATAGCGGTCAGGTCCGCGAGCTGCTGGCCCTGGAGCGCAAGAAGCTGATTGCCAGCTTGCGTCGCCTGCAGCGCTCCCGTCGCCGATTGGCTGGCGTCGACCAGCGCCGACATCTGTGCGCGGCTGGACTCGATGTTTCCAACGACGCCCGCCTGGACGCGCATGGCGTCCTGAAGGCCACCCACCGTGTTTTGCCAGCGCGAGCGCGCGTCCGTGACGAGCTCCTGGTCGGATGCAGAGAGCGACACGCTGCCGTATTGCTGCTGAAAGGCCTTGTCGACCTGCTGGACGTCGAAGGCGATGTTTTGTGCTTGCCCGAGAAGCTGTTGCGTGCGTTGCACCGACTGTTGCAGTTGCTGCAGCGAAGACAAAGGCAGGCTCGCCAGGTTACGCGCCTGGTTGATCAGCATCTGAGCCTGGTTCTGAAGCGAGGTGATCTGGTTTGTGATCTGCTGCAGCGAACGCGCGGCCGTCAGAACATTCTGGGAATAGTTCGATGGATCAAACACGATGAAGGCATAGGCTGGCGCAGTCATCATCGGCGAGATGGCGACCGGGGCGGCGAGCATCGCCGCGACCACAAGAAGGGCGCGTGGTCGGCTTTGACGAACAGTCATGGTTGGGAATCCTTTTCAGGTTCGGGAAGGGTGAGGTTGGGAATGAGGTCGGCGGCCCAGCCGACGTCACGGGCACGCAGCCAGGCCGCCAGGAAGCCGTGGCGGCCATGCTCGGCGATGATGCTGCCGATCAGGGCCTGATCGCTCTTCGAGGATGCGGCGCAAAGTGCCAGCCCGACCTCGGACAGGCCGAGCTCGAAGAGACGGTTGCCGCGACGGGACTGGCAGTAGTAATCGCGCTTGGGTGTCGCTCTCGCCAGGATTTCGATCTGGCGGTCGTTCAGGCCGAAGCGCCGATAGATGGCGGTAATCTGCGGCTCAACCGCGCGCTCATTGGGCAACAGCAGCCGGGTTGGACAGCTTTCGATGATCGCCGGCGCAATAGTCGAATTGTCGATATCGGCAAGCGACTGGGTGGCGAAGACGACGCTGGCGTTCTTCTTGCGCAGCGTCTTCAGCCACTCGCGCAACTGCCCGGCAAACCCCTCGTCGTCGAGGGCGAGCCAGCCTTCGTCGATGATGAGCAGCGTCGGACGCCCGTCGAGCCGGTCGCCGATGCGATGGAACAGATAGGACAGGACAGCCGGCGCGGCTTGCGTGCCCACCAGTCCTTCGATCTCGAACGCCTGCACCAAAGCCTGGCCGAGGTGTTCGGCCTCGGCGTCGAGCAATCGGCCGTGAGCGCCTCCGACACAGTACGGGCGCAAAGCCTGTTTCAGATCATTGGCTTGCAAGAGCACACTGAGCCCGGTGATGGTGCGCTCCTCGACGGGAGCCGAGGCAAGCGACGTCAGCGCCGCCCAGATATGCTCCTTTGCGGCCGGGGTGATCTGGATGCCCTCGCGCATCAGGATAGCGACGATCCAGTCAGCTGCCCAGGCGCGCTCGTACGTGTCATGAACCCGGGCGAGCGGCTGCAACGAAACGGAGGCGTCCACGCCTTCGGTGAGGTGCCCCCCGAGATCGTGCCAGTCGCCACCCATGGCGAGCGCAGCGGCGCGGATAGAGCCGCCGAAGTCGAAGGCGAATATCTGAGCCTTGCGGTAGCGGCAGAACTGCAGCGCCATCAGCGCGAGCAGCACCGACTTGCCGGCGCCAGTGGGACCGACGACCAGCGTATGACCGACATCGCCGACATGAAGGACCAACCGGAACGGGGTCGAGCCTTCGGTCTTGCCGTAAAGCAAGGGAGGGCTGACCAGATGCTCGTCCCGTTCCGGCCCCGCCCACACGGCGGAAAGGGGCATCATGTGGGCGAGATTGAGCGTTGAGATGGGCGGCTGACGGACATTGGCGTAGGCGTGCCCGGGCAAGGAACCAAGCCAGGCGTCGACGGCGTTGACGGTCTCGGCAATTGCCGTGAAGTCGCGGCCCTGGATGACCTTCTCGACAAGCCGCAATTTCTCGTCGGCAACGCGCGGGTCGCAATCCCATATGGCGACGGTGGCGGTGACATAGGCCATGCCCGCCATGTCGGCGCCGAGCTCCTGCAACGCCGTGTCGGCGTCGGCCGCCTTGTTGGCGGCGTCGGTGTCGAGGAGGGCTGACGCTTCGTTGGTCATCACCTCCTTGAGGATCGAGGCGATGCTCTTGCGCTTCGCGAACCATTGCCGCCGTATTCTGGTCAACAGTCGGACAGCGTCGACCTTGTCGAGCAGGATCGCTCGGGTCGACCAGCGGTAGGGGAAGGCCAGCCGATTGAGGTCATCAAGCAGGCCGGGTGTCGTGGCGGTCGGGAAGCCGACAATCGAGAGCACGCGAAGATGCTTGTCGCCAAGTCGCGGCTCGAGCCCGCCGGCGAGCGGTTCATCGGCCAGCAGCGCATCGAGATAGATCGGCGTCTCGGGGACGCGCACCTTATGGCGTTTGGTCGAGATGGTCGAATGCAGGTAGGTGAGCGTTTCGCCGTCATCGAGCCAATGGCATTCCGGCATGAACCCGTGGAGCAGGGACAGCACGCGCTCTGTCCGGTCGACAAAGGCGCGCACGATCTCGCCTGGATCCGCGCCCGACTGGTCGCGACCTTCATAAAGCCACCCCTCGGCGCGCGTGGCGTCTTCGGGCGGTGGCAAAAACAGGAATGTGAGAAAGTAGCTCGATACGAAATGGACCCCCTCCTCGTCGAAATCGGCTTTGCGCTCGGCATCGAGCAGGCTGGAGGCCGCATTGGGAAACTGGCTCTCGGGATAGGAGGCGGCTTCGTGCCGCTGCGCTTCGACAAAGACGCTCCAGCCCGAGCCGAGGCGACGAAAGGCATTGTTGATGCGCGACGCCACCGCAACAAGCTCTGCCGCGACGGCGGAGTCGAGATCGGGGCCGCGAAACCTCGCGGTGCGCTGAAAACTGCCATCCTTGTTGAGCACGACGCCAGGCGCGACGAGAGCTGCCCAAGGCAGATAGTCGGCAAGGCGAGCAGCGGTCCGGCGGTATTCGGCAAGGCTCATCATAGCGGCGCACTCAAACCAAAAGATGTCCGGGGAGCCGCAGGTGTCGGCGCCCAACTTCGAAAAACAGAGGATCGCGCCTGGCGGCCCATACCGCCGTGAGATGTCCGATTGCCCAGATGAGGAGACCGACCAGCCACAGCCGCAGCCCAAGACCAACAGCGCCCGCAAGCGTGCCATTCAGGATCGCGATTGCGCGCGGCGCGCCGCCGAGCAGGATCTGCTCCGTCAGCGCCCGGTGAACCGGCACCGTCCATCCCGGCACCGCGTCGAGTTGTTCAAGGGCGGTTGTCATCAGATCAACGCTCCGCCGCCGAACGAGAAGAACGACAGGAAGAAACTCGACGCCGCAAAGGCGATCGAAAGGCCAAAAACGATCTGGATGAGCCGCCTGAAGCCGCCCGAACTGTCGCCGAAGGCCAGCGTCAGGCCGGTGACGATGATGATGATGACGGCGATGATCTTGGAGACCGGTCCCTCGACGGACTGCAGGATCTTTTCGAGGGGCTGTTCCCACGGCATCGAGGAGCCTGACGCGTGGGCGCTCGAGGCGACCAGGAGATTGACGGCAAGGGCGGTGGCCCCCGTGGCCAGGCGGCGGTGGCAGCGTACAAGGAGGCGGATCATGAGGTTTCCCCTGGGTTGATCGATGTGGCTTTAGCAATGCGATAATCGCCGTCAGGGCCGAGACCCTCGACCCGGACGAGTTCGCTAAGCCGTCGCGCGGTGCCACGTCCGGACAGGACGGCGACGAGGCCGATCGTGTCGGCGATCAAGGCACGCGGGACAGTGACGACGGCTTCCTGGATAAGCTGCTCAAGGCGGCGCAGGGCGCCGATGCCGGAGCCCGCATGAAGGGTGCCGATGCCGCCGGGGTGGCCGGTTCCCCATGCCTTCAGCAGCTCGAGGGCCTCGGAGCCACGCACCTCGCCGACGGGAATGCGATCGGGCCGCAGGCGCAGCGAAGAGCGAACCAGGTCGGCCAGCGTGGCGACGCCATCCTTGGTGCGCATTGCGACAAGGTTGGGCGCCGCGCACTGCAGTTCGCGGGTGTCCTCGATGATGACGACCCGATCCATCCCTTTCGCCACTTCGGCGAGCAGCGCGTTGGTGAGGGTGGTCTTGCCAGTCGATGTGCCGCCGGCGACAAGGATGTTCGCGCGACCGGCAACCGCGTCGCGCAATATCGCGGCCTGACCGGCGGACATTGTTCCTGCCGCGACGTAGTCATCGAGCGTGAACACGGCCACCGCAGGCTTGCGGATCGCGAAGGCGGGTGCTGGGACGACAGGCGGCAACAGGCCCTCGAAACGCTCGCCGGTCTGCGGCAACTCGGCCGAGACGCGCGGGGAACGGGAATGGACCTCGGCGCCGACATGATGGGCGACCAGGCGCACAATCCGCTCGCCAGCGGCAGGCGCCAGCATTTCCCCTGAATCGGCCAAACCTTCCGAAAGCCGATCCACCCAGATACGACCATCCGGGTTCAGCATTATTTCAACGATCGCGGGATCGTCGAGAAACCGGGCGATGGCGGGTCCGAGCGCGGTGCGCAGCATGCGCGAGCTGCGCGCGCGTCCCTCGGTATCGTTGTGCGATGTAGCCATCCTGTCCCCGTTTGAGCCGGGAACGCGTCAAGCAACGCCCGGTCGGGGACGATCAAAAGAGCCCTGAAGCGGTCCGATTCAACGAGTTTCAGCCGTCATCGTAGCGTAGCGCGCAATTACCGGCCAACGGCGGTGCCGACGGCACTCGCACTATAATGTAAACTTTCGCAATAGTAAGTATATGTTTATTGACATTCGATTCCCACCGGGTTTATGAGAGAACCACCGATGGCCTGCTCCTACAGGCGATCGTTCTTTCCACGGCGCGGAGGGTGTCATGAGGTCCGGTCCGGAGAGCGCGATTTCTCGGCGCAAAACCGCCCTCCTCGGGCACGCCGAAACGATACTGACATCGTCGCCGCCCGCCCCGACGAACAGTTGAGGCACCCCGTGAACATGATCGAGATCTGGCTGGGCATTCTGCAGGGGCTGGGCGTCACCGCGGAGGTGACCGCCTATGGCCTGGTCTTTGCGGTCCCCTTCGCGCTCGTCTTCGGCGTCGCGCAGTTTCTGACCACGGGCATGACGCGCTTTCTGGTTACCGCCGTGATCGAATTCTGGCGTAGCTCAGCGGTCGTCGTCCTGCTCTTCTTCTTTTACTACGTGCTGCCGGTGATGGGGGTCACTCTGTCGGCGCTCACCGTCAGTGCATTGGTGCTCGGTCTCAACACTGGCGGCTATGCCAGCCAGGCGGTTCGCGCCGGGTTGCAGTCTCTGCCCGCCGGCCAACGCGAGGCGGGCATGGCGCTCGGCCTCTCGCGCCCGGCGATCCTGCTCCTGATCGAGCTGCCGCAGGCGCTGGTCGCGATGAGCCCGACCTTTGTCAACAACCTTATCCAGCTCGTCAAGGCGACTTCCCTCGTCTCGCTGGTCACGCTGACGGACATGACCTTCCGCGCCAAGGAAATCGCGCAGACCGACTACGACCCCGTGGCGATCTATTCGGCGCTGCTGCTGGCCTTCTTCGTCGTCTGTTATCCGATCGCGCTTGCAGGCCGCTGGCTCGAGGCGCGGGTCAATCCCGAAAGAGGAACGCCGCGTGGGATTTAACTTCGATTTCGCACTATCGACCGTCCCGACGATCATCGCGGCGATCGGAACGACTCTGCTCGCGACGGTGTTGAGTTGTCTCGGCGCTTCGGCGCTTGGCTTCACTTTCGAACTGACCCGCCGCGGGGGCGGTGTGACTGGTCTCGCCGTCCGCTTCCTGATCGACTTCATCCGCTCGACGCCGGTTCTGGCCTGGCTCTATTTCCTCTATTTCGTCCTGCCCTTCTACGGGATCCGGCTTGGCGCCATGACAGTCGGCATACTGGGGCTGAGCCTGTACTACAGCGGCTATCTGGCGGAGGTGTTCAAAGCGGGCATCGACGCGATCCCAAAAGGCCAGCAGGAAGCGGCCAGAGCCTTGTCGCTCACCCGCCGCGACACGGTCGTTTTCGTCATCGCGCCGCAGATGTTGCGCAACGTCGCGGCACCGTTGGGCAACTATCTTGTTTCGATCCTCAAGGCGACGCCCTATCTTGCAATCCTGGCCGTGCCCGAAATGCTCGGACGCGCCTTCGATATCGCTTCTGAAACCTATCGATACGCAGAGCCGCTGACCGTTGCCGGCATCCTGTTTCTCGCGCTAGCGCTGATACTTGCTTATGGCGTGAAGCGCATCGAGCAGCGCCTTGCAGTTGGACGCCGCTGATGCTCGCTCAAGCCCCACCTCCAGTCCCGGCCCTTCAATCCACCGCTCATGTCCGGATCGACGGCCTCAACAAATGGTTCGGTGCCCTGCACGTTTTGAAAAACATCGATCTTTCCGTACGAGCAGGCGCACGCATCGTCGTTTGCGGACCGTCCGGCTCCGGCAAGTCGACCTTGATCCGCTGCATCAACGGTCTCGAGCCCTTCCAAAAGGGAACGATTCAGTTCGAAGCGGCAACTCTGGACAAAGATGGCCGCGATACCACGAAGGCGCGCCGGCAGACAGGCATGGTGTTTCAGAGCTTCAACCTGTTTCCGCACCTCACCGTGCTCGCCAACTGCACGCTGGCGCTGCGCCGCGTTCTCCTGAAACCGGCACGGGAGGCCGAAGAGATCGCCATGCAGCATCTGACAGCGGTGCACATCCCCGAAAAGGCGCAGGCCTATCCGGCCCAGTTGTCGGGCGGCCAACAACAACGCGTGGCGATCGCGCGCGCGCTTTGCCTCAATCCCCGCATCATGCTGTTCGACGAACCCACCTCGGCGCTCGACCCGGAAATGATCAAGGAAGTCCTGGACGTCATGATCGCGCTGGCGGCAAGCGGTGTGACCATGGTCTGCGTGACCCATGAAATGGGTTTCGCACGCGAAGTCGCGGATGAGATCGTTTTCATGGACGAAGGCCGCATTGTCGAACATGCCTCGTCCAAAGACTTTTTCTCAACAGCCGCTCACCCACGCGCCCGGCTGTTCCTGGATACCATCCTGAGCCATTGAGAGCAGATGCGTGTGGACCGGCGTGCCGGCAATGGGCGCGCACGAGCGCCAACTGCCGGAATCGCCGAGCAGGTCACCAGTCCGGCGCAAACGCGTAGCCAGCCGAGCGGACCGTCCGGATCACATCGCTTCCCACGGACGCCCGAAGCCTTTTGCGCAGCCTGGCTATATGGACGTCGACGCCCCGCACATCGGTCGCGGCGGCATGTTCAGGCCAGGCGGTCGCGACCAGTTCCTCGCGGCTGAAGACCTTGCCAGGCTGCCCCAAAAGGCTGCGCAAAAGCTTGAACTCGATCGGTGGCATCAGGATCTCGTTTTGCTTGAAGAATGTCCGGTGAGTCTGCCGCTCGAGCCGGAAATCGCCCTGAACCAACTCACCCGAGTCCGTTTCGCGCGATAGCTTCGCAAGGCCCGCTTTGCCGTGCAGCCAGGCCAGAAGCTGTTCGGGGGCGAACGGCCGCGAAAATATCTCGTCGACGCCAGCCTTGATCAAATCGAGATGCAGCTTGCCCGAACGCGGGGCAACCAGACTCACGACCGGCGTCCCTTTGGTTGCGGCGCTAGACTTCAGCCAGGCGCACTGCTTGACGATTGCACGGTCCCCTGGATTGCAGTCCATGATCATGGCAAGCGGGGTTGTGGCCGCGATGGCGCGTGCGATTTCCCGGTCTCCCGTGATCAGCTGTGTTTCGAAGCCGGCTACGGAAAGTATGTGCCCGAAGACCAGGAAAAAATCCGGGTCCTTCGAGGCGATCAGGACCAGCGGCTTCATGAGTCCATCAACCGGGTTCGACGCGTCATAGCGCTGACTAGCGCGCAAATGGGCGCGATGACAATATCCCTTGGTTTCTTTGAATCTATTCGACCTTTCTGAGTCGCGCCTCAGCCCGAGTCTCGGGTGCTTATGGATAAAGCGGGAATGCATCGAGACGGCGGCTTTGCGCCCAATGTCGGCCGTTAAAGTTAGTTGTGCCACCACCTGACAGCGGACATTACCGGCGACCGCGCTTGAGGGCGTAGTTGCGCCTGGAACGGACCTGCCTTCAACCAACTCATTTTCTGGGCATCATATTCAGAGTCATTGCTTCACTCTCCTCGTGGCCTGCTGATATTCAAGCCCCAGTCGCGGCTATTTGGGCCCCCATCCGATTGACAAGCGCGACATAACGGGGATGAGCGCGGAGCGAGTCGAGGTCGCTATCCTGACGCATCCAAGGCATGCGCAAAATGAGGTAGGCATGTGATGCAGTTAGCTGACGTTCCAGGCAATCGATAGCCTGCTCCGTCTTGCCCAGCTTCGCATAAAAACAGCCTATGTTGTATTGAACCGCAATGTTGTCGCCGGCGAACATTTCAGCACGGGAGGCCCACGATAGCGCGCGTTCAATCTCGCCAATTTCCGCCAGCATTGTGGCGCCGTAACATAGCGCGGTGGCATTGTCGGGATGCGCTTTGACTTCCTTCTCCACACCCAGAACACCTTGCCTTGCTGCTTCCTTGGCGTCGTCGCTGCGGCCAAGTGAAACATAGACCATCACTAGATTGGTCCAGACCCGATAGTCATCGGGTGACAACGATGCGGCACGCTGGTACAGAGCGGCAGCTTTCTCGTATTGACCTTGAATGAAACAATTCCGGCCGTAAGCGAAATAGGTATCGGAAGAACTGGCGTCTAACTCTAAAGCTCGCTCGAACTCCACCTCCGCCTCGGCATACCGGCCATGTACGAACAAGGCCCCGCCACGTGATGCGTGGGCGTCGGCGAGACCTGGCTCAAGTTCCAGCGCCCGTGCGCTGTTGGAAAGGACTGCCTCGAAGCTGGCGTCGGGATCGTTGCAAGTCAACAGAAGCCACTCACAATCAGCCAAAGCGGCATAAGCGCGCGCATAATTTGGGTCAATTTCAACAGCTCTGGCAAACAGTCGCTGCGCTGTTTTGATAAACTTGGTCTCGACTCCCCTATTGAGGAACGACCTGCCCATCAACAGCGTCTCGTAAGCCTCTGGGTTGTCGGTCGAGCGGTTTGTAATAGTCTCCAGTTCTTCGGGCAACAGCTTCACTTTGAGGACATCGACTATGGTCTTGGAAATCTCGTCCTGCAGTTTGAAGATATCGTCCAGCGTCCGGTCATATCTCTCGGCCCAGATATGGTCGCCGCCACGACCATTGATTAGCTGAGCCGTGATGCGCACCCGTCCTCCAGCCTTGCGTACACTTCCTTCCAGGACGTAGGCGACATTCAGCTTCTTCGCCACTTCCTCGATTAATACCGCCTTGCCCTTGAAGGTGAAGACCGTATTGCGCGCGACCACGGAGAGTCCGGACACCTTCGAAAGGTCGGTGATAATGTCCTCGGTGATGCCGTCGGAAAAGTACTCCTGCTCGGGATCGCCGCTCATGTTGACGAAGGGCAGAACCGCGATCGAGGGTTTATCCGGGAGTTGAGGCACCGGTTGCACCGCGCGTTTGCGGGTCCCCCCTATTCCGGCGCGGTAAACCTGCACCGGCTTTGCGATATTCTTGAGCGCGTGCTCGCCGAGATCGTCGAACGCCAGTGTCAGCTTGCCGGTGACATGATCGTGCACGGTGGCGGAGACGTAGATGCTGCCGGGCTCAGCCAGACCCTCCAGCCGGGCTGCCACGTTGACACCGTCGCCATAGAGCTCGCTGCCCTCGACGATGACGTCGCCCAGATTGATGCCGATACGCAGGACGATGCGGTAGGCCTTCGCCACGCTCTCGTTGGCCCCGGTAAAACCCTTTTGTAATTCGACGGCGCATTGGACGGCATCAACCGCACTGCCAAATTCCACCAGCACACCGTCGCCCATCACCTTGACCACGCGGCCGTGGTGCTGGGCAACCAATGGAACCAGAACATCGCGCCGCCGCGCTTTGAGAGCGGCCAGTGTGCCAGCCTCGTCGTGCTCCATGAGGCGCGAAAAGCCAACGACATCAGCAGCCAGAATCGCGGCAAGGCGGCGTTGGGTTCGAATCTCGGCCATGTGGGTTGAATACTTTCAGAAACCCGGCACCTGGGATTGTATTGGTGATCTGCCCTGGAGTCTATCCGGCCCGACTTCCGAGATGGGTCAGATCGCGTCGATGCACGGGGGCGCCTGAACGTCCGCTTCTCACATTCCAAGCCTCCAAGCCGCAAGTCCGCTTCCGGCCAAAAAGCTGTCGGTCAGCAATACGCCTCATATCGGCCGTTGCGGGCAGATCTGTTGAAAGCGGACATCACGGCGACCACGCGGGCGTCGCTCGCGACTTAGAGCGATCAAAACCGCCTTGGCCGAAATGAGAGTAGCCACCGTAGGCCGGATTTGGATTGTGCGTCAGGGCATTGGCAGGATGTTCTGGTTGAGGCGGAACAGATTGTCCGGATCGTATCTGTGCTTGATCTTGGCGAGCTTCGCATAGGCATCGGCTCCCAAGGCGTCGCACACGAGATCCGCTCCTTCGCCATGGCCGGGGAAGTTTAGATAGAGGCGGCCGGTCGAGTAGCGCTGCATGTCCTGCCAGAAGCTGCGAACCCAGCCGATGTTCGCATCGTCCTCGTCAGCGCCTGGCCAAATGGCGTCGAGGCTGAGCATGAAGGGCATGGAGCGGTCGCCGAAGGCAGTCTCATCGGCTGCAACGCGCTGAACGAAACCGCCGAACTTCCAGATTGAGGTGAAGGTCATTTCGGAGGGCCGTTTCGCCATCCGCACGGTGATCTCCTCGATGACCTCGTCGTCGAGGCGCGAGAGGTAGGTGGATTTCCAGTAGCAGCGGTCGCGGCCTTTCGGGAACAGCCCGTCATAGAGCGACTGGATGGTTCGATACGACATGCGGCCGCTGAAATCGACGAGCGGTTCCCCAAAGCTGCGCAACGGCGCCACGACGCGCTCGCCCTCGTCGGCCGGTCCGTCATAGACATGCGCGAGCGCCAGGACGCGCCGGCCCCTTGCATGCTCGGGGATCGAGGGATCGTCCGGCAGCGTGGAGAATTCCGCCAGGCCGCTTAGGCGATCGGGTGCGGTCTGCATGAAGTCGCGCCAGAGCGGAATGATCTCGTTGGCACGCTCCTCGGGATAGGTCGGACCGCACAACATCAGCTCCGGCTCGATCGGGTGCAGCTTGAACTCGAAGCTCGTCACCACGCCGAAATTGCCGCCGCCGCCGCGCAGCGCCCAGAAGAGATCCGGGTTCTGCGTCGCGTCGGAATGGATGAGGTTGCCATCGGCGGTGACCAGATCGGCGGCCAGCAGATTGTCGACGCTGAGACCGTGGCTGCCGCGCAGCCAGCCGATGCCGCCAGAAAGCGTCAGGCCGGCAACGCCCGTCGCCGAGATGAGACCGCCCGGCGTAGCGCGGCCAAGCGGGGTGGTGGCCGCATCGACATCGGCCCAGGTGGCACCGCCCTCGACGAAGGCACGGTCGAGGTCGGGCGCGACCTGTATGCCCTTCATAAGCGACATGTCGATCATCAGCCCGCCGTCGCAGACGGCGTAGCCTGCAACATTATGACCGCCCGAGCGGATCGCGATCACCAGCCCGTTTTCGCGCGCAAAATTCACCGACGCCACGACATCGGCGGCATTCCGGCAACGCGCGATGAGGGTAGGACGGCGGTCAATCATGCCGTTCCAGACGGTTCGCGTCGTGTCGTAGGATGAGTTTGACGGCTCCAGCACCTCACCTTGCAAGATGGAACGGAAGCTTTCGATGCTCGATGATGCAAGGGTAGCGGTGGCGGCCATGGGGCGGTCTCCTCGTTTCACGCACGCACGCACACACGCTAGCGCGGCACGGGCACGGCCGCTAAAGTCGAAAATGCTGGAAGGCGGTCATTTCTGCCATGATTGAACAGACCAGACCATTGAATGTAGCGATCCTTGCCGCTCCGGAGGCTACCGCCTCCACGATCTACGGCATGTTCGACTTGTTTTCCTCGCCCGGCAGGGATTTCCTGTTCATCACCAGCGGAGCCGCAGGCACGCCGCGCATGCGGCCCTATGTGGTTGCCGGGGACGGCAGCCCGTTTCGCGCGGCAAACGGCATCTGGGTGCGCCCAGACCACGGCCTTGCCGATTGCCCGCACCCCGACATCGTCTGTATTCCAGATTTCTTCGTCAATCCGGGCGAAAGCGTTGCCGGACAGTATGATGCCGAAGCCGCCTGGCTGAAGCGAGCGCATGACGACGGCGCCATGCTGGCCAGCGCATGTTCTGGCGCGGTGCTGCTCGGCGAGGCCGGGCTGCTCGACAATCGCGAGGCCACCATTCACTGGGGCTATGTCGAGACGCTCACGAACAACTATCCCGGCGTTAAGGTGAGGCCGGGCCAGTCGCTCGTGCTGAGCGGCGAGGCCCAGCGCATCGTCATGGCCGGGGGCGGCTCGAGTTGGCAGGATCTTGCCCTCTATCTGATCGCGCGCTTCGTCAGCCTCAGGGAGGCGATGGAGGTCGCCAAGGTCTACATGCTGCAGTGGCACGATATGGGCCAGCAGCCCTTCGCCGCGCTGATGCGGTTTCGCCAGACCGACGACGGGGTGATCAACCGCTGCCAGAAATGGGCCGAACGCAACTACCGGACGCCCGCGCCCGTCGCCGCAATGACCAAGCTGTCAGGCCTGTCCGAGCGCTCCTTCGTGCGCCGCTTCGCCAAGGCCACGGAAATGAAGGCAATCGACTACATCCACGCGCTCCGGCTCGAGCAGGCCAAGCAGTTGCTGGAGACGGGCGATCTCCCTGTCGAAGCAGTGGCCAATGAAGTCGGTTACGAGGATGCGAGTTTTTTCGGGCGTCTCTTCCGCCGCAAGGTCGGGCTGACGCCGGCGCAATATCGCATTCGTTTCAGTGCTCTCCGGCGAGCTCTGAGCCGCGATTGAATCTCGCTGCGACGCGATGCCGATATTTCGCTCTGCGCCTCAAGTCGGCCATAAAGATGAACTCGTCTCCGCCCAGAAGCAGACGTCATGGATGGCCATGCTGTAGGTCGTAGTCGCGCCACCAGCGGACATTCGCCGCTTGTGGCAACGATATAGGACCTAGGCCCGAGCGAGCTACCACGCGTCCAGTGTTGACCAGGAATGAAGCTACGCCAAACCCGCGCGACGGGCGCCTTCTCTGATCGCAGCAATGGCGACAGGATTGGTAACCGGATAGGTGCTGATAAACACTTCGGGTGTGAAGTCCGGGAACTCGTGCTTCAGTCGCGAATTGATCCTGGCGACCTGAGGCGTTTCATTGAGCATCGCATGAGCTATTGCCAGAAACAGAAGTGTGGCGGGTGAATCTGGCGCAGATTGACGTAGCGCGACCAGCGCTTCCCGATAAAGGCCTAGAACGTAGCTGCATCGCGCAAGCATTCCGTAATACCAGGGAACATGAGGATTTAGCCGGACCGCTCGCTTGGCCAGTTCGTATCCCCGCATCGGGTCGCTGCCAACAAGAGCAAGGCTACCCGCAAGGAAGGCAAGTGAGTCAGCGTCATTTGGAGCAGCCGCCAACACTCGGTCATGTTCTTCGACAGCAGCCTCGACGTCGCCTTGCAATGCTCGAAGATCAGCAAGCATTATGCGGGCGTAAAAATCGGCCGGATCGAGCGCCAGCGCTTGCTTGACACATTTGCTCCAGCTCTCGATCGAGCCGGAAACGTTGTCGGTAAACCCGTTGATAGCGTCCACAGCGTGCGCAAGTGCCAGCGCGGTCCAGGCTCTTGCTAGACCCGGGTCGAGTTCGATCGCACGCGCCAGAAGCCGTATCGCCTCCTTGTTCGACTCTCGGGTGAAAAGGTGCTTCTGCTCAAGCCCAAGCAGATAGCAGTCATAGGCCTGCAAACTTGCTGGAGGCTTCCGACGAGCCGCATCACGGCGCAGATTGGCGAGCTGACCGTGGCAAGTTGCGAGGACATTGATGACGTTCTCGGTCACGCTGTCCAGCATCGCAAACAGGTTCTTCGCGGAACGATCGTAACGCACCGTCCAAACATCGACCCCTGTGTGTGCGTCGACGAGTTGGACGCGGATGCGCACCCGCTGCCCGTCCGCTTGAAAACTTCCCTCGATCACGTAGTCGGCATTCAACTCTCGTCCGAGGGCTCGCACGTCAACACGCCGTCCCTTGTAAGAAAGCATTGTCTGACGGGCGATCACCGCAAGGTCCCGGTAGCGGGCGAGATCAACTATGAGGTCCGCCGACAAACCATCCGCGATACGAGTCCAGCGTTCTTCTCCGCCTAGATTGTCGAACGGGAGAACTGCGAGGACCGGCGGACCCGACTCGTCGGTCGAAACGCTTCCCGGTGGTGCCTGGCTGCGGTCCTGCTGGAGGTGATCTGCAAGGAACGCAGCAAGCGCAACTTTGCTGCGAACATCGAGCTTCCGATAAATGGCCGAAAGATGGGTTCGAACGGTGGTAGGCGCTATGAAGAGTGTTTCGCCGATTTCGCGATAAGTCATTCCCTCCGCGAACTTTGCCGCGACCAGCAACTCCCGATCCGACAAGCCGGCGAGAGGATTGCCTACGGCGCGAAACATCGTTCCGGTTTCCCTTCCGCTGCCGACCTGTGGCCAGAACCCGATGACCTTACATCAGCGTGAAAATACTACAGATGCGACATCGAAAACACTGCATTTGCACGATTCCATCCGACGGGTCAGCATCCTAGCCTCCGCAGGTCGGCAGGGTCTGGTCGCTTGGCAGGCCCAGGTCGATTCAGAACACGGAGGGCCTCCATGACAAAGTTGTCTGTCTTGACCGCAATACTGGTGCTGTCGGTGTCGGCGGGGCCATGCTTGTCCGAAGGCACCCAAACTAACGGCAAACTGATTTCCGAAGCAGCGGTGAAAGCTGCCAGCGCTGAACTATATTCCGACATCCTCGTGCGAGCATGCAGGAACGGATGGCGGTATCCTCGCAGCTACATCGAAAACGGATTCAGGCGCCACTTGGCAGAGCTGAAACTGCAGCTTGTCGACCAGGGTTACACTGTCGTACCCGATATGACCGCGAATGATCCGCAGGTCCAAGGAACGATATTGGGCGCCAAACGCCGTCTGGTTGGCTCGCGCCAATTCAGCTGTTCCCACCCATACTGGCGCGATGAATGACCTTCCTAGTCGACGATATGCAATCCGAAAGGCTGATTCGAGTCCGTAGAACGTCATGAAACGAAGGTCCGGATCGGGTCAGATCCTGACAATGCCCACGCCACCCATTTATGTCCGCTCACGAAGACTCGCAGCCTGAAGCTGCCAGTCCGCTTCCGGCCCCAAGGCTGCCCGTATGAAAGGTGCCATAATCGGACATTGTAGTATCGACGCGTATCCGCAGGCTCCTTCACAGCGACTAGGGTAATATCCGAGGATCCACCACCGGAATTGTGCGCTAGATCGGCAAACCTGCTTTGGCGGCACCTTCAATAATTCGCTCCGGATCGGACGGACTGGCGAACCAGAAGTTCGAAAGGCGTTCCCGAAGTGAATAGGCCGGGTTGATGGCAGTTAGATCGTTCCAGACTCGGCGGGCCTCCTCACCCAAATGACCAAGCGCCGAGCACAAGTATCCGCGACATATCGGTTTTTGGGACCAGCAGGATGCGCGCCCGGAGCAGCGATGCTGCCGTTTCGTAGCGTGCTCCGAAGAGGTACGCCCTTGCAAGGTGGTGCAGGTTCTGGTGAGTCAGCGCCGGGTCGAGCCGGATGGCCTCCTCAAAGTAGGGGATAGCTTCCAGTGGCCGGCCCCCGTGCGTGAACGCATTGCCGCGTCCCACTTGAACGAGGGTATGGTTAGGGTTGATTTCGAAGGCCTTGAGGGAGTCGGTCTCGACGCGGGCGCCGTCCTTTTCCATCAAGGCCACAATCGACGAGATGCCATAGCCTAGTGCAATGTCCGGATCGATTTCGACGGCGGCATCGGCGCATCGGCGTGCTTCAGCGACCCCGGCGGTGACGTCCGGTAGCCAACGGTTCACGGCCATGGTCAAGAACGCTATTGAAAGGGCGACGTCCCGGGCAGGGTGGGATCGACGGCAAGCGCACGGCGCATGAGTTCGATGCCGGCGCGCGCCCGGTCCGGAGATGGACTCTCTGCAAACAGTATCGCTCTGCCCCTAAGGGATAGGTCCAACGCTTCGAGGTTCGCCGACTTCCCTTCGAGCTCGACTAGATGTGGAGCCTCAACAGGTTGTCCTGGTTCGAGCCGAGGCGGCTGATTGGTGTTTTGGATTTTAGGCTGCCGTGCGGACGATGCCAATTATATCTGTGGAGCCAGACTGGAAGCTCGGCTGCACGGCTGTCTGAGGTCGGATAGGCGACA
>NZ_JBWLUX010000003.1:0-240383 GCF_057784315.1 Mesorhizobium sp. CNPSo 4684 | reverse complement strand
AAGCCGCACAAGAAGTTCGTGGCCGAAGCCTACATCCTGACCAAGGACGAAGGTGGCCGTCACACGCCGTTCTTCACCAACTACCGTCCGCAGTTCTACTTCCGCACGACCGACGTGACCGGCATCGTGTCGCTGCCGGAAGGCACGGAGATGGTGATGCCCGGCGACAACATCACGGTCGATGTCGAGCTGATCGTGCCGATCGCCATGGAAGAGAAGCTGCGCTTCGCCATCCGTGAAGGCGGCCGCACCGTCGGTGCCGGCATCGTCGTCACCATCAAAGAATAATTAGACTTAAACCGATCTGTCGCGGGCGCGGAGTTGCCCGCGCCGCGCCAGAACAAGGAAGTGACGCATGAACGGACAGAATATCCGCATCCGCCTGAAGGCGTTTGATCACCGGGTGCTCGACGCCTCGACGAAAGAAATCGTGTCGACGGCCAAGCGCACCGGAGCAAACGTCCGCGGCCCCATTCCGCTGCCGACGCGGATCGAAAAGTTCACGGTCAACCGGTCGCCTCACGTCGACAAGAAGAGCCGCGAGCAGTTCGAGATGCGCACGCACAAGCGTCTGCTCGACATCGTCGATCCGACCCCGCAGACGGTCGATGCTTTGATGAAGCTCGATCTGGCCGCCGGTGTCGACGTCGAGATCAAGCTCTAAGGGAATGAGAGCGCGGTAAGGGGCGGTGCCCCTGGCCCGGAACTCTAAAGGAATTGAACCGATGCGTTCAGGTGTGATTGCAAAGAAGGTGGGAATGACCCGCATCTATAATGATGCCGGGGAACATGTTCCCGTCACCGTTCTCCAGATGGAGAACTGCCAGGTCGTGGCTCAGCGCACGCAGGAGAAGAACGGCTATACGGCCGTCCAGCTCGGCGTTGGCCTCGCCAAGGTGAAGAACACGTCGAAGGCGATGCGCGGCCATTTCGCGACCGCTTCCGTCGAGCCGAAGGCGAAGGTCGCCGAGTTCCGCGTCTCCGCCGACAACATGATCGATGTCGGCGCCGAGATCACCGTCGAGCACTTCGTCGCCGGCCAGAAGGTCGATGTGACGGGCACGACGATCGGCAAGGGTTTCCAGGGCGTCATCAAGCGCCACCACATGGGTGGCGGCCGCGCGACGCACGGTAACTCGGTTTCGCACCGTACGCATGGCTCGACCGGCCAGCGTCAGGACCCGGGCAAGGTGTTCAAGGGCAAGCATATGGCTGGCCACATGGGCGACACCCGCGTCACCACACAGAATGTCGAGATCGTTTCGACCGACGCCGATCGCGGCCTGATCCTGATCCGCGGTGCGGTTCCCGGATCGAAGGGCGCCTGGATCCTGGTCCGCGATGCGGCCAAGGTAGCACTGCCGGCCAATGCGCCGAAGCCTGCCGCGATCCGCGCCGTTGCTGCCGAGAGTGGCGCGAAGAACGAGGCTCCGGCCGCAGAGGGAGCAGAATAATGGATCTCAAGATCACAACGCTTGGCGGCAAGGACGCCGGCAAGGTGAAACTCTCCGAGGAGATTTTCGGCCTTGATCCGCGCGAGGATATCCTGCAGCGCGTCGTGCGCTGGCAGCTGGCCAAGCGCCAGCAGGGCACGCACAAGGCCAAGGGCCGCGCCGAAATCGCGCGCACCGGCGCCAAGATGTACAAGCAGAAGGGTACGGGCCGCGCCCGCCACCATTCGGCACGCGCTCCGCAGTTCCGCGGCGGCGGCAAAGCCCACGGCCCGGTCGTTCGCAGCCATGAGCACGATCTGCCGAAGAAGGTTCGCGCCCTGGGCTTGCGCCATGCTCTCTCGGCCAAGGCCAAGAGCGCGTCGATCATCATCATCGACGAGCTGAAGCTGACCGAGGCCAAGACGAAGGCGCTGATCGCGAATTTCGCGACGCTGGGCCTGACCAACGCTTTGGTGATCGGCGGTGCCGAGCTTGACCAGAACTTCAAGCTGGCAGCGACCAACATCCCGAACATCGACGTGCTGCCCATCCAGGGCATCAACGTCTACGACATTCTTCGCCGCGGCACGCTGGTCCTTTCGAAGGCCGCCGTCGAGGCTCTCGAGGAGCGCTTTAAATGACCGACCTTCGTCATTACGACGTGATCGTCTCGCCGGCGATCACCGAAAAGTCGACCATGGCTTCCGAGAACAACCAGGTCGTCTTCAACGTCGCCAAGAAGGCGTCGAAGCCGGAAATCAAGGCCGCTGTCGAAGCGCTGTTTGGCGTCAAGGTTACGGCCGTGAACACGCTTGTCCGCAAGGGCAAGATCAAGCGCTTCCGCGGCACGATCGGCCGCCAGAGCGACGTCAAGAAGGCGGTAGTGACGCTGGCCGACGGCCAGTCGATCGACGTCGCGACGGGTCTCTGAGCTAGGCCGCGAGGACAGGACAATGGCACTTAAAAAATTCAACCCGGTAACGCCGAGCACCCGCCAGCTGGTCATCGTCGACCGCTCGGGCCTCTACAAGGGCAAGCCCGTCAAGGGCCTGACCGAAGGCCTGACCAAGTCGGGCGGCCGCAACAATCACGGCCGCATCACGGCCCGCTTCATCGGCGGCGGTCACAAGCGTTCGTACCGCATCATCGACTTCAAGCGCCGCAAGTTCGACGTCGTCGGCACGGTCGAGCGCATTGAATACGATCCGAACCGCACCGCCTTCATCGCGCTGATCAAGTACGACGATGGCGAGCTGTCCTACATCATCGCCCCGCAGCGCCTTGCCGCCGGCGACAAGATCGTGGCCGGTGAATCCGTCGACGTGAAGCCGGGCAATGCGATGCCGCTGGCCTCGATGCCGGTCGGCACGATCGTCCACAACAT
The DNA here is from genome assembly GCF_057784315.1 of Mesorhizobium sp. CNPSo 4684. Taxonomy (NCBI): domain Bacteria; kingdom Pseudomonadati; phylum Pseudomonadota; class Alphaproteobacteria; order Hyphomicrobiales; family Phyllobacteriaceae; genus Mesorhizobium; species Mesorhizobium sp. CNPSo 4684. The sequence continues at coordinate 237,566 of NZ_JBWLUX010000003.1, read as the reverse complement.
CGAGCTGAAGCCAGGCAAGGGCGCCCAGGTTGCTCGTTCGGCCGGCGGCTACGGCCAACTGGTCGGTCGCGACCAGGGCATGGCCATCCTGCGCCTCAACTCGGGCGAGCAGCGTGTCGTTCACGGCTCCTGCATGGCCACCGTCGGCGCCGTGTCGAACCCCGACCACGGCAACATCAATGACGGCAAGGCCGGCCGCACGGTCTGGCGCGGCAAGCGCCCGCACAATCGCGGCGTGACCATGAACCCGGTCGACCATCCGCATGGCGGTGGTGAAGGCCGCACCTCCGGTGGCCGTCATCCGGTCAGCCCGTGGGGCAAGCCGACCAAGGGCAAGAAGACGCGGTCCAACAAGGCGACCGACAAGTTCATCCTGCGCTCGCGCCATCAGCGCAAGAGCTAAGAAGAGGTAACGCCAAGTGACTCGTTCTATTTGGAAAGGCCCCTTCATCGACGGCTACCTTCTCAAGAAGGTGGACAAGGTTCGTGAAGGTGGTCGCAATGAGGTGATCAAGATGTGGAGCCGTCGCTCCACCATCCTGCCGCAGTTCGTCGGCTTCACCTTCGGTGTCTACAACGGCCAGAAGCATGTTCCCGTCTCGGTGAACGAGGACATGGTCGGTCACAAGTTCGGTGAATTCGCTCCGACCCGGACCTATTACGGTCACGGCGCGGATAAGAAGGCGAAGAGGAAATAATCATGGGCAAGGCCAAAGCTCCGCGCAGGCTTGCTGACAACGAAGCGCGCGCCGTTCTGCGCACGATCCGTATCAGCCCGCAGAAGCTGAACCTGGTTGCCGCGCTGATCCGCGGCAAGAAGGTCGCGACAGCGCTTTCCGACCTCGAATTCTCGGCCAAGCGGATTTCCGGCACGGTCAAGAAGACGCTGGAATCGGCGATCGCCAACGCGGAAAACAACCACGACCTCGATGTCGATGCACTGATCGTGGCGGAAGCCTATGTCGGCAAGTCGATCGTCATGAAGCGTTTCCACGCTCGTGGTCGCGGTCGCGCCAGCCGTATCGAGAAGCCGTTCTCGCACCTCACGATCGTCGTTCGTGAAGTCGAAGAAAAAGGGGAGGCCGCATAATGGGCCAGAAAGTCAATCCGATCGGTCTGCGCCTCGGCATCAACCGCACCTGGGATTCGCGCTGGTTCGCGAACACCGGCGAGTACGGCAAGCTGCTGCATGAGGACATCAAGATCCGCAAGTATCTTGAGAAGGAACTCAAGCAGGCCGCGATCTCCAAGGTCGTGATCGAGCGTCCGCACAAGAAGTGCCGCGTCACCATCCATGCGGCGCGTCCGGGTCTGATCATCGGCAAGAAGGGCGCCGACATCGAGAAGCTTCGCAAGAAGTTGATGGAGATGACGAAGTCCGAGACGCACCTCAACATCGTTGAAGTGCGCAAGCCGGAAATCGACGCGACCCTGGTCGCCCAGTCGATCGCCCAGCAGCTCGAGCGTCGTATCGCGTTCCGCCGCGCCATGAAGCGCGCCGTTCAATCGGCGATGCGGCTTGGTGCCGAAGGCATCCGCATCAACTGCGCCGGCCGTCTCGGCGGCGCCGAGATCGCGCGCATGGAATGGTACCGCGAAGGCCGCGTGCCGCTGCACACGCTGCGCGCCGATGTCGATTACGGCACGGCCGAAGCGAACACGGCTTACGGCATCTGCGGCGTCAAGGTCTGGGTGTTCAAGGGCGAAATCCTCGAGCACGATCCGATGGCTTCGGAGCGTCGCGCGACCGAGGGTGATGCTGCGCATGGCGGTGGTGGTGATCGCGAACGCGGTCGTCGTCGCGAAAACGCCTGATTATTTAGGAATTTGGAGTTAGAACGATGCTGCAGCCAAAGCGCACAAAGTTCCGCAAGCAGTTCAAGGGCCGTATCCATGGTACCGCAAAGGGCGGCACCAACCTGGATTTCGGTGGTTTCGGGCTGAAGGCGCTTGAGCCGAACCGCGTCACCGCGCGTGAGATCGAGGCGGCCCGCCGCGCGATCACTCGTGAGATGAAGCGTGCCGGCCGCGTGTGGATCCGTATTTTCCCAGACGTGCCGGTGACGTCGAAGCCGACCGAAGTGCGCATGGGCAAGGGCAAGGGCGCTGTCGATTACTGGGCGGCGCGCGTCAAGCCGGGCCGCATCATGTTCGAGATCGACGGCGTCAACGAAGAAACCGCCCGTGAGGCGCTGCGTCTCGGCGCGGCCAAGCTCTCGGTCAGGACGCGCTTCGTACAGCGCATCGCAGAATAAGGACGGGCTGATCATGAAAGCCGAAGACATCCGGACCAAGACCCAGGACCAGCTGACCGACGATCTGGCCAGCCTGAAGAAGGAGCAGTTCAACCTGCGCTTCCAGAAGGCCACTGGGCAGCTCGAGAAGACCGCGCGCGTGAGGCAGGTCCGCAAGGACATTGCGCGTATCAAGACCATCGCTGCGGAAAAGTCCGCGGCCAAGAAGGCTTAAGGACGAAAACCATGCCAAAGCGCATTCTGCAGGGCACCGTCGTCAGCGACAAGAACGAGAAGACGGTTGTCGTCAAGGTCGAACGGCGCTTCACGCATCCCGTGATGAAGAAGACCGTGCGCATGACCAAGAAGTACAAGGCGCACGACGAGAACAACGCCCACAAGGTCGGCGATCAGGTGTTCATCCAGGAATCGAAGCCGATTTCCAAGGACAAGCGCTGGATCGTCGTATCTTCGGATCAGGCGTAAACAACGAATTTTGGACAGACCGGGGAGGGGCTTTGAGCCCGTCCCGTTAGAAAAGAAGAAGGCGGCCAGTCATGATTCAGATGCAAACAAACCTCGACGTCGCGGATAATTCCGGCGCGCGTCGTGTCATGTGCATCAAGGTGCTGGGCGGCTCGAAGCGGAAATACGCTTCCGTGGGCGACATCATCGTGGTGTCGATCAAGGAAGCCATTCCGCGCGGCCGCGTTAAGAAGGGCGATGTGATGAAGGCGGTCGTGGTTCGTACGGCCAAGGACATCCGCCGCCCGGACGGCAGCGTGATCCGTTTCGACAAGAACGCGGCCGTTCTCGTCGACAACAAGAAAGAGCCGATCGGCACGCGTATCTTCGGACCGGTTCCGCGCGAACTCCGCGCCAAGAACCACATGAAGATCATCTCGCTCGCGCCTGAAGTGCTGTAAGGAGCCGGACCAATGCAAAAGATTAGAAAAGGCGACAAGGTCGTCGTGCTGGCCGGCAAGGACAAGGGCCGTTCGGGCGAAGTCCTGTCGGTTCAGCCGAAGGAAGACACCGCGCTGGTGCGCGGCGTCAACATGATCCGTCGTCACCAGAAGCAGTCCCAGTCCCAAGAGGGCGGGATCATCACCAAGGAAGCGCCGATCCAGCTGTCGAACATCGCGCTGGCCGACCCCAAGGATGGCAAGCCGACCCGCGTCGGCTTCATCTTCCAGAAGGACGGCAAGAAGGTGCGCGTCGCCAAGCGCTCGGGAGAAGTCATCAATGGCTAAGGCTCAAACCACGAAGCCCAAGGCTGAAAGCAAACAGTCCAAGGCCCAGAACACGCCGCGCCTCAAGCAGGTCTACAACGAGACCATCCGCAAGGCGTTGCAGGAGCAGTTCGGCTACGACAACGAGATGCAGGTTCCGCGCATCGACAAGATCGTGCTGAACATGGGCGTCGGCGAAGCGACTGCGGATTCGAAGAAGCCTTCGATCGCGGCCGAAGACCTGGCGATGATCGCCGGCCAGAAGGCCGTCGTCACCCGCGCCCGCAACTCGATCGCCGGCTTCAAGGTCCGCGAGAAGATGCCGATCGGCGCCAAGGTCACGCTGCGCAAGGAACGCATGTACGAGTTCCTCGACCGCCTCGTGAACATCGCACTGCCGCGCGTTCGCGACTTTCGCGGACTGAATCCGAAGAGCTTCGATGGCCGTGGCAACTACGCCATGGGCATCAAGGAACACATCGTGTTCCCGGAGATCAACTACGACAAGGTTGATCAGATCTGGGGCATGGACGTCATCGTTTGTACGACTGCGAAGACGGACGACGAAGCCAGGGCATTGCTCAAGGCCTTCAACTTCCCCTTCCGCCAGTAACGGCAGCGAGAAAAGGAAAAATCTGAAATGGCAAAGACCAGCTCAGTCGAGAAGAACAACAGGCGCCGCAAGCTTGCCGACCAGTACGGTCCCAAGCGCGCTGCTCTGAAGGCGATCATCATGGACCAGTCCAAGCCGATGGAGGAGCGCTTCCGCGCTCAGCTGAAGCTTGCTGCCCTGCCGCGCAACTCGGCCAAAATCCGCATCCGCAACCGCTGCGAAGTTACCGGCCGTCCGCGCGCCTATTATCGCAAGCTCAAAGTATCGCGCATCGCGCTTCGTGATCTCGGCAATAACGGCCAGATCCCGGGCCTGGTCAAGTCGAGCTGGTAAGGAGGACATAACATGTCATTGAGCGATCCTCTCGGCGATATGCTGACCCGCATCCGCAACGCGTACGGCCGCAAGAAGTCGAGCGTCTCGACGCCGGCTTCGCGCCTGCGTACCCGCGTCCTCGACGTGCTGAAGGCTGAAGGCTATATCCGCGACTACAGCCAGACCGACTTCGACAACGGCAAGTCCGAGATCGAAATCGAGCTGAAGTATTTCGACGGTGCTCCGGTCGTGCGCGAAATCGCCCGCGTCTCGAAGCCTGGCCGCCGCGTTTACGTCTCGGCCAAGTCGATCCCGCACGTCGCCAACGGCCTCGGCATCGCCATCCTTTCGACGCCGAAGGGCGTGATGGCCGACCACGAAGCACGCGAACAGAATGTCGGCGGCGAGATCCTCTGCCAGATCTTCTGATCTGGCAGCTGACCGCAAAGTGGAATCCGGTCTTCGGATCGTTCCGAAGACAGAGACCTGAAACAAGAGAAGTGACGAGGACAACAAAATGTCTCGTATTGGAAAGAAACCCGTTTCGCTGCCGCAGGGCGTGACCGCGACCGTCAACGGCCAGACCGTGACGGCGAAGGGCCCCAAGGGCGAGCTGAAGTTCGTGGTGAACGACGAAGTGCTGGTCAAGATGGAAGGCAGCGAGATCGCTGTCCAGCCGCGCGACCAGACCAAGACCGCCCGCTCCAAGTGGGGCATGTCGCGCACGCAGATCGTCAACATCCTGCAGGGCGTCAAGGACGGTTTCGAGAAGAAGCTCGAGATCACCGGCGTCGGCTATCGCGCCGCCCTTCAGGGCAAGAACCTGCAGCTGGCTCTTGGCTTCAGCCATGACGTCGTCTACGAGACGCCGGCCGGCATCACGATCACTGTGCCGAAGCCGACGGAAATCACCGTGACCGGCATCGACAAGCAGCAGGTCGGCCAGGTTGCCGCCGAGATCCGCGAGTATCGCGGTCCCGAGCCCTACAAGGGCAAGGGTGTCCGCTATGCCGGCGAGAAGATCGTCCGCAAGGAAGGCAAGAAGAAGTAGTAGGCCTGGCCCCGAAAAGTTGAAGACTTTTCGGAAAAGGCCAAGCCAAAGAAATGTAACGCCGCGGGGAGCGGTCGCGGGAGGCGCTTTCGCCTACCGCATATGGCGGCCCCCGTTTTTTGAAGGCAAGGAAGACCACCATGGCTAACAAGGAATCCATCCAGCGCCGTGCGCAGCGCGTTCGTCGCCAGATCAAGAAGGTCGCCGGCGAGCGTCCGCGTCTGTCGGTCCACCGCACGTCGAAGAACATCTACGTGCAGGTTATCGACGACGCCAAGGGCCATACCATTGTCGCTGCTTCGACGCTCGAGAAAGACCTCAAGGGTTCGCTCAAGACCGGCGCCGACACCGCGGCTGCGGCTGCGATCGGCAAGCTGATCGCCGAGCGCGCCACCAAGGCCGGCGTCAAGGAAGTCGTCTTCGACCGCGGCGCGTACATCTATCACGGCCGCGTCAAGGCGCTGGCCGAGGCTGCCCGTGAAGGTGGCCTGAGCTTCTAATTGCTTGATCCCGAAAAGTTGCAGACTTTTTGGACAAGATCATGCAAAGAAAATAATTCGCCCCCGGTGACCCACAGAGGCACCGGATCTTATCAGCAACCGTGCTTCCGGAAAAAAACAAGGAACAGGATATGGCACAGGAACGTAGGGATGGCGGCCGCGGCCGCGATCGTGAGGAGCGCGATGACGGCATGGTGGACAAGCTCGTCCACATCAACCGCGTCGCCAAGGTCGTCAAGGGCGGCCGTCGCTTTGGTTTTGCAGCACTCGTCGTCGTCGGCGACCAGAAGGGCCGCGTCGGCTTCGGTCATGGCAAGGCGCGCGAAGTGCCGGAAGCCATCCGCAAGGCAACCGAATCGGCAAAGCGCGACATGATCTTCGTGCCGCTGCGCTCGGGCCGCACGCTGCACCACGACGTCGAGGGACGCTGGGGTGCGGGACGCGTGCTGCTGCGCGCCGCCAAGCAGGGTACCGGCATCATCGCCGGCGGCCCGATGCGCGCTGTCTTCGAGACGCTCGGCATGCATGACGTGGTCGCCAAGTCGATGGGTTCGTCGAACCCCTACAACATGGTTCGCGCCACCTTCGATGCACTGAAGAGCCAGATGCATCCCAAGGATGTGGCTGCTGCGCGCGGCATCAAGTATTCGACCCTTCAGGCCCGCCGCGGCACCGCCGTTGCGGCTGAAGAATAGTCGATCTGACCAGGGATTTTGACCATGGCCAAGAAAGCAACCAAGACCATCACCGTTGAGCAGATCGGTTCGCCGATCCGCCGCCCGAAGGAACAGCGCGCAACGCTGGTCGGCCTCGGCCTCAACAAGATGCACAAGCAGCGCACGCTGGAGGACACTCCGTCGGTGCGCGGCATGATCGCCGCCGTCCAGCATCTCGTCCGCGTCGTGGACGAGGGCTGAGCAAAAGCGCAGGAGAACCCAGATGAAACTCAACGATCTGCGTGACAAGGACGGCGCGACGCACTCCAAGAAGCGTCTCGGCCGTGGTATCGGCTCGGGCTCGGGCAAGACCGGCGGTCGCGGCGTCAAGGGCCAGAAGGCGCGTTCCGGCGTCGCCATCAACGGCTTCGAGGGTGGCCAGATGCCGCTCTACCGGCGCCTGCCGAAGCGTGGCTTCAACAACATCTTCGCCAAGAGCTTTGTCGTCGTGTCGCTGGCCCGTATCCAGACCGCGCTCGATGCCAAGAAGCTCGACGCCAAGGCGACCGTGACGGCCGAGGCACTCGTTGCCGCCGGCGTCATCCGCCGCGTCAAGGACGGCGTGCGCATCCTTTCGGATGGCGAGCTCAAGGCAAAGCTGGCATTCGACGTCGCCGGCGCCTCAAAGGCTGCGATCGAGAAGATCGAAAAGGCCGGTGGTTCGGTCAAGCTGCCGGAGCAGGCTGCTGCCGAGTAACGGCAATTTGAAGCGCGCTTGGCAGGGACGGCCTCCGTTTTTTGCTCACGATTGCGCTTTGATCCGATCAATTGAGCGGCCGCGTCAACGCGGCCGCTTGCATGTTGAGAGCCCGGAGCTTATCTCGTGAGCTTCGGTGAAACGCGCCGCCTGAGCTGCGGGCATCGAGCGTGACCAAGCGGAGAATCAGGCATGGCTTCGGCTGCTGAACAACTAGCCTCGAATCTGAATTTTGCGGCCTTCGCCAAGGCGGAGGACCTGAAGAAGCGAATCTGGTTCACCGTCGGCGCGCTGCTCGTCTATCGTCTCGGTACCTATATCCCGCTGCCCGGCATCAACCCGGACGCGTTCGCCCAGGCCTTCTCCTCGCAGGCCAAGGGTGTGCTCGGCATGTTCAACATGTTTGCCGGCGGCGCCGTGCAGCGCATGGCGATCTTCGCGCTTGGCATCATGCCTTACATCTCGGCCTCCATCATCATGCAGCTGATGACCTCGGTCATTCCGTCGCTGGAAGCGCTGAAGAAGGAAGGCGAGCAGGGCCGCAAGGTCATCAACCAGTACACGCGCTACGGCACGGTGCTTTTGGCGCTGGTGCAGGCCTATGGCATTTCGGTTGGCCTGGAAGGCGGCAACGGCATCGTCAACGATCCCGGTATGTTCTTCCGCATCTCGACCGTCGTCACGCTGGTTGGCGGCACCATGTTCCTGATGTGGCTGGGCGAGCAGATCACCGCACGTGGCATCGGCAACGGCATTTCGCTGATCATCTTCTCGGGCATCGTCGCCGGCCTGCCACGCGCCATCTCCGGCACGCTGGAACTTGGCCGCACCGGCGCCTTGTCGACCGGGTTGATCCTGGCGATCATCGTGCTGGCCATCATCGTCATCGCGCTCATCGTGTTCTTCGAGCGCGCACAGCGCCGCCTGCTGATCCAGTATCCGAAGCGCCAGGTCGGCAACCGCATGTTCCAGGGCGACACCTCGCATCTGCCGCTGAAGCTCAACACGTCGGGCGTCATTCCGCCGATCTTCGCGTCGTCGCTGCTGCTGTTGCCGGCAACGGTCGCCGGCTTCTCGCAGACGACGAACCTGCCGGCCTGGGCAAGCACCGTGCTCGCCTCGCTCGGCCATGGGCAGCCGCTCTACATGCTGTTCTATGCGGGGATGATCGTGTTCTTCGCATTCTTCTACACGGCCATCGTGTTCAACCCGAAGGACACCGCCGACCAGCTCAAGAAGCATTCCGGCTTCATTCCGGGCTATCGTCCTGGCGAGCGCACCGCCGATTACATCGACTATGTCCTGACGCGCATCACCGTCGTCGGCGCCATCTATCTGGTGCTGGTGTGCCTGCTGCCCGAATTCCTGATTTCGGCAACTGGCGTACCTTTCTACCTCGGTGGCACATCGCTTCTGATCGTGGTCAGTGTAACCCTCGATACGGTGGCGCAGATTCAGGGTCACCTGATCGCGCACCAGTATGAGGGCCTGATCAAGAAGTCGAAGTTGCGCGGGGGGAAGAAGGCCAGATGAGATTGATATTGCTTGGGCCGCCAGGGGCGGGCAAGGGGACGCAAGCACAAAGACTGGTAGAGAAATACGGCATACCGCAGCTGTCGACGGGTGACATGCTGCGGGCGGCAGTGCAGGCCGGCACCGAAGTCGGCAAGCGCGCCAAGGCGGTGATGGACGCGGGCGAGCTGGTTTCCGACGCCATCGTCAACGCCATCGTGGCCGAGCGCATCGATCAGCCCGATTGCGCCAACGGTTTCATCCTCGACGGCTACCCGCGCACGCTGGTACAGGCCGATGCGGTTGAATCGATGCTTGCCGAGCGCGGCATTGGCCTCGATGCCGTGATCGAGTTCGTCGTCGACGACAAGGCGCTGGTCGGCCGCATCGTCAAGCGGGCCGAAGACGCCAAGGCCGCCGGCCAGCCGGTGCGCAAAGACGACAATCCGGTGGTGTTCGAAGAGCGCCTGCGGGAATATTACAAGAAGACCGCCCCGCTGATCGGCTATTACTATGCCAAACGCACGCTGAAGAGCGTCGACGGCATGGCCGGCATCGACACTGTGACGGGAGAGATCGAAGCCCTGCTCGCCGCGGTGACGCGGGAGACCGTTACGGCAAAGTAAAGATTGCGCTTGACTGGAACGGTTCGCTGGGTTATGGCGGCCCGTCTTCCTATCAGGCATGAGGCTTGCTTGTCCGCAAGGGCAAGGCAGCCGCATTGAAACTGGGAAACTCCCGCAAGGGCCGGCCTCCACCGGACGCGGGGTAATTTGAACAGCGCTCGGCCCGCCTTTTGAAGGTTGGCCGGCCCACATGGAGAAGAGAAGAATATGGCTCGTATAGCCGGCGTCAACATTCCGACCAACAAGCGCGTCGTCATTGCGCTGCAATACATTCACGGCATTGGCAAGAAGTTCGCCCAGGAGATCGTCGACAAGGTCGGCATCCCGGCCGAGCGCCGCGTCAACCAGCTGACCGACGCGGAAGTGCTGCAGATCCGCGAGACCATCGACCGCGACTATCAGGTCGAAGGCGACCTGCGCCGCGAAGTGTCGATGAACATCAAGCGTCTGATGGACCTCGGCTGCTACCGCGGCCTGCGTCACCGCCGCTCGCTGCCGGTTCGCGGCCAGCGCACGCACACCAATGCACGCACCCGCAAGGGCCCGGCCAAGTCGATCGCTGGCAAGAAGAAGTAAGTGAGCGAATAGCGAGTAGCCGTTAGCGAGTAGGGATCCCCTATTCGCTAATCCCTACTCACTACTCGCTTCCAAAGGTGGAGCCGCTGGCATTACGGCGGTGTAGAGATCAACTGAAAGGACTATCATGGCCAAGGAAGCCGCTCGTGTTCGCCGTCGCGAACGCAAGAACATCTCGTCGGGCGTTGCCCACGTCAATTCGACCTTCAACAACACGATGATCACCATCACCGACGCGCAGGGCAATTCGATTGCCTGGTCGTCGGCCGGTGCCCAGGGCTTCAAGGGTTCGCGCAAGTCGACCCCGTTCGCCGCCCAGATGGCTGCCGAAGACGTCGCCAAGAAGGCCCAGGAACACGGCATGCGCATGCTCGAAGTCGAGGTCTGCGGACCCGGCTCCGGTCGTGAATCGGCGCTTCGCGCCCTGCAGGCGGCCGGCTTCACCATCACCTCGATCCGTGATGTGACGCCGATCCCGCACAATGGCTGCCGCCCGCGCAAGAAGCGCCGCGTCTAAGACACTACCGAACGCCGCGCGAGCGCCTCAGGCGCTCCTCCACGGCACTCCAGGTCGCCCGCCACGATTGGATGGTGGCGGGTCAACGGAAGGAAAGCATCATGATCCAGAAAAATTGGCAGGAACTGATCAAGCCGAACAAGATCGAGTTCTCGTCGAAGAAGAAGACGCTGACCACGCTGGTCGCCGAGCCGCTCGAACGCGGCTTTGGCCTGACGCTCGGCAACGCGCTGCGCCGCGTGCTTCTGTCTTCGCTGCGCGGTGCCGCTGTGACCGCCGTGCAGATCGACGGCGTTCTGCATGAATTCTCGTCGATCGCCGGTGTGCGTGAAGACGTGACCGACATCGTGCTCAACATCAAGGAAATCGCCATCCGCATGGAAGGCGATGGTCCCAAGCGCATGGTCGTTCGCAAGCAGGGCCCGGGTGCGGTTCTGGCTGGCGACATCCAGACGGTTGGCGACGTCGAGATCCTCAACCCCGACCACGTCATCTGCACGCTGGACGAGGGCGCTGAAATCCGCATGGAATTCACCGTCGACACCGGCAAGGGTTACGTGCCGGCCGACCGCAACCGCGCCGAAGACGCGCCGATCGGCCTTATCCCGGTCGACAGCCTGTATTCGCCGGTCAAGAAGGTCTCCTACAAGGTCGAAAACACCCGCGAAGGCCAGGTTCTCGACTATGACAAGCTGACCATGACCATCGAGACCGACGGTTCGATCTCGGGCGAGGACGCGGTGGCATTCGCTGCCCGCATCCTGCAGGACCAGCTTGGTCTGTTCGTCAACTTCGACGAGCCGCAGAAGGAAGTCGCGACCGAAGCCGTCACCGAGCTCGCCTTCAACCCGGCGCTGCTCAAGAAGGTCGACGAACTCGAGCTTTCGGTGCGTTCGGCCAACTGCCTGAAGAACGACAACATCGTCTATATCGGCGATCTCATCCAGAAGACCGAAGCCGAGATGCTGCGCACCCCGAACTTCGGCCGCAAGTCGCTGAACGAGATCAAGGAAGTCTTGGCGGCGATGGGCCTGCACCTCGGCATGGAAGTGCCGGACTGGCCGCCGGAAAACATCGAAGACCTCGCCAAGCGTTACGAAGATCAATATTGAGCATGAATTCCAAGGATCGGCGGCGTGGGCCGCTCGATCCGACGGTCATGCGGAAAACCATCAGAGGCCATGGCCTCTTGAACAACTAAAGAAGGAAAAGAGCAATGCGCCACGGTTTCAAAGGCCGCCGCTTCGCCCGAAGCATTAGCCATCGCAAGTCGATGTTCGCCAACCTCGCCGTGTCGCTGCTCGAACATGAGCAGATCGTCACCACCTTGCCGAAGGCGAAGGATCTGCGTCCGATCGTCGAGAAGCTGGTGACGCTCGGCAAGCGCGGCGACCTGCATGCGCGCCGCCAGGTCATTGCCCAGATCGGCAATGAAGGCGTCGTCAAGCGTCTGTTCGACACGATTGCGCCGCGCTATGCCAACCGCAATGGCGGCTATCTGCGCATCATGAAGGCGGGCTTCCGCCACGGTGACAATGCCGCCATGGCGGTCATCGAGTTCGTCGACCGCGACCCCGACGCCAAGGGCGCCGGCGACCGCGCCCGCCTCGAAGCCGAAGGTGCCAATGAGGAAGCCGCGGCCGCATAAGGCTTGGTATCGCAAATGACTTCAAGGGGCCTTCGGGCCCCTTTTTTGTATTGTCGCGAGGGCATGCCTCGCCAAGCGTTTTTGCCTGCCGGGCGAGTGCTTTTGCACGACAATCGCCGTATTTCAGTGCATTAGCCTTTCATTCTGCACAATCGTCGGGACAATGACGCCCGATCTGGAGGATTCGGAATGCACTTCAAACGGCTGTTTCTCGTTGCCCTTTGCGCGCTGGCCGCCTTTGCCGCGGCACCGGCCGTGAGGCAGGCGCTGGCCGAGGACGCCGCCAAGCCAGCGGATCCGGGGCTCTCCGACGTGCTGACCGATCTGTTGCATGGCGTCGAGGGCGAGAACGGCACCTCCGGTCCCGACAAGCGCGTGCCGTTCGGCCGCGAAGAGGTGCAGCTTTCGTTTGCGCCACTGGTCAAGCAGACGGCGCCGGCGGTGGTCAATGTTTATGCCTCACAGACGGCCAAGGTCACGTCGCCCTTCGACGGCGATCCTTTCTTCGAGGAATTCTTCGGTCGCGCGCAGCCGCGCGCGCAATCGTCGCTCGGCTCGGGCGTGCTGGTTGACCCGAGTGGCGTGGTCGTCACCAATTTCCACGTCATCAAGGACGCCGACGAGGTCAAGGTCGCGACCGCCGACGGACGCGAATTCACCTCGAAGGTCATGCTCAAGGACGAGACGCTCGACCTTGCCGTGCTCAAGATCACCTCCGACAAGCCGTTTCCGGTGATCGCCATCGGCGATTCCGACGCGCTCGAGGTCGGCGACCTGGTGCTGGCGATCGGCAATCCGTTCGGGGTCGGCCAGACCACCACCAGCGGCATCGTTTCGGCACTTGCCCGCAGCCACATCGGCGTTTCGGATTCGGGCTATTTCATCCAGACCGACGCTGCCATCAATCCCGGCAATTCCGGCGGCGCGCTAATCAACATGGGCGGCCAGCTGGTCGGCATCAACACCGCCATCTACAGCCGCAGCGGCGGCTCGATCGGCATCGGTTTTGCCATCCCGGCCAACATGGTGCGCGCCTTCGCCGACGCGGCCAAGGCCGGGCTCGATTTCTTCGAGCGGCCCTATATCGGCGCTGAGTTCGAGGCGGTCACACCGCAGATCGCCGAATCACTCGGCATGGAGAAGCCGACCGGGGCGCTGGTCTCGTCTGTCGAGGAGGCCGGACCGGCAGCCAAGGCAGGGCTGAAGCCCGGCGATGTCGTGCTGCAGCTTAACGGCACGGCCGTCGAAGGGATCGAGGCGCTGGATTACCGCATGGCAACGCTGTCGATCGGCACCAAGGCGACCTTCGCCGTCCTGAGCAAGGGCCAGCAGGCGACGATGGAGATTGCGCTGGAGCGCGCGCCGGAGGGCGCCAAGGCCTCGGAAGTGACGCTGCATGGCCGCAGCCCGTTCTCCGGCGCCAAGGTCGCCGAACTGTCGCCACGGCTTGCCCAGCGGCTTGGCCTGCGCACCGACCTCAAGGGCGTCACCGTGGTCGACATCAACAGCGATTCGCCGGCTGCCGATTTCGGCTTCCAACCCGGCGACATCGTGCGCGAGGTGAACGGCACGACTGTCGATACGGCGGCTACCCTGGCGCAGCTTGCCCAGCAGGATACGCGCTGGTGGCGCTTTACCGTCGAGCGCGGCGGGCAGATACTGCGCCAGGTGTTGCGTTACTGAGGCGATCTTCCCATCTCTGAAGATCGTGCTCCAACGAAAAGACTTGCATGGCCGATCTGTTCAGCGTCGATGAACCGGAAAGAGCGCCACCCGGTAGGCCGCTTGCTGATCGGCTGCGTCCAAAAAACCTTGGCGAGGTCGTCGGACAGGAGCATCTGACCGGGCCTGATGGTGCGCTGACGCGGCTGATCAACTCCGGCTCGCTCGGCTCAATGATTTTTTGGGGGCCGCCGGGAACAGGCAAGACGACAGTGGCGCGGCTACTGGCGGGCGAAACCAGCCTCGCCTTCGAGCAGATCTCGGCAGTGTTTTCCGGCGTCGCCGACCTGAAGAAAGTGTTCGAGGCGGCAAAGCTGCGGCGCGCCAATGGCCGCCAGACGCTGCTGTTCGTCGACGAGATCCATCGCTTCAACCGCGCCCAGCAGGATTCCTTCCTCCCGGTCATGGAGGACGGCACGGTCGTGCTGGTTGGCGCCACCACCGAGAATCCCTCCTTCGAGCTCAATGCCGCGCTTCTGTCGCGGGCGCGGGTGCTGGTGTTCCATTCGCTGGGCGAGGAGAGCATCGCCAAACTGATCACGCGGGCGGAGGAGACCGAGGGCAGGGCGCTGCCGCTCGACGATGAGGCGCTGGCGATGCTCATCCGCATGAGCGATGGCGACGGTCGTGCCTCGCTGACCTTGGCCGAAGAAGTCTGGCGCGCCGCCAAACCTGGCGAGGTTTTCGACCCCGAAGGGCTGCAGCGCATCGTCCAGCGCCGTGCGCCGATCTACGACAAGGGCCAGGACGGCCATTACAATCTGATCTCGGCGCTGCACAAATCGGTGCGCGGGTCCGATCCCGACGCGGCCCTCTATTATCTCGCCCGCATGTTCGATGCCGGCGAGGATCCGCTCTATCTCGGCCGCCGGCTGGTGCGCATGGCGATGGAGGATATCGGGCTGGCCGACCCGCAGGCGCTGGTTATGGCCAACGCAGCCAAGGACGCCTATGACTATCTGGGCTCGCCCGAAGGCGAACTCGCCTTTGCCGAGGCGACCGTCTATCTCGCCACCGCGCCCAAATCCAACGCCGTCTACACCGCCTTCAAGGCGGCCACGCGGGCGGCGAAGGAGTTCGGTTCTCTGCTGCCGCCCAAGCACATCCTCAACGCGCCGACCAAGCTGATGAAAGAGGAGGATTACGGCGCCGGCTACCGCTACGACCATGACCAGCCCGATGCCTTTTCCGGCCATGACTATTTTCCGGAAAAGATGGGCCGGCAGACCTTTTACGATCCGCCCGAACGCGGCTTCGAGCGCGATATCCGGAAACGGCTGGACTATTGGGCGAAGCTGCGCAGCGAGCGGGAAAAATAGGCTTGCGCGCGCCTGTGGTTTTTCGCCCACTCTCAGCGCCGCGCGATGGCATTGTGCGTGGGGACAAAAGACCCTATCAAGGCGCACGGCCTCGGGGGTGGCCGCCGCCAAGATGCTTGGCGATTGTCGTCGCAACAGGAATCGCGCCCGACGGCGCGAGAAAAAAATGAAAAAATCCCTTCGCAAATCCCTTCGCCAGGCTGTGATTGCACTGCCGCTGCTTGCGCTCGGCTTCTATTTCATCCCGATCCTGACTACGATCTGGATCGTCTGCGGCCTGATCGATGTGCTGCGCAACGCCAACAAGGACCTGTCGCTGTTGCGCGGCTATTTCCTCGGCAACGGCATTTTCACCTGGCTGCTGTCGCCCTTCAACCTTCTGGTCGACCTGCTCTGCTACCGGAACCCGGGCGTGTGGAAGCTGGAGCAGTTTCCCGCCGACTATCAGCGCGAGGTCAACGAGGTTCTCGACGTCTTCAAGGCGCGCAAGGACGAGATCATCGCCGATATCGACGCCAATTTCGGCACCGGCCGTCGCGGCATGTATGTCTATCAATGGTACGGCAAGCACAAGATCGACAACGTCGCCGAATTCAACAAAGATTTCAAATACATCAAGACCATTGCCGTCTCGGTCTTCAGGGGCAAGGAATCGACCTCCTGGCATTTCGGACCGCTGCGGCTCAGCCTGCGCATCCTCTACAATCTCCTGCCGGTGAAGGCAGAGGTTTTCGTCGAGTGCAACGGCGCCAGGAACTACTGGCACGACAACCCGCTCTATATTTTCGACGACACGCTGCTGCACCGCTCGGTCAACGAATATGACGGGCGCCGCTATTGCGTGTTCATGGACATCATCCGTCCGTCGCCATTCCCCGGCTTCATCGCCGGCCTTCTCGCCATCGTTTCGGTCACCGTCGAACGCATCAATTCCATGTTCTACAAGAACTGGAAGATGATCGGCTCGAGCAAGGCAAAGAAGGTCGAGACAACCTGACGCGTAGTCTTGACCGGCAAGAGGGAGCGCGATGTATCACCTGTTGCTTGTCTGTCTTGGCGGCGCGATCGGCGCGATGGCTCGCTTCTTCCTGTCCGGCTTCATCGCCCGCCGGGTCGGCGAGACCTTTCCGTGGGGTACGATGGTCGTCAACGTCTCGGGGGCGTTTGCGATCGGCGTCATCGCGCATGCGGTGGCGCGCGACGGAATGCCCGGCATCTGGGCCTTTGCAGTTACCGGCTGCCTCGGCTGCTATACCACGGTCTCTTCCTTCAGCCTGCAGACGCTGGCGCTGGCGCGCGAGGGTGAATGGTTGCGCGCCGGCGGCAATGTGCTGCTTTCGGTTGTTCTGAGCCTCGGTGGCGTGACGCTGGGCTTTGCCGCGGGAAGTCTCCTGATCGGCAACGGGGCGCTATGAGCAGTCCGCGGAAGCTTCGCTCCGGCGGAACGGACGCTGCCGCGGCATGGCACGCGGCGCGCCTCATTGGCTGGCGTAAAACGAGTGAAACGCTTCGGATCTATGCTACCGTGGCAGCCGGCAGCATGATCGGCGGCGTGCTGCGGGCGCTTGTCTCATTGGCGAGCAATGCCTTGTGGGGCAGTGGATTCCCCTTCGGCACACTCCTCGTGAACATTGTCGGCTCATTCCTCATCGGCTTCTATGCTACATTGACGGGGCCGGAAGGCCGCGTCTTCGCCAGCCCGTTGCAGCGCCAGTTCTTCATGGCCGGCTTCTGTGGAGGCCTGACGACCTTTTCCGCGTTCAGCCTTGAAACGCTCATCCTCGCGCAGGGCGGGGAGCTTGTGGCGGCGGGGCTCAATATCGCGATCTCCGTGGTGGCGTGGCTTGCCGCCGTCTGGCTTGGCCACATCGTAGCAATGCGCCTCAACCGACTGAGAGGGTCCGGGCAATGAAAATACCGACACAGGCGCAATTGCTGCGCATATTCATCGGCGAGAACGACAGGGCAGACGGCTGTCCGCTGTATGAGGCAATCGTGCTCAAGGCTCGCGAAATGCAGCTTGCCGGCGCGACCGTTCTGCGCGGAGCGATGGGGTTCGGCCATTCCAGCCGGCTTCATACCACGAAGATCCTCCGTTTGTCGGAGGATCTGCCTCTTGTGATCGAGATCGTCGATGGCGAGGAAAAGATAGCCGCTTTCCTGCCAATACTTGAGACAATCATGACAAGCGGTCTGATCACGCTGGAGAAAGTTCAGGTTCTGCAATATGGAACCGACAACGAATGACCGAGTATGAGGTTGCGGGTGTCGGCGAATGCCGTTGCATGCCGCGGAACGGCGATTGGAATTATGGCAGGCGTTGAACAGATCACAGTAGAGGCCGGCGAGGCGGGCATGCGGCTCGATCGCTGGTTCAAGACCCATTTCCCCGGCCTCGGGTTCGGCCACCTGCAGAAGTTGCTGCGCTCCGGCCAGATCCGTGTCGATGGCGGCCGGGTCAAGGCCGACAGCCGTGTCGAGCCCGGCCAGGTGGTGCGCGTGCCGCCGCTCGAGGTCGACAAGAAGGGCGAGAGCGCGCTTACCGGTCACTCGATCCGCAACCAGGGCGACGCCGATGTGCTGGCCAAGATGCTGATCCACGAAGACCCGAAGGTCTTCGTCTTCAACAAGCCGGCTGGCCTGGCCGTGCAAGGCGGCTCGGGCGTTACCCGCAATGTCGACGACATGCTGGAGGCATGGCGCAGCCAGAAGGGCGAGAAGCCGCGCCTGGTGCACCGGCTCGACCGCGACACGTCGGGCGTGCTGGTGGTTGCCCGCACCAGGCTTGCGGCGATGAAGCTTTCCGAGTCGTTTCGCGCACGTGAGACCAAGAAGACCTACTGGGCGCTGGTCAAGGGCGTGCCGCCCAAGCGCGAGGACAAGATCTCGACCTGGCTGATCAAGGAGCCGACCGAGGACGGTGATCGCGTGCGTGTGGCCGCCCATGGTGAAAAAGGCGCCGACCATGCCGTGTCCTACTACCGCATCATCGAGCAGGCGGCGCAGACGATGACCTGGCTGGAAATGGAGCCCTACACCGGCCGCACCCACCAGCTTCGCGTTCATGCCGCCTATGTTGGCTGCCCGATCATCGGGGACCCCAAATATTTCGAGGCCGACACCAATTGGGATTTCCCGGGCGGCATTCAAAACCGCCTGCATCTGCATGCGCGCCGCATCGTCATTCCGCACCCGGACAAGGGCGTCATCGACGTGACCGCGCCGATGCCGCCGCATATGCGCCAGAGCTGGAACCTGATCGGCTTCGACGACGCCAGTGCGGAGGACTGAATGAGAGAGTTCATTGCTCAGTTCATCTACTGGCTGCCACTTTTTGTGATTTTTATCGTCTGGCTGGCTTTCACCAGCGGCGCTGCCCGACGGCAGAGATCGATGGCCGAGATCGGCCGCGAGAACACTGAAGCGGTCAGGCAAAATACCGAGGCGCTGAAAGCCCTGTTGGCGAAGCTGGACAGTCAACCGAAACAATGACCGCCTCAATTGCATTGGATCGCCGCGACGCGGTCGATTTGGCGGCTGCTGCAATCATGGTCGGGCTGACCTTTTCCTGGGGGCTGAACTATGTCGCCGCCAAGATTTCCTATGCCGGCTTCGACCCTGTTTTCGTCTCGATCGCACGCTCGATCATTGGCGGGCTTTGTGTCCTCGGCTGGTGCTGGCTGCGCGGCATCAGGCTGTTCGTGGCCGACGGGTCGCTGGTCGCAGGCATCATTGTCGGCGTGCTCTTCGGCGTCGAGTTCCTGTGCCTCTATATCGGGCTGGAATACACGACCGTTGCCCGCAACACGCTGCTGGTCAACACCATGCCGTTCTGGGTCTTGATCGGCGGCCATTTCCTGCTCGGAGAGCGCATCAATGCGAGGAAGCTTGGCGGGCTCGTGCTTGCCTTTTGCGGCCTGGTGGCGGTGTTCTCCGACGGGATTGTCGGCGGCAACAAAGTGACTCTGATGGGCGATCTGCTCAGCCTCGGCTCCGGCATTCTGTGGGCGGCGACCAGCATCGTCATCAAACGCTCGAAACTGGTCGAGACCAGCGCCGAAAAACTGCTGCTCTACCAGCTGGCGGGCGCCGCCGCCGTCGGCTTCCTGGTGATACCGTTCGCCGGCCCGCCTATCCGTGACGTCACTGCCTTGTCGACATGGGCGCTGCTGTTCCAGGCCATCTATGTCGTTGCCTTCACCTATGTGTTGTGGTTCTGGCTGCTTCGGCGCTATCCGGCATCGGGCCTGTCGAGCTTCGCCTTCCTGTCGCCGGTGTTCGGTGTGCTGTGCGGCGCTGTTATTCTGGGTGAGGCGCCGACGGTCAGGATCTTTGTGGCGCTTGGGCTGATCGCCATCGGCCTGATCATTGTCAACCGGCCGGCGCGCAAGCAGGTTTTGACAAATTTATAGAGCATGATTGGTCCGAAAACCGCTTCACACTTTTCGGCGTCATGCTCTAAGGAGTTCGAGATGCGCGATATCCTCAACGACCTCGAAGCAGGCAAGCAGCTCTCCGATCCGGATCCGGTGCGCCGCGCGCAGATCCAGATGAAGACGCACCTGCCGAAGCGTTTCTACAAGGACGTTTCCGTCGTGCCGGTGGACGAGGGCTTTGCCGTGCATCTCGACGGCAAGCCGGTGCGCACGCCGGGCAAGGCGCTGTTGGCGCTGCCGACCGAGACGGCGGCAAAGTTGGTAGCCGGCGAATTCGACGCGCAAGGCGAGACCATCGATCCCGTCACGATGCCGGTGCTGCGTCTGGTCAACACCGCCATTGACGGCGTCGCCAGCGACCCGCAGGCGGTGCTGGAGGACGTGTTGCGTTTCGCGTCGTCCGATCTCACCTGCTACCGCGCCGACGCGCCGCAGGGACTGGTCGAGCGCCAGAACCAGCATTGGGATCCGGTCATCGACTGGGCGCGCAGCGCGCTCGGCGCTCGCTTCAACCTTGCCGAAGGGGTGATCCATGTCGAGCAACCGCGCGAGAGCATCGCCGTGCTCGGCGCCCATCTTGCCCAGCGCGCCGAGCCGCTGCGGCTGGCCGCCATCCATGTCATGACCTCGCTGACCGGGTCGGCGCTGCTGGCGCTTGCAGTCGACTACGGCGCGCTTGACGGCGAGGCGGCTTGGGCCGCCGGCCATGTCGATGAGGACTGGCAGATCGAGCATTGGGGCCATGACGCCGAGGCCGTGGCACGCCGCTCGGCCCGCAAGCGCGACATGATGGCGGCCGTCAGCCTGCTGGAAGCGCTCAAGGGCTGATCTCCGGTCTTTGCCGCACTGCACCTAATACGAAAGTCATAAACCCAATGTCGGTCTGCCTCCGGCTGCCGCTTTCTGTCATTTTTTACGCCGATGGCTGGGCTGAGTCGCGTTCAGAGGGAGCGCCGACGGTGACGCCCGGCATCGAAGACAGACGGGATCTCACGGGAGGACATTTCCATGGCAATGGCATCGACCGCCGGCGGAAGCAGCCGCGGCATGACGCGGGAGGAGAAGAAAGTCATCTTCGCTTCCTCGCTCGGCACGATTTTCGAATGGTATGATTTCTATCTCTACGGTGCGTTGGCGGCCGCGATCGGCACCACATTCTTCGCCACTTATCCTGAGGCGACGCGCAACATCTTCACATTGCTGGTTTTCGCCGCCGGCTTCCTGGTGCGTCCGTTCGGTGCGCTGGTGTTCGGCCGCATCGGCGATCTCGTCGGCCGCAAATACACATTTCTTGTCACCATCACGATCATGGGCCTGTCGACCTTCCTGGTCGGCCTGCTTCCCGGCTCGGCGAGCTGGGGCATCGCGGCGCCAATTATCCTGGTTGGGCTGCGCATGCTGCAGGGCCTGGCGCTTGGCGGTGAGTATGGTGGTGCGGCGACCTATGTCGCCGAACACGCTCCCGACGACCGCCGTGGCTTCTATACGTCGTGGATCCAGACGACGGCGACGCTTGGCCTGTTCCTGTCGCTGATCATCATCCTGGTCGTGCAGAATTCGCTGAGCAAGGAGGATTTCGCGGCCTGGGGCTGGCGCATTCCCTTCCTGGTCTCGGCCATCCTGCTCGCCATATCGGTCTGGATTCGCCTGTCGCTTGCCGAATCGCCGACCTTCCAGCGCATGAAGGACGAGGGCAAGGGCTCCAAGGCGCCTCTGTCGGAAGCTTTCGGCCAGTGGAAGAATGCCAAGATCGCCTTGCTGGCGTTGTTCGGCTTGACCGCCGGCCAGGCCGTGGTCTGGTACAATGGCCAGTTCTACGCGCTGTTCTTCCTGGCCAATGTGCTCAAGGTCGATCCGCAGTCGGTTAACATCATGATCGCAATCGCGCTGGCGCTCGGCTCGATCTTCTTCGTCGTGTTCGGCTGGCTCTCCGACAAGGTCGGCCGCAAGCCGATCATCATGGCCGGTCTGGCCTTGGCGATCGTCACCACCTTCCCGCTGTTTAAGGCGCTGACCTGGGCCGCCAACCCGGCGCTCGCCACCGCGCAGCAGAACACGCGGGCCACGGTGACCGCCGCACCGGGAGACTGCAAGTTCCAGTTCAATCCGACCGGAACACGCAAGCCTCTCACTTCGTGCGATATTGCGACCGACTTCCTTGCCAAGAGCTCCGTACCCTACGACATCATTACGACGGCGGCACCGGGAACCGCGGCCAGTGTGAAGATTGGCACCGAAACGGTGGCGTCCTATGATGCCGTGGCAGCTGCGGACAAAGCGGCTTCAAACGACGCTGCCTTCAAGAAGGCGGTCAACCTCGCGCTTCAGGACGGCGGCTATCCGCTGAAACGCGCTGCCGCCAAGGTTGCCGACCAAAAGCTCGACGCCTTTGTCGCGGCCAATCCCGAACTGAAACTCGACGCGGCCGCCATTCGCGCCGGTGAAAAAGCCACTGTCCCGCTCGCCCAGGCGGTCAAGGACAAGCTGTTGACGGCGGATGACGCCGCCGGCGCCACCGACGTGACGGTCTACAGTGTTCCAGCGGCCGGTGCGTTCTCGATGTTTGCCGACCCGGCAGCCGTCAACTGGGCAAAGGTCATCGGCATCCTGTTCATCCTGGTCCTCTACGTGACCATGGTCTACGGGCCGATCGCGGCGATCCTGGTCGAGATGTTCCCGACCCGCATCCGCTACACCGGTATGTCGCTGCCCTATCACATCGGCAATGGCTGGTTCGGCGGCCTGCTGCCGGCGATCGTGTTCGCGCTCAGCGCCTCCAAGGGCGATATCTATTATGGCCTCTGGTATCCGGTGGTGATCGCGGCGATGTCGCTGATCATCGGCATGATCTTCGTCAGGGATACGCTGGGAACCGACCTGCACACCAAGCAGTAGGTGCTGTTCCTGCGTTCAACAAAAAAACCGGCGCGAGCGATCGCGCCGGGTTTTTCTTTTGTTCGGGCCTGCTTTCAGCTTGCTAGCCCGGAAAACGGCTAGCTCTTGCGAGGCTGCTCGGCTTCCGCGATGGCGGCCTCATGGTACCAGGCCTCGCCATGACCCAAGGGATGATCGCGCAATGAGGCAAGCTCTGCCGCGAACTTGGCCTTTACGCCTAAATTTGAGGCAGCCGCACGCGCTGCCACCGGGAACATCAGGATTTTTGCCGACGGACGGGCTGACGTGATTTCCATTGTCGGTCTCCTTTCTTCTGGAGAGGCTTGTCGATTCATCTTTCCATCAAAGTAGGTCCTGCAATCCGTTTAGGCAAGATGCCTAAAGAAAGATCAGCATTTGCCTGTTATTTAAGCAAATTCTGCCTTTGATCGATCCCGGCGCATTGCTTAGGCGGCTTGGCTGAATCGCCGCGATGACAGGGCAATTTTGACGCACCCCGCGCAGCGGAAATGGCACATGACTTGCATTTTATCGACCGGCAGCCGGTCTGCCGGATGGCTCGGCGCGCGCCGGCGTCATCCAGCTTCGGTGATCAAGCAACGAGAGGCTTTAGAATGACGAAATACAAGCTCGAGTACATCTGGCTCGATGGATATACCCCGGTCCCCAATCTGCGCGGCAAGACCCAGATCAAGGAATATGCCGAGTTCCCGACGCTCGAGCAGCTGCCGCTGTGGGGTTTCGACGGGTCCTCGACGCAGCAGGCCGAAGGCCACAGCTCCGATTGCGTGCTGAAGCCGGTCGCCGTGTTTCCCGATCCGGCCCGCACCAATGGCGTGCTGGTGATGTGCGAAGTGATGATGCCCGATGGCGTGACGCCGCACGCCTCCAACAAGCGCGCCACCATCCTCGACGACGAAGGCGCCTGGTTCGGCTTCGAGCAGGAGTATTTCTTCTACAAGGACGGCCGTCCGCTCGGCTTCCCCGAGAGCGGCTACCCGGCGCCGCAGGGCCCGTACTACACCGGCGTCGGCTACTCCAATGTCGGCCCGGTCGCGCGCCAGATCGTCGAGGAGCATCTCGACCAGTGTCTCGCCGCCGGCATCAACCATGAAGGCATCAACGCCGAAGTGGCCAAGGGTCAGTGGGAATTCCAGATTTTCGGCAAGGGCTCGAAGAAGGCCGCCGACCAGATGTGGATGGCCCGCTATCTCCTGCAGCGCCTGACCGAAAAATACGAGATCGACATCGAGTATCACTGCAAGCCGCTCGGCGACACCGACTGGAACGGCTCGGGCATGCACGCCAACTTCTCGACCGCCTATATGCGCGAAGTCGGCGGCAAGGCCTATTTCGAAGCACTGATGGCTGCCTTCGACAAGAACCTGATGGACCACATCGCCGTCTACGGCCCGGACAATGACAAGCGCCTGACCGGCAAGCACGAGACCGCGCCGTGGAACCGGTTCAGCTACGGCATCGCCGACCGCGGCGCCTCGATCCGCGTGCCGCATTCCTTCGTCAACAACGACTACAAGGGCTATTTGGAAGACCGCCGCCCGAACTCGCAGGGCGACCCCTACCAGATCGCCTCGCAGATCCTGAAGACGATCGCGGAGGTTTCGACCAGCGCCCAGGTTTCGGCGGCGGCTTAAGCATTCGCTGAGGCGGAGGCTTGGTCTCCGCCTCGATCTGCTCTGGCGGCACCCGACGCCAGTCGTCTGAACAAACAAAAACCCCGGCGTCTGAACTGACGCCGGGGTTTTTGTTTGTCTCTGAACCGATCGCTCAGACCGAGTAGTACATGTCGTATTCGACCGGGTGCGGGGTCATTTCGAAGCGCATCACTTCGGCCATCTTGAGCTCGATGTAGGAGTCGATCTGGTCGTCGTCGAAGACGCCGCCGGCTTTCAGGAAGCCGCGGTCCTTGTCGAGGCTCTGCAGCGCTTCGCGTAGCGAGCCGCAGACGGTTGGGATCTTCTTCAACTCCTTCGGCGGCAGGTCGTAGAGATCCTTATCCATCGGTTGGCCCGGGTGGATCTTGTTCTTGATGCCGTCGAGACCGGCCATCAGCATGGCGGCGAAAGCGAGGTAGGGGTTCGCGCCCGGATCAGGGAAGCGGACCTCGACACGCTTGGACTTTGGCGACGAGCCGAACGGGATGCGGCACGAGGCCGAGCGGTTGCGCGCGGAGTAGGCGAGCAGCACCGGCGCTTCATAGCCAGGCACCAGGCGCTTGTAGGAGTTGGTCAGCGGGTTGGTGAAGGCGTTGATCGCCTTGGCGTGCTTGATGATGCCGCCGATGTAGAACAGGCAGCTCTCCGACAGGCCGGCATATTCGTTGCCGGCGAAGGTCGGCTTGCCGCCCTTCCAGATCGACTGGTGGACGTGCATGCCCGAACCGTTGTCGCCGAAGATCGGCTTCGGCATGAAGGTCGCCGTCTTGCCATAGGCATTGGCGACCTGGTGCACGACATACTTGTAGATCAACATCTTGTCGGCGTTGCGGACCAGCGTGTCGAACTTGATGCCGAGCTCGTGCTGGGCGGCCGCCACTTCGTGGTGGTGCTTTTCGACGCGCACGCCCATTTCGGCGAGCACGGTCAGCATTTCGGAGCGCATGTCCTGCGCGCTGTCGATCGGCGGCACCGGGAAGTAGCCGCCCTTGATACGCGGGCGGTGGCCGAGATTGCCGGTCTCGTAGTCGGTGTCGTCGTTGGACGGCAGTTCGGTGGAGTCCAGCTTGAAGCCGGTGTTGTAGGGATCGGCCTTGTACTTGACGTCGTCGAAGACGAAGAACTCGGCTTCCGGGCCGACAAAGATCTGATCGCCGATACCTTCGGCCTTCATGTAGGCCTCGGCCTTCTTGGCGGTGCCGCGCGGGTCGCGGTTGTAGGATTCACCGGAGACCGGATCGAGGATGTCGCACAGGATGACCATGGTCGACTGGGCGAAGAACGGATCCATGTGGACGGTGTCGGGATCGGGCATAAGCACCATGTCGGACTCGTTGATCGCCTTCCAGCCGGCAATCGAGGAGCCGTCGAACATGACACCGTCGGCGAACATGTCTTCCTCGACCTCGATGACATCCATCGTCACGTGCTGCAGCTTGCCCTTCGGATCGGTGAAGCGCAGGTCGACGAATTTCACGTCGTTATCCTTGATCTGCTTCATGATGTCTTTGGCTGTCGTCATATCATTTCTTCCCTGTGTGATGACGTTTCGAGGAGACGATAATCTGAAATCAGAAAGCTCAGACGGCGTCCATCCCTGTTTCACCGGTACGGATACGAACGACTTCCTCGATGTTGGAGACGAAGATCTTGCCGTCACCGATGCGGCCGGTCTGCGCCGCCTTGCGGATGGCTTCGATCGCGCCTTCGACCGCATCGTCGCCAAGCACGACTTCGATCTTCACCTTGGGCAGGAAGTCGACGACATATTCGGCGCCGCGATAGAGTTCGGTATGGCCTTTCTGGCGGCCGAAACCCTTGGCTTCGGTGACGGTGATGCCTTGCAGGCCGGCCTCCTGAAGCGCTTCCTTCACTTCGTCTAGCTTGAACGGCTTGATGATCGCTTCGATCTTTTTCATGTAAAAAGTGGCCTCCACTGCCAAAAAGACGGGTTGTGCGCCCCGCTTGCGCCTCCATCAAGCACGAATTGTGCCAATTTCAGCCCACGAGAAGCGGTTTCGCGCAATTCCAATGCCGCGCCGGGCCGGGATGTACATTCGCGTCATCCACTGCTTCGGAAGCGGCGCGGGTGTTTGGAGCCTACACATTGCTGCTCCTGACGTCTGCACGATTATTAGGCAGGTCGCGCATTTTGCGGGCGCGCGCGGATCCGTGGCGCCAGTTTGCGAAAGGATTGGCCGCACGCCATCTCGGCGGCTGGCCGTTTGCTTCGAACCCGAAACTGGACAATGCTCGACCGGGACAAAGAGGCCTTGGGCGAAATGCGGATTGGCAATTCATGAGCAACGAAGTCCTGTCGCCGGCCGAGATGGGCGAAGCCGACCGGCTGGCAATCGCCGCCGGTCCGTTCGATGGTTATCGCCTGATGCAGCGCGCTGGCGAAGCGGTCGCTGCCGTGGTCCTGGCGCGCTATCCCGCTTCGAGCCGCGTCCACGTGCTGTGCGGCCCCGGCAACAATGGTGGCGACGGCTATGTCGTGGCGCGGTTGCTTGGGGAAAGTGGTGTCGATGTCACGCTGTGGGTGTCCGGTGAGCCGAGGGCAGGCAGCGATGCGGCGATTGCCGCGGCCGAATGCTCGCTGGAGCGCCGGCCCCTGGCGACTTTCGTCGCTGAGCCGGGCTCGTTGATTATCGATGCTCTCTATGGCGCGGGGCTGTCCAAGGACCTCTCGGGTGATGCGGCGCGTGCCGTAGACATTGTCGCCGGCCTGTCTGTCGTTGCCGTCGATTTGCCTTCAGGTGTTTCCGGTGACAGCGGCCACATTCTCGGCGCGGCGTTTCGTGCCGACATCACCGTCACTTTCGCGCGCAAGAAACCGGGACATCTGCTGTTGCCCGGGCGCGAGCGATGCGGCGAGACCGTCGTTACCGACATCGGCATTGGCGACGACATCATCGCGCAGGTCGCGCCGCGCACATTCGAAAACAAGCCGGCGTTCTGGCTCGAGACGTTGCCGGTGCCGGCGGTCGATGCGCACAAATACAGGCGCGGCCATGTCGGCGTCTTCTCCGGCGGACCGTCGGCGACGGGCGCGGCGCGGCTGGCGGCGCTTGCCGCGGCAAGAAGCGGGGCAGGGGCGGTAACCGTGCTGTCGCCAGAAAATGCCATGCAGGTCAACGCCGCGCATCTGACCTCGATCATGCTGCGCAAGACCGACGCTGCAGAGGACGTGCACGACTTTCTCGGCGATCGCCGGTCGTCGAGCTTCGTCCTCGGCCCAGGCTTTGGTGTCGGTGACAAAGCGCGCGATTTCGTTCTCGCCGTGCTTGCCAGAAAACGGCAGGAAGGCGGTGTCGAGGGGCTGGTGCTCGATGCCGACGGGATCACGTCGTTCCGCAACGCAGCCTCGACGCTGTTCGACGCAGCCGGCAGGCCGGACGCCCCAGCACTGGTCATGACGCCGCATGAGGGCGAGTTCGGCCGGTTGTTCCCCGACACCGCTGGTGACAAAAGCCTCTCGAAGCTCACCAAGGCGCGTGCGGCCGCAGCCCGCGCCAATGCCATTGTCATCTACAAGGGCGCCGACACGGTGATCGCGGCGCCGGACGGCCGCGCGGCAATCAACGCCAACGGGGCGCCATGGCTTGCCACCGCCGGTTCTGGTGATGTGCTGGCAGGCATCATTGCCGGGCTCTTGGCGCAAAGCATGCCATGCTTCGAAGCAGCCTGCGCCGCGGTCTGGATCCATGCAGAAGCCGGCAGCCGCTTCGGTCAGGGGCTTATAGCCGAGGATCTGCCGCTGGCCCTGGTGCCGGTTCTGCGTGAACTGGTCGAGGCACGGCAGAAGGTGCTGATCGGATGAAGCTTTTCGCGCTTGTCGTTGCGGCCGTCATGGCGCTGTTCGCATCTCACAGCGCGCGCGCCGAGCAGCCGGTGACCATCGTCGACGATCCGGCGGTGCTCGCTGCCCTCGATGCCAAGGGTTTTGGTTTCGCCGGCATTTTCGCCGTCGATGGCAAGGACGATCTGAAATCGCTGTATAGCGAGGCGCCGGCCTATCATGCAATCGTAGACATGGTGGCGGCTGACATTGCGGCCCTGCGCGCCGAGATGAAGGCCGGCGGGCGCACGCTCTATGAGGTGACCGACGGCAATGTCGGCCGCATCATGGACATGCGCTGGCTGCATACCGAAGCCGCGCGCTTCCGCTTGGTCGGTGTCGTCAACCGGCTCGACCGGCGCGATTTCGCTGCGCTGCAAGGCGACAAGAGCTGCGGCGAGGTGCGCTTCATCTACCGCCTGGCCTACAGCTTTCGCAAGAACGGCAAGGTCCTGGCCTCGCGCCTGCCATTCAACTTCAGCGCCGTCTACAGCGTTGAGCCCGATGCCGATGGCGGCTGCGTCGGCGTTGCCGGGCGCTGGACGCCGCAGCTCGACGAAAACGTCGATGCCGGCTGGCTGGCCGGCGGGCCGCTGGAACCGGAGGAACTGACTTTCAAGCAGCTCGAGCTCAACGCGCAAGTGGTGCGCTTTCCCTCGGGACAGGAGACCGAGTTCGGCGGGCAGGCGGCCTATCTCATGCGGATTTTTGGCATCGATGGCGCTACCGTCAGCGAGAAGCCGCTGGAGAACACGCCTGATGTCGCACGGCTCTCGGACGATGCAGCGCTGAAGAAAAGGCTCGCCGATTATGTCAGCGCCAATGTCGCGGCGGTCGATCTCGGTGTCTACGAGATCCCCGACGAGTTTTTGGCGAAGAAGGTGATCTCGTGGTCGACCTTCGGCAGCGCCAGGCAGGCCAATCATCCATTTACGTCACTGTTCCAGCCGGCGGATTTCGCCGGCCTCGACTATGCGGCGCTGAAGCTGGTGCGCACGCCGGAGGCGATGGTCGAGCGGCTGGACAATGGCGCCTGCCAGGGCTGTCACCAGGCAGGCTCGACCGCCGGCTTTCACTTCATCGGCCTCGATGACAAGACGACATCGCCGCTCAACCGCATCGAGGTCGGCATCTCGCCGCATCTGCATGCCGAGATCCCGCGACGCCAGGCCTGGCTGCGTGCCACGCAGGAAGGCAAGGAGCCGAACCGGTACCGGCCGCTGTCCTTCGCCCCACCCGCGACGTGGAGCGATGCCGGCGATGTCGACTACCCGCCGGCCGAAATGGCGATGCCATGCCTGATGCCGGAGGATGCGAAACGCTTCGGCGCGACCTGGCAATGCGGCGGCGGCACCGTCTGCACGCCGCTGGCGACCGCCTCAGGCGTGCGCACCGCGTTGGCGCAGTGTCTGCTGCCGAAGGACAGCCCAAAGATGTTCTCCGGCCATCCCTGCCTGACCGGCTCGATCGCCAGCAACCCGTCGCAGCCCTTCAACGACCGCTACAAGATCACCGGCCAATTCGCCGCCTTCGCGCCGACTTTTTCGCGGACCGCCTATACCTGCAGGCCGCCGAAGATCGGTGTGCCGGCAGGCATCGCCTACAGGGCTTGCGACGACAAGGACCGCAGCTTCGCCGCCTTCAAGGCGGGCAAGCCGATGCCGTCCGAAATCTGCGGGATGGTCGGCGGCAAGAAATTCGACACCTGCGTGGCGACCAACAATTTCGACCAGTGCCTTGGCGGCGCGGTCAATCGCGGCAACCGTCCGGCATGCTCGGCCGATCATTTCTGCCGCGAGGATTACATGTGCCAGTCGCTGCCGCCGGACACGCCGGGTGCTGGCAAGGTGAAGGGCATCGGCTTTTGCTCGCCGACCTATTTCATCTTCCAGATGCGCATCGATAATCATGCAACGCCATGGGCAAGCGCTACCGTCGCCACAAGGGATGCGGGGTTCGGCGCGGCGGAAGAGGAGTAGGGTTTCTCAAGGGTTGTCTGGAAGTACTACAGCGGAATGTTGTCGTGCTTCTTCCAGGGGTTCTGCATGTCCTTGTTGCGCAGCATGCGCAGCGCACGCGCGATGCGGCGGCGGGTCGAGTGCGGCATGATCACCTCGTCGACATAGCCGCGTTCGGCGGCGACGAAGGGCGACAGGAAGCGATCCTCGTAAGCCTTTGTATGGGCTGCGATCTTTTCGGCATCGCCGATGTCCTTGCGATAGATGATCTCGACCGCGCCACGAGCGCCCATCACTGCGATCTGCGCCGTCGGCCAGGCATAGTTCATGTCGCCGCGCAGATGCTTTGAGGCCATCACGTCATAGGCGCCGCCATAGGCTTTGCGGGTGATGACGGTGATCTTCGGCACGGTCGCTTCGGCATAGGCGAACAGCAGTTTGGCGCCATGCTTGATCAGGCCGCCATATTCCTGCGCGGTGCCCGGCAGGAAGCCCGGAACATCGACGAAAGTGACGATGGGAATGGAAAAGCAGTCGCAGAAGCGCACGAAGCGCGCCGCCTTGCGGCTGGCGTCGGAATCGAGCACGCCGGCCAGCACCATCGGCTGGTTGGCGACGAAGCCGACGGTGCGGCCTTCGACGCGGCCGAAACCGGTGACGATGTTCTTGGCAAAGCTCTGCTGGATCTCGAAGAAATCGCCTTCGTCGGCGACCTTCATGATCAGCTCCTTGATGTCGTAAGGTTTGTTGGCGTTGTCCGGGATCAGCCGGTCGAGCGACAGATCGTGATCGGTGACCGACTGGTAGCATTCGATCTCGGGAAGCTCCGACGTGTTGGAGGCCGGCAGCAGATCGACCAGCCGACGCATCTGCAACAGCGCCTCGACGTCATTGTCATAGGCGCCGTCAGCGATCGAGGATTTGGTCGTGTGGACGGAGGCGCCGCCCAGGCTCTCGGCGGTCACCGTTTCGTTGGTGACGGTCTTCACCACATCCGGCCCGGTGACGAACATGTAGGAGGTGTCGCGGACCATGAAGATGAAGTCGGTCATCGCCGGCGAATAGACGTCGCCGCCGGCGCATGGGCCCATGATCACGGAAATCTGCGGGATGACGCCCGAGGCCAGCACGTTGCGCTGAAAGATCTCGGCATAGCCGCCAAGCGCCGCCACGCCTTCCTGGATGCGGGCGCCGCCGGCATCGTAGAGGCCAATGATCGGCGCCCGGTTGCGCAGCGCCATCTCCTGCACCTTGATGACCTTTTCGGCATGCGCTTCCGATAGCGAGCCGCCGAACACGGTGAAGTCCTTGGCGAAGAGGTAGACCGGGCGGCCGTTGACTGTGCCCCAGCCGGTGACGACGCCGTCGCCGGCGATCTTGGTCTTCTCCATGCCGAAGTCGGTCGAGCGGTGCTCGACATACATGTCGAACTCCTCGAACGAGCCCTCGTCGAGGAACACCTCGATGCGTTCGCGCGCGGTGAGCTTGCCCTTCTTGTGCTGGGCGTCGATGCGGCCCTGGCCGCCGCCCAAGCGGGCGATCTCGCGGCGGCGCTCGAGTTCCTTCAGGACATCCTTCATCGCTCGGTCCCCAGAAATGGAAGCTGCATTTGTGGTAATGGTGCCTGCAGGCGGGCGCAAGCGCCGCTTTCGCCCTCGATTTTGCTGCGCTGCAACATGACGCCCCTTGCATTCCGGGGCGAACTCAGCCATATGCAACCTATAGGCGCTTGGGCCGGAGATTCCGGCCTTCTCGACAAATGAGACTGGTTGCGTCTGTTTTCCCTCTTTCCGGTTGAACGGCAAGGTGGCGGAAAAGCCCCGTGGCATGATGCCTGCGGGCACGACAGCGCAGCCGAGTGGACGTTACCGTCCGCCCGCCTTGTCGTTTCATATCAAATTTTTCGACGGCAGGTTGCGCCCTGCCGCATCGATGTTTGCGGCTAAGGCCGCGTGAAAGAAGACTATTTTGACCAACGAAAACACTATGACCGGTAGCAACACTGTGACCGGCAACACTGCGGAACTCACCGGTTTCGCAGCCCTTGGAATCACCGGCGCGCTGCTCAAGGCGACCCATGGCGCCGGCTTCACCGAGCCGAAGCCGATCCAGACGCAGGCGATCCCGCCGCAGATGGAAGGCCGTGACATTTTCGGTATCGCCCAGACAGGCTCTGGCAAGACCGCGGCCTTCGCGCTGCCGATCCTGTCGAAGATCATCGCGCTCGGCACCAAGCGCCGGGCCAAGACCACCCGTGCGCTGATCCTGGCGCCGACGCGCGAGCTCGCCGTGCAGATCGAGGATACCATCAAGATCCTCGCCAAGGGCGCGCATGTCTCGACCGCTCTCGTGCTTGGCGGCGTTTCGCGCTTCAGCCAGGTGAAGAAGGTTGCGCCCGGCGTCGACATCCTGATCGCCACGCCCGGCCGTCTGACCGACCTGGTGCGCGAGGGTGACCTCATTCTCTCCGACACCAAATGGCTGGTGCTGGACGAGGGCGACCGCATGCTCGACATGGGCTTCATCAACGACGTCAAGCGCATCGCCAAGGCGACCGCGCCCGACCGTCAGACCGTCCTGTTCTCGGCCACCATGCCCAATGAAATCGCCGAGCTGGCGAAGGGCCTGTTGAAGAACCCGATCCGCGTCGAAGTCGCGCCGCAAAGCACCGCGGCGGCCGAGATCGTGCAAGGCGTCGTCTTTGCCCGCACCAAGCAGAAGCGCCAGGTGCTGTCGACCATGCTCGCCGACGCGGCGATGAAGTCCGTCATCATCTTTTCGCGCACCAAGCATGGCGCCGACCGGGTGACCAAGGACCTCGAGCGCGACGGCTTCAAGGCCGCCGTCATCCATGGCAACAAGTCGCAGAACGCCCGCCAGAAGGCGCTCAACGATTTCCGCGAGGGCTCGGTGCGCATTCTGGTGGCGACCGATATCGCGGCGCGCGGCATCGACGTTCCCGGCATCAGCCATGTGGTGAATTTCGACCTGCCGGACGAAGCGGAAAGCTATGTCCACCGCATCGGCCGCACCGGTCGCAACGGCATGGACGGCATTGCGATCACGCTTTGCGATCCTTCCGAAAACAGCAAGCTGCGCCAGGTCGAGCGCATCATCCGCAGCAAGCTGCCGATCGTTGCCGACCATCTCGGCAGCCCCGATCCGGTGCGCAATCCGGCTGAAAAGAACGAGCGCTTCGAGCCGGCCAACGATCGCAACGACCGCAATGGCCGTCGCGACGGCAGGCGCCCCGGTGGCCAGAACAACGGCTTCGGCAAGAAGCGTTTTGGTGACAAGCCGGCCTTTGCAGGTGCGGGCGAGCGCAAGCCGGAAGGCGCCAAGCCCTTCAAGGGCAACAACAAGCGCCGCTTCGGCGGCAAGCGGCCTGCGGCACGGGCTGCCTGATCGGACAATCGGCCAGGCGCGTCGCGCCTGGCTTGATTGCTGACTGAAGAAATGAGGACGGCCCGAGCAATGCTCCGGCCGTCCTTTTCGTTTTGCGGCTACTCGGTAATTGCCTTCACCCAGACCACAATGCGCTGCGCCAGGAATGCCGTGGTCGACGGCGACAGCGCGTCGCCGGCAATGACGTGGTTGTCGGAATCGCCATTGTCGTCGACCGGCACCAGTTCGCGCGCGGCGCCCCAGCGGCCGGCGATCTCGCGGGTGCGGTCTTCCCGCACCACGCTGTCTGAATCCGAGAAGATGAAGAGAGCCGGTATCGTCGCTTTTTCCACCGGTGCTGCGTAGGCAAGCTCGGTCAATGCTGCCATCGGCAGTACGGCCGCCATCGGATAGGTGTGCGTCCAGAGTTTCTCGTGCAGCGCGTTGCGGGTCGGAAAGCTGCGCTCCTTGCCGCCGACAAGCTCGGCGATCTGCCTGCCCCAGGGCATGGTCAGCAGTTCGGCGCCTGAAGCCCTGACGCCGAAATTCGGCGAGATGAACGCGATGGCGGCGACGCTGTCAGATGCGCCAGGCTCGGTCGCCGCCCATGCCGCCAGAGAGCCGCCGGTCGAGGTGCCGATGACGATCACCTTGTCGCCGATGGCCCGGCCGATGGCGAGCGCCTCCTCATAGTCGTTGATCCAGGCGTTGACGCTGCCTTGCGCCATTGCGGCGCCGTCCTGCCCATGGCCGGTGAGGCGGGTATAAAAGAGGTTGGAGTCGAGCTGGTCGGCGACCTCGTCGGCCAGCGGTCGAACCTCGCCCTTCGATGCCGAAAACCCGTGGATATAGACGATCGCCAGCGGCGTCTTGGCGTGAACCATCGGGTCGGCCCAGATGATTTCTTTCTCAAGCCCGTCGCGGATGTTGGGCACGGCCGCCTCTTCACGCGCCAGATAGGCCTGCGGATCATCGCCGATCGCTTTGGGATCGAAATGGATCTTGGTGTCGACGGGAACGCGCGGACCAAGCAGGACGGCCAGGATGAGGATGACGACGACGCCCAGCACCGCAAGCACGATCCGTCGCCCCATCGCAGACTCCACGCAACAAATCTCAACCTATGGCGGCCGCTGCACCCAAGCAACAGCCGGCCTGTGGACAGCTAGAGCAGTTCACCGTTCACGGAAACGGCGACCCGCTCTATCTCTTTGTTTTCGCAATTCCCAAGGGAAAACCGCTTACACTTTTCCCGGAATTGCTCTATTCGTTCGGCGGCTTGCGATCGAAATTCAGTGGCCGGCCTGTCCAGCGGGTCGCGGTGCTGATGAACCAGCGGCAGGCCGGTCTCGGCAGCAGCGCCAGCAGCTTCAGCCCCCAACTCAGCCGGCGCGGGAAGGTGACCTCGAAGCCGCCGGTTTCGATGCCGCGCAGCATGCGTCGCGAGGCGCGGTTGACCGGCATCAGTCCCGGCATCGGCAGCATGTTCTTTTCGGTCAGCGGTGTATCGATGAATCCCGGATTCATCACCTGGACGCGGACATTCATCTTGTCAAAATCGTATTTCAGCGACTCGGCCAGGATGTTGATCGCCGCCTTCGAACCGCCATAGGCCGCCGTGGTCGGCCAGCCGAAATAGGCGGTCACCGAGCCGACAAGCACGATATGGCCGCGCGCGCGGATACGCATGCGCTCCATCAGCGGGACGAGACCATTGATGATGCCGAAATAGTTGACCTCGAAGGATTGGCGAAAGTCGCGGACCCTAAGGTCTTCGCCGGGCGTGGCGATGTAGTTGCCGGCGTTGAAGACGGCGAGCACGATCGGGCCGAGATCCTTTTCGATCGCCGCCACAGTGCTTGCCATGCGCGGCTCGTCGGTGACGTCGCAAGGGTAGGCAACCACGCGTCCCGGCATCTGTGCCGTCTCGACGATGAGCGCGTCGATCGGATGCTCGTCAAGCGCGCTCACCGCGACGACAAAGCCCTTTGCCGCAAGGTCCTTGGCCAGAGCACGGCCGATGCCGCTGCTGCCGCCGGTGATCCAGGCGACGCCGTGCTTCGGGTTGGCCCGGTAAAGTGTCATTCTGCGCCCTGCCGATCTGTCATTAGTGCTCTAGCGGTGAAAAAATCGAATGAAAAGAGCGCTTTTCCGTACAAGGTTGAAATGATCGTCATCGCGCGCCATCCGGCGGCAGGAGATTGCAGTACCCGAAATGCGACTGGACCAGGCGAATTCTTGCCTTGAAACGCAAGCTTCTGGTTTCTAGGGTCTCGCCGCAGCTACATGAAGGAATCCCGGATGCCCCGTTCTGTGATCGAAGCGATCGGCAACACGCCCCTGATCCGCCTCAACAAGGCTTCGGAGCTGACCGGCTGCGAGATCCTGGGCAAGGCCGAGTTCATGAATCCGGGCCAATCTGTCAAGGATCGCGCTGGCCTGTTCATCATCCGCGACGCCGAACAGCGCGGGCTGTTGAAGCCGGGCGGCGTCATCGTCGAAGGTACGGCCGGCAATACCGGAATTGGCCTGACGCTGGTCGCCAAGGCGCTGGGCTATCGCACCGTGATCGTCATTCCCGACACGCAGAGCCAGGAGAAGAAAGACACGATCAAGGTGCTTGGCGCGGAATTGATCGAGGTGCCGGCGGTGCCTTACAAGAACCCCAACAACTATGTGAAACTGTCGGGGCGGCTGGCCGAGCAGATGGCGCGTTCCGAGCCGAACGGCGCGATCTGGGCCAACCAGTTCGACAATGTCGCCAATCGCGACGGCCATATCCGCACCACCGCGGAAGAAATCTGGACGCAGACCGGCGGCAAGGTCGACGGCTTCGTCTCGGCTGTGGGTTCGGGCGGCACGCTGGCCGGCGTCGCCTTCGGGCTGAAGGCCAAAAGCAAGGACGTCAAGATCGCGCTCGCCGATCCGCTCGGCGCCGCGCTCTACTCCTTCTACACCAGCGGCGAATTGAAGTCCGACGGCAGCTCGATCACCGAAGGCATAGGGCAGGGGCGCATCACGGCCAATCTCGAAGGGTTCACGCCGGACTTCTCGTTCCAGGTTCCGGATGAGGAAGCGCTGCCGATCGTCTTCGACCTGATCCAGGAAGAGGGCCTGTGCGTCGGCGGTTCGACCGGTATCAACATCGCCGGCGCGATCCGGCTGGCGTGCGAGCTTGGCCCGGGCCACACCATCGTGACCATCCTGGCCGACTACGGCACGCGCTACCAATCGAAGCTGTTCAACCCGGACTTCCTGCGCGAGAAGAAGCTGCCGGTACCGGGCTGGATGGACGAGCGCAGTACAATTTCAGTGCCGTACGAGAAGGTCGCCTGATGGCGCACAAGACCGAAACGCTGTTTCGCGACGACGCCTATCTGACGACGGCCGAAGCCACGGTGGTCGCGATCAACGAGCGTGGCGGCATCATTCTCGACCGGACGATCTTCTACGCGACATCGGGTGGCCAGCCCGGTGACACCGGCACATTGGAGCGCGCCGACGGCAGCCCCATTGCCATTGCCGCCACCATCACCGGCGAGACCAAGGACGAGATCATCCATGTGCCGGCGCCGGAGCAGCCGGTGCCCGAAATTGGCAAGCGGGTGAAACTCGCCATCGACTGGGAGCGGCGGCATCTTCTGATGCGCATGCACGCCGCCTGCCATCTGCTCACCGTCGTCTGCCCGTTTCCGATCACCGGTGCCGCGGTTTCCGAGGATGACAGCCGTGTCGACTTCGACGCTCCGGATGCCGGCTTCACCAAGGAAGATGTTACCGCCGGGTTGATGGAGCTTGTGCTTGCCGATCATCCGATCTTCATCAGGCTGATCACCGACGAGGAACTGGCGGCCAATCCGGGCCTGGTGAAGTCGAAGAATGTCCGCCCGCCGCTCGGCACTGGCAAAATTCGCCTGGTCTGCATCGGCGACAATGCTTCGGTCGACAGCCAGCCCTGCGGTGGCACCCACGTCAAAAGCACCGGCGAGATCGGCGAGATCCACATCGGCAAGATCGAAAAGAAGGGCCGCGAGAACCGGCGTTTTCGCATTCGCTTCGGACCGATGCCGGCGAATTAGGGTCAAACAGTACCTGGCCTCTATATTGCTTAGGCGGTCCTAAGACACCTTGGCTTAGCCAAGGTGTCGGAAACTGGAAGGCGGTCGCTCCACCCACGCTTCGATCTGCTCGGTGACGAACCTGGCTGCCTGATGGTGGATGAAGTGGCCCGCTCTGGGCAAGGCAATCACGGCGGTAACGTTGTCGACTTCTCGGAAGGTCCCGTCAAAAGCGCTGGCCGGCACATAGGGATCGTCGGTGCCGAACAGCACAAGGGTCGGCGCCTTGACCAAAGGCAGTTGGCTCAGATCCGGCACTCTGCCAAGCGGTATGTTGGCCCTGTAGTAGCCCAGCATCGCTTCCGGATCGGATCGCCTGAGCGAATCAATCAAGGCTTGCTTGTCCTGTGGATCGGTGACCCAGGTGGCGAGTTCATCGATGTCCAGCCTCTGGGCAGCGCCTGGGACCTGGAAGCGGCGTATGTATCCGGTGATCTCGGCATTGGCCGGATCGGCAATAGCACGCAGATGGTTGCGGGGGTGAGGCGTCGACAGCAGGACGAGATGGCGCACGACCTGCGGCACGCGCATAGCCAGCCACCATGCGATGATCCCGCCCCAGTCATGGCCGACAATCGCGGCCTGGGTCAGCTTTTCCGCCGCAAGAACGGCCAGCACGTCGTTGACCAAATGCGTCAGCACATAGTTGCCGTAGCCCTGTGGCGCATCGCTTTGTCCGAAGCCGCGCAGGTCCGGCGCGATCACGCGATAGCGGCCGCAAAGCGCTTGCATCTGCCGGCGCCAACCCATTCCGTGATCGGGAAAGCCATGCAGGAAGACGATCGGCGGGCCAGAGCCCGCCGCCGTGTAGTGCAATTTGACGTTGCCGTTGACCGCGATCCTGGATTCGAACATCGCGCCCAAGCTCACCGCGTGCCGGCTAATACCGTCACATTTTGACTTCGAGACGAAGGAACGGGCCGTGGAAGGTCTGGGTGGTGCTGTCCGCATTGATAAGCAGATTGTGCCACTGCTCGATCTTGTAGCCGGCCGTAAAGGTCGCGCCTTCGAGGGGCATCCAGCTCAGGCCGGCCGAGGCGTCGAGATTTGTCACTGTCTGGTTCTCGGACTCGCTCCCCAACGGGACAGAGCCGTGTTCACCCGTTGTGAAGTCGTATTTGAATCCCGCGCGGTTTTCACGGCGGCCCCACATGACGGAGCCGGAAACAGCGCCTGTCAGCCCCCAGGTTTCGTTCAGCGGGTAGTATGCCTCGGCGCCGACACGCGGGCCAATGCCCCAATATTCCGACGATCCTATCTTATCGACGGTGCCGCCCTTGTCGGCTGGATCGTCCGGGTTGAAGCCTTCGGAGGCAACAACTCTTTCATCCGAATGCACCAGACGCAGACCGCCAAAGAAGCGGATATCGGCGGCCTGAACCTTGACGTGCTTACCGACGTCGAAATCGAACGCCTGGAAACTGTAGTCGTCGCCGTAGCCTATGGTCAAAAAGCCTTGCGGTATCTGGCCACTCTCTTCCCAGGAACGGTTCTTGCCCAAGTGAAACGCACCTGCAAGGCGCCAGTCCATGTCCGACGAAATCTGCTTGGTCAGGGCGATCGAACCTGAGAAGTCACCGTTGCTATTTCCGAGCTTGTCGGTGCCGCCGGTCTTGTCGTCCTCATGGACATTGTTTTGAAAGAACGCGCCCTCGAAGGCGATTTTGACGCGTGAATCGATGACCGACTGGTCTGTGGCCTTCGCATCCTCTGCATGCGCGGCAATCACGCCCACCGAAGTCACCGAAGCGGCGGATGCCGCAACAGTCGCCAATAGTTTACCCGGTGCCCTAGCCCGCATCTACTTAACCCCGCCCAGAATCTTGCCCTAAAACCCAGCATTACAGACATACCCTAACGGCATATTGCAGCAAGTCCGGCCAGCAACTTTGCGCTGTAGTGTTGCGGCTTTGCCACGGTGCCTCGGTAGCGCGGGTGGACAGATGTGGTAAGCGTCGCTCCAGGGCTGACCGAGCCGCGGCTGACAGGGGGTTTGGTGGACAATCCAGCGCAAATCGAAAGCGTGCTCAACAACCTTGTCTATGCGCTTTTCGCCCAGAGCGGGCAGGTGGGGCCGAACGGGAGAGCCCGAGATCTCGGCAATCTGACTGTCTTCGACGATCCCGAGGCCGTCGACGTCATCGTCAAGGCGCCGGAGCTCTTCCGAAAGAACTTCTCCCTGATCTCGGCCCTCGGGTTTAGCCGCTTCAACACCAATGACGAGGACTGGTCTGTCCGGCGCGCCATCACCCAGGATATTTACCTGGCGGCCGCCAGGCCGGCGCAGCAGCATCCAGTGGCGGAAATCTATGCTGCAGGTCTTTCCGGCACCGAGGCTACGCTAACTGCGATTCAGCATGCCCTGTTCGCTGCGTCGATGACGATATTTTACCGGGCTTTCGGCCTTGTTCCCGATATGGCGGCTACACTCTTGCTGCTCGACAGGGTGCGCGATGTGTTGAGGCGTCTCCAATATTATTCCTGGGTGACTCCGACGACCGCCGAACGCGCGAATGCTATCCAGGATGCCCGCGCGGTGATTGCCGATTTCGCATCGCTGCTGATGGCGGATTCCCGGGCGGCGGCCGAGATGGACCGCTTTAGAAGCGAGGCCCGCGACGTTGAAGGCTTTTCGCCGGTGGAAGAGTTCGTCATGAATTTCTTCGCCGGCGTCGAGACAACGGTAACGACCGCACTTTGGGTGATCGATCGGCTGGGGGCCAACCAGCAGGTGCAGGAGCGCATCCATTCCGAGGTCCTCTCAGGCGACGCGCATACGCCGTACACCGATTGCTTGATTAACGAGACGATGCGTTATTTCCCTCCGATACCGTTTCTGACCCGCGAAGTGGGCGCTGACACGACACTCGACGGCCGAGATTTACGCGCCGGGCAGCTGATCATGGTGTCGATCATCGGCGTGCACCAGCATCCAGCCTTCTGGGAAAACCCGCGTACCTTCGACGCCAGCAGGAAGGAATTCATCGAGAACAGCTTCGACCGACGGGCTTTTATTCCGTTCCTAACCGGACCGCGCATGTGTGGTGGCGCGCGTCTCGGCCGGCTGGAAGTCAAAGAGGCTGTTCTCGCGGTAATCCGCCAGTTCGCCTTCAGCCGTGCTGACGATGTGATCAGGTTCGACTATGGGTTGGCGCTACGGCCGGCGGAGGGGGCTTCGATCAGTGTTTCGCGTAGATGACTCAAGGTCAGGCATGTTCCTGCCAGAACCGCCGGATATAACCCCCGAATTGCCTTCCGATCATGGTCTTGAACTCGACATCATGCACATAGCGCTTGCTTGTCGATATGGCTTTTGACTTCAGCGCGAAGCCTGGGAACCAGGTGCTCATTGTGGCGGATGCGTTTTCCTGCTGGTCCGCGATAAAGTCCTCGTAGAACACATGAGCCACCCTGCGGCGATCAACAGTGTTCAGGTAATTTTTCCACCTGATTTCTCTATCGAAAATATACTGCGCGGTGTCTCGGACAACTTTCTCGCTCAAAGTTGTCACCGTGGGAATCCCAGGCAGCTTCTCCTGACTGTCGAACGGCTGGCCCGTGTGGAGCATCGAAAGCAGGCTGATGGTCTGATCTACCTTGTTTCGCCTCGAGAGGAAAACGTAGAACGAGTTGTCGTCGTCATCGCCGATTGAACTGCGTGCGAATGGCAGGTTCTCATAGAAGATCTTGGCGCTGAAAACGCCGTTCTCGGTCCGTTTCTCCAAGAGATGGCGACCGTAGGCCGGCGCCTGCTGATTGAGTTTTTCAACGTCCATTGTGCCGTCGATCGACCACCGTCTCATCAACGGCAAGGCATACTGCCACTGAAAATACTCGGTGGGTATTCCCAGACCGAGTTGCTGAAGGACCCGACAATAGGAATGCCCGGCCGTTCGCGGCGTCGTGCAAACCAGGATCTTGGCGGGATCTTCGACCAAGCTTTGGCGGTCATAGGTCTCGGCGATAAACTTGCTGTATAAATCGTCGAATTGCATCTACGGAATCACCCCCGCCACGACAGATCCAGTTTCAGACGGCAGACAGGAAACCAAGGATGAGCAGGGCTTGGTCCAACGTCATCAGCGACGGCGGATTGCCCGCATCGATATTGTCTAAAAGTCCCAGATCTGGCCGGATCACCCGCGTCCGGTCAATGGCCTGCCTGTCGATGAAATGGCTGTCACGGCCGTACATCAGCAGAATGCGGGCGTCGATTCTTGCCGCGATCGGAAAAAGATCATATTCGCGTCCGGTCATGGCTCCGAAATTCCCAGTCGTGGCCGGGTCGTAGGCCAACCGGAAACCATCCTGACTGGCCGCGATCCTGTTCTCGACATAGCGGTTAAATACCGCTTCCTCGACCGGGCCCATGACGGCCCTGGTGGCGCTCAGATAATTCTTCGCCGCTGCGCGGGTCTCGAACGCAAGCGTACTTTCCTTCATGACTTCGTTTCTCATCGCGTCGACCTTCGGCCCGCCGAGCATTGGCACGTCGTTGAGAACGATTTTCGCGGCCTTGGAGCGTGTCATGTGCAGAAACAGAAGCAAAATCGTGCCGCCCCACGAAGTACCGATGAAGTGGTTCTCCGTACCAGCGAACTCACCGAGTGCACGCAGGCATTTGGAGTAGAGGTTGATGTCGTATCCTGAACCCAGATAGGCGCTGCGTCCGCGTCCCAACAGGTCCGGGCAGATCACCAGGAAGCCGTTGCGGCACAGGAAAGTGGCGAGGTAGTCAAAGTCGGCGCCGTTGCCGGTGAAGCCGTGCAGGCAGAAGACTGTCGCACGCGGCGTGCCGGCAGGCCGCCAGATGCGCACAAACATTGCGGCATAGCGGTCATCCAGCCGGATGAGTATCTCTTGCGTCAGCGCCTCGGCGGATTCGACCGATTGCATCAGACGTCGCGCTTGCGGACGGCTCGCTTGACCGAGCCGCGGTTGTCGATGAAGTCGCGTTTCCAGAATACTGATTTGTCGAGGTTGATGAGTTTGGCTTTTTTGATCAGCGGCAGGATATGGGACGAGGATCGCGTCGCCAGCACCGTCACCGCTGTGGCATCGCCATCGGGGAAGGGATTAAGCGGCCCGCCATTTATTGCCCAGGCCTCGGCTATCTCGCGGCTGGTCTGGATCCAGCCGACATAAGCGACGATGGCATCGTCGATCGAACCGATCATGTGTGTCTGCTGATCCAGCTGGTAACGAAGCGTCTTCACCATCAGGCCGAACTCATAGCCGTCGAAAGGCGGGTAGTGCGCAATGAAGTTGGAGACAAGTCCGAGCGAAAGCGGATTGCTGGGAATACGAGAAAACAGAAGATTGCTCATGCCGAGATTATTGACCCCGCCCACCCCAGATCATAACGATCATCCGTACTCGCCACGAAACATGAAAACAATCGGAATCAAGGGACTGCGGCGGCTGACTATGTCGCGTATCCAAACCGAATGTCGCGCGCTCGGAACGCATCCAGATTGTCAAGCCAAACAAGTTTTGCCCGAAGCAGGAGAAAAAGAATGGCCGATGACAGCCCTTTCACCGTCGATGCGGACTGGTTGCAGAGCCGGCTTGGTGAGCCCGGCCTGACGATCGTCGATGCGTCCTGGTATCTGCCGGCGCAAAAGCGCGATGCGCGCGCCGAGTATGAGGCGGCGCATATTCCGGGCGCGCGCTTCTTCGATCACGATGCGGCCTCGGACCCGGATGCCAAGCTGCCACACACGCTGCCGTCGCCGCAGCATTTCGCGCAATATGTCGGCACGATGGGCATTTCGG
This sequence comes from Mesorhizobium sp. CNPSo 4684, assembly GCF_057784315.1. NCBI lineage: Bacteria > Pseudomonadati > Pseudomonadota > Alphaproteobacteria > Hyphomicrobiales > Phyllobacteriaceae > Mesorhizobium > Mesorhizobium sp. CNPSo 4684. The sequence continues at coordinate 194,205 of NZ_JBWLUX010000003.1, read as the reverse complement.
CCGACGACACCATCGTCGTCTATGACGGCCCAGGTTTCTTCTCGGCGCCGCGCGCCTGGTGGATGTTCCGCGTCATGGGCGTGTTCCAGGTCTATGTGCTGGACGGCGGCTTCGACCGCTGGAAGGCGGCGGGCCGGCCGGTGACGGCGGAACCGACGAAGATCGCGCCGAATGTGTTTTATGCCGATTTCGATGCCGCCCGGGTCGCCAGCCTCTCCGACATGCGCCGCATCGTCGAAACGAAAGAGAGCCAGGTTGCGGACGCCCGTGGCGCCGGCCGCTTCACCGGAACCGAACCCGAGCCGCGCGCCGGTGTCCGCTCCGGTCACATGCCTGGCGCGCGCAACCTGCCTTATACGGCGCTGTCGCAAGATGGCGAGCTGTTGTCGAAGGATAGGCTGCGCAAGGCCGTTGAGGATGCCGGCATCGACCTGTCGAAGCCTGTCGTCACCTCGTGTGGCTCTGGCATCACCGCGGCTGTCGTCACGCTGGCGCTGGAGACGCTTGGCCACACCGACAACAGGCTCTACGACGGCTCATGGACCGAATGGGGCGGGCTGGCCGATACGCCCGTTGCAACGGGCAAGGAATGATGGCGATGGAAAACGGCGTGTTGGACGACATCGAGGTTACGGTGACGTTTCTGGAAATGCATGTACCACCGGCCTATTCGCCGCCGGTGCCCTACAACAAGCAGATCGCGCTGTTGAAGACCAAGGACATTCCGCTGCATTTCTACCGCTACCTGATGGATCGGGTGGGGCGCAAATGGCATTGGGTCAATGTGCTGCGGCTGGACGATGACGAGCTTGCGGCCGGCATTCACCGCGAGGACCGCGACATCAGGGTGCTTTATCTCGACGGCGCGCCGGCGGGGTTCTTCGACCTCAAGCCGCATCTGCCGGAAGAGGTCGAGCTCGCTTATTTCGGCATGATGGAGCATGCGACCGGGCAAGGCATCGGCCGCTGGTTCCTGGGCGCGGCGATCGCCGCCGCCTGGTCCTACGGGCCGAAACGGGTGACGGTGCAGACCTGCACGCTCGACCATCCGGCCGCCTTGCCGCTCTACCAGAAGCTCGGCTTTGCGCCGGTGGCGCAAAAGAAGGAGACCGTGCATCCGCTGCCTTTTGCCGAGCGCTCGGCCAGCGTCATGCGGCCCTAATCTCTCCGAAAGATGAACCAGCCGTTCATCGGCGCTTCAGGCTGCCTTTGCCATGGTGGCGTCAACACTGATGGGGCCGTTGCCGAGGAGAAAGATATGCTGAGCCGACGTACATTTGCCGCAGCGCTGATTGCAGTGCTTGCGGTGCCGACCCTTGGGCCGACCTTGGCCGCCGCACAGGCGGCCACGCCATCGGCGGCAACGATCGAGCGACAGCTCGACGCGGCGCCCCGGGTGAAATTGCGCCCGAACCAGCGCGTGACCATCCGCGAATTCAAACGGCGGCCGGATCTGAGGCGCCAGGCGCGCTCGATCGAGATCCAGTCGATCAATTTCGCCTTTGGCTCGGCGGCCATTTCCAGTTCGCAATACGGCAAGATCGAGAACATCGCCGACGCGCTGGAGCGCATCCTGCGCCGCGATCCCCGCGCCCGTGTGCTGATCGAAGGCCACACCGATGCGGTTGGCTCCTTCCAGTCGAACCAGGTCCTGTCGGAGCAACGCGCCGCCTCGCTGAAGCGCACGCTGGTGCGCGAATTCGGCGTGCCGGGCTATGCGCTGGAAACTGTCGGCTACGGCGAGGAATTCCTGCTGGTGCAGACCCAGGACGAGAACTGGCGCAACCGTCGTGTGACGCTGCGCCGCTTCGACGATTTCATCCGCTGACCAGGACAGGTTTCTGAAGCGTTTCAGCAGTCCGGCTTGAAATGGCCGGGCTGCTGGCCGTCTCACAGCCTTGGCAGGAATCGGGTGGGAGGCACCTGCGTGGCAGCATATTCTCAGGTCAAAGACACCGGAGATTCAGCCATGACCGTTCAGTTCAAAGCCTTGCCGACAGAAGACGTCAGAGCGCTGCAGCGCGGCGGTCCGGACGCCTATGGGCAGACGCCCGAACGCAGGATTTCCGATGGTGACGGCGTGCCTTGCCGGCATTGCCTGAGAAACGTCGCCGCAGGTGATGGCTATCTGATCCTGGCCTACCGGCCGTTTCCTGAGTTGCAGCCCTACGCCGAGACCGGACCCATCTTCCTGCATGCGCAGGAGTGCGAACGTGCCGCCGACACAGAAGCGCTGCCGGATATGCTGGAAAGCAGTGACTATATCGTGCGCGGCTATGGAGTGGATGACCGCATCGTCTATGGCAGTGGCGGCGTCATCCCGACGGACGCGATTGCGGCGCGGGCGAAGACGCTGTTTGAGCGCGATGACATCGCCTATGTCCATGTCCGCTCTGCACGCAACAATTGCTATCAGTGCCGCATCGAGCGCGCGTGACGGCGACGCAAAAAAATGCCCGCCGGTCGTCTGGCGGGCAGTTGGGAGCCGTGTGACGGATGCTGCCGCCGAAGAGGTCTGCATAGGAGACATCAGGCGTTCGGGAGGCAACTGGGGCCGTCAAGTTGGCGATATCTGTCTGCGCAGGTTATTCGATTGCCTGATGTGAAGCACTTCACACAGCGCCCAGCGATCGTCGGACATGGCGGTACCGGTTGAGAGCTGTCGCACTCCCGTCGTATTCATACGCTAAGAGAGAGATGTCGATGGATTTGCCGACCGCGGATGAACCGGCGGGAATCTCGACGACTGAGGAAGCGGGGCTTTGGCTCCGCTTTTTTGTTGTCTGCCAGCCTGTTCAATTCCGACGTCAGGATCTTGGACAAAGAAAAACCCGCCGGTACAACCGGCGGGTGAAGGAGGCAGAACAGATTAAGTCAGGTCAGGCGGCCAGGACCGCCTTGGGTTCTACCAGCTCGTAGCCGAGAGCCTCGGCGACGGCGCGATTGGTGATCTTGCCCCTGTGGACATTCAACCCGTTGCGCAAATGATGGTCGTCAACAAGCGCCTTCAGGCCCTTGTCGGCGAGCTGCAGGCCGTAATGCAGCGTCGCGTTGTTGAGCGCGTGCGCCGAAGTGACCGGCACGGCGCCAGGCATGTTGGCGACGCAGTAATGGATGACGCCATCGACCTCGTAGGTCGGATCGGCGTGGGTGGTGGCGTGCGAGGTCTCGAAGCAGCCGCCCTGGTCGATGGCGACGTCGACCAGCACCGAGCCCTTCTTCATGCCCGACAGCATTTCGCGGGTCACCAGCTTGGGTGCCGCCGCGCCCGGGATGAGCACAGCGCCGACGACGATGTCGGCGGAGAAGCATTCTTCTTCCAGCGCCTCGACAGTCGAATAACGGGTGTGGACACGGCCGGCAAAGAGGTCGTCGAGCTGGCGCAGGCGCGGGATTGAACGGTCGATGATGGTGACGTCGGCGCCAAGGCCGGCGGCCATGCGGGCGGCATGCAGGCCGACGACGCCGCCGCCGAGCACTGTGACTTTACCGGGCAGCACGCCGGGCACGCCGCCGAGCAGCACGCCGCGGCCGCCATTGGCCTTCTGCAGCGCCGTGGCGCCGGCCTGGATCGACAGGCGGCCGGCGACTTCCGACATCGGCGCCAAGAGCGGCAGGCCGCCGCGGTCGTCGGTCACGGTCTCATAGGCGATTGCCGTGACGCCGGAGGCGAGCAGACCCTTGGTCTGCTCGGGATCGGGAGCCAGGTGAAGATAGGTGTAGAGGATCTGGCCATCGCGCAGCTGCACCCATTCATTGGGCTGCGGCTCCTTGACCTTGACGATCATGTCCGACTTGGCGAACACATCTGCGGCGGTCTTGGCAATGGTGGCGCCGGCGGCGCGATAGGCATTGTCATCGGCGCCGATGCCGGCGCCGGCGCCGGTTTCGACCAGCACCTCATGGCCATGCGCGACATATTCGCGGACAGAGCCCGGCGTCAGGCCGACGCGGTATTCGTGGTTCTTGATTTCCTTGGGGCAACCGACGCGCATTCTTCTTCTCCTGATCCGGCCCTTGGGGCTCGTTCCCTTTATCAATGTAGTCAACCACGAATCGTTGCGCGGATGTTTGCGAATGCGCTTGCGCGCCGTGGTGCGTTTCGATAATCGTTGCGCCAAATTGCAGGATTTTCGCAGGAATCACGAAAAATGCCGCTCGACAGGATCGATATCGCCATTCTTGAGACTTTGCAGAAGGATGGGCGCATACCCAATGCGGCGCTCGCCGAGCGGGTCGGCCTGTCGCAGTCGGCCTGCTCGCGGCGCCTCGACAATCTGGAGAAATCCGGGACCATTCGCGGCTATCACGCCCGGCTTTCGAATGCAGCGCTCGGGCACCAGATGACGGCGATCGTGCACATCTCGTTGTCGGGGCAGTTTGAAAAGACGCTGTCGGATTTCGAGGCGGCGATCAAGCGCTGCCCGAATGTACTGTCCTGTCATCTGATGTCAGGCGAATACGACTACATCCTCCGCATCGCCGCCAAGGACCTGGTCGACTATGAGCGCATCCACAAGGAATGGCTGTCAGCGATGCCGCATGTGACCAAGATCAATTCGTCGTTTGCCTTGCGCGAGATCGTCGATCGCACGGCCATGGGGATGAAGCCGGAAATGGCTTAGGCCGAAGCCTCGGTCACCAACTGGTCCATCGGGATGTCGTGCGGCTGCGGGTAGATGGTCGCGATCCGCTGCAACCCGTAGCCGACGCCGATGACCAATGGCTTGAACGGCATTGCCGCCAGCGTGCGATCGAAGAAGCCGCCGCCATAGCCCAGGCGGTAGTTTTGCGGATCGATGCCGACGATCGGCGAAATGACGATGTCGGGAAGCACCGGATCGCCTTCGGCGGGGATCGGGATATTCCAGACGCCTTTTTCCAGCCGGTCGCCAGGAACGTAGGCGCGGAAGATCAGCGGCTGGCCCTTCTCGATGACGATGGGGAGCGCCGTGCGGCCACCGCGTTCATTGACCGACGCTATCCAAGGCCGCAGGTCCGGTTCGCCGCGAAACGGCCAGTAGAGGCTGACCATGCGGCCGGCAATGTCGCCGATCACCGCGTCGAGACCTTCGGCGATACTTTGCGACATCGCCGTCCGCATGTCGGCGGAAACCGCCAACCGCGCCGCGATCAGCCGTTCGCGCTCAGCCTTGCGCCAACGTCGTACGTCGGTCCAGTCGGTCAATGGCGCGCGAAAGCCCGGATCGAGTTCGTGCACGAAGCAAGGCGGCGAAGAATATTGCGCCGGGCCTTCGCCGTCTTTCGCGCCCTGACTATCGTTGGCCATGCCTCACTCCCGTGGTTCCTTCCCCTGCGAGGCTATACCCGTCTGAGCCTGCCGACATGGGCATTCGCGACATTGGAGGGCGAGTCCGGGGCAGCCTTGATGCATGGCAGTCTTGCGCTCCACGACATTGTTGCGGTGCACAAAAATCACTAGATAAGGACGCTGAAGACGAGGTGAGTGCGATGAACGAAACGGGCCATCATGTCGTTGTCGTCGGTGCGGGATTCGGCGGTCTCGAACTGACCCGGGCACTGGCCGGTGCGCCGGTGCGCATCACCATCATCGACAAGCGCAACCACCACCTTTTCCAGCCGCTGCTCTACCAGGTGGCAACCACATCGCTGGCGACCTCGGAAGTTGCCTGGCCGATCCGTCATCTCCTGCGCAAGCGCAAGGATGTGACGACGCTCCTGGGCAATGTCACCGGCGTCGATCGTGCCGGCAAACGCGTGCTGCTCGAGGACGGCAGTTCGGTTTCCTATGACACGCTGGTGCTCGCCACCGGAGCGCGCCACGCATATTTCGGCCATGACGAATGGGAGCCTTTCGCGCCCGGGCTGAAGACGCTTGAGGACGCTACCACCATTCGCCGGCGCATCCTGCTTGCCTTCGAGCAGGCCGAGCGCGAGACCGATCCGGCCACGCGCCAGGCGCTGCTGACGCTGGTTATCGTCGGCGGCGGCCCGACCGGCGTCGAGCTTGCCGGCACCATTGTCGAACTCGCGCATGAGACGCTGCGCGGCGAATTCCGCACCATCGACACGCGGCAAGCGCGTGTGGTGCTGGTCGAGGCCGGCGACCGCATCCTGGCCAATTTCGCGCCGGTACTGTCCGACTATGCGCGCAAGGCGTTGGAGCGGCGGGGCGTCACGGTCGAACTCGGCCGCGCCGTCACGCGGCTGGATGCCGAGGGCGTCGTCTTTGGCGACACGCATCTGCCGGCAAGGACCATCCTCTGGGCCGCCGGCGTCGCCGCTTCGCCCGCGGGAGAATGGCTGGGCGCGCCGGTCGACCGGGCGGGCAGGGTGATGGTCGAACCCGATCTGACCGTGCCGGACAGTCCCGAGATTTTTGTCATCGGCGACACCGCGCATGTGTTGCGGCCGGATGGCAAGCCGGTGCCAGGCGTGGCGCCCTCCGCCAAGCAGGAGGGCAAGCATGTCGCCGCGACGATCAAGGCACGGCTGGCAGGCGATAGCGCGCCGCGTCCTTTCCGCTACAAACATGCCGGCGACCTGGCGACGATCGGCAAGTGGGCAGCCGCGATCGATTTCGGCTGGATCAAGCTTACCGGCTGGTTCGCCTGGTGGCTGTGGGGTGTGGCGCACATCTACTTCCTGATCGGCTTCCGCAACCGGCTGTCGGTATCGCTTAGCTGGCTATGGATATATTTCACCGGCCAGCGCAGTGCGCGGCTGATCACCCAGGGCGACGACGACAAGGGCTGAGGTCTTCTCTTCGGCCACGGCAATTCATCCAGCCGTCACCTTTTGCTGATCGACTGACTTCCCGATGGACATGGCCGGTTTTCGGCGCGAAGGTTTCGGCGGGGCTGGAATATTCACGTCGCTGGGAAGGAAAACCAATGTCGCCTTTGCTCCACCCCGTCTCCCGTCGCGGTTTTCTTGCCGGCGCCGCTGCCAGCGGAGCGCTGATCATGCTGCATCCGTTCTCCGCCCGCGCTGAGGCCAATCAGGCGCATCTGAGGATCATGGAGACGACGGACATCCACGTGAATGTCCTGCCTTACGATTACTACGCCGACAAAGCGAACGACACGATGGGCCTGTCGCGGACGGCCTCGCTGATCGCTGCGGTGCGCCAGGAAGCCACCAATGCGATGCTGATCGACAATGGCGACCTTTTGCAGGGCAATCCGATGGGCGACTACATCGCCTACGAGAAGGGACTGAAGGACGGCGACCTGCATCCGATCATGAAGGGCATGAACCTGCTCGGCTATGAATGTTCGACGCTCGGCAACCACGAGTTCAATTACGGCCTGTCGTTCCTGGACAAGGTTCTGGCCGGGGCCAATTTTCCGTTCGTCTGCGCCAATCTGATCCGCGGCACCGAGCTCGCCGCCAACCCGCGCGACGACAAGCTCTATCTCAAGCCGTACGTTATCCTGGACAAGAAGATCAAGGACGGGTCGGGCGCAGAGCAGCCGATCAAGATCGGTATCATCGGCTTCGTGCCGCCGCAGATCATGGTCTGGGACCTGAAGAACCTGGAAGGAAATGTCCGGACGCGCGACATTGTCGAGGCGGCCAAGGCCTGGGTGCCTGAGATCAAGGAGGAGGGCGCCGACATCGTCATTGCGCTCTCGCATTCGGGCATCGATATCAAGCAAGGCGACGGAATGGAGAACGCCTCGTTCTTCGTTGCCGGCGTCGAGGGCATCGATGCGGTGTTCACCGGCCATCAGCATCTCGTCTTCCCCGGCAAGAAGGATTTTCAGGCGCTTGATGGGGTCGACACGGAGAAAGGCACGCTGCAGGGCAAGCCGGCGGTGATGGGCGGCTTCTGGGGCTCGCATATGGGCCTGATCGACCTGCTTCTGGAACGCGACGGATCGACATGGCGCGTGGTTTCGGCGACCTCGGAGGCACGGCCGATCTACGAACGCGTCGACAAGGCAAACAAGCCGACGGTGGCGGACGACCAGCGCATCGTCGATGCGCTGAAGGCGGACCATGAGGCGACACTTGCCTATGTCCGCCGTCCGGTCGGCAAGACCTCGGCGCCGCTCTATTCCTATTTCGCGCTGGTGGCCGACGATCCGTCGGTGCAGATCGTCAACCAGGCGCAGAGCTGGTATCTCAAGGACATTCTGAAGAGCACGCAGTGGAAGGATGTGCCGCTGCTGTCGGCGGCAGCGCCCTTCAAGGCCGGCGGGCGCAACGGGGCCGACTACTACACCGACGTGCCGGTGGGCGACATCGCCATCAAGAACGTCGCCGATCTCTATCTCTATCCGAATACGGTGCGCGCGGTTGAGATCACCGGGGCGCAGGTCAAGGAATGGCTGGAAATGTCGGCCGGCATTTTCAAGAAGATCGAGGCCGGGAAGGCCGACCAAGCGCTGATCGACACCGAATTCCCGTCCTACAATTTCGATGTGATCGACGGCGTCAGCTACAAGATAGACCTGTCGCAGCCGCCGAAATACGATGCCAAGGGTGGCGTCGCCAATGCCGGCTCCAGCCGCATCGTCGACCTCAGCTTCGATGGCAAGCCCATTGATCCAGCATCGAAATTCGTCGTCGCCACCAACAATTACCGCGCTGGCGGTGGCGGCAATTTCCCTGACATCAACGCCTCGAAGATCATCTACGAAGCGCCGGACACCAACCGCGATGTGATCGTGCGCTATGTCGTCAGCGAGGGCACGATCAATCCGTCGGCCGACGACAATTGGTCGTTCACGCCGCTGCCCGGAACCAGCGTCTTGTTCGAGACCGGTCCCAAGGCGAAGGATTTTATTTCAGGGGTGAAATCGCTCAAGATCGAGCCGGTCGGCGAGGGCGAAGCCGGGTTTGCGAAATACCGCATCCTGCTTTGAGGGAACGGGCGGGCAAATACCCGCTCGCACTACGCCTTGTAGACCACCTGGCGCACGTCGATGTAGCTGGCTCTGAAGCCGGCTTCGCAATAGTGGAGATAAAACTCCCATAGCTTCTTGAAGCGGTCGTCGAAGCCGAGCGGGACCATCTTTTCCCACGACTGCCAGAAGCGGTTGCGCCATTCGGCCAGCGTGCGAGCATAGTCGTCCGGAAAGACGCGCTCGCACAGATGGGCGAGACCATGGTCTTTGCCCAGCGACTTCAGGATCGACGGCGTCGGCAGCATGCCGCCCGGGAAGACATAGCGCTGGATGAAATCCGGCCGCGCGCGATAGGTGTCGTAGGCGGCTTCGTTGATGGTGATGATCTGCAGGCCGGCGGTGCCGCCGGGTCTCAGGCAGGCCTTCATCTTGCCGAAAAACACCGGCCAGTATTTTTCACCGACCGCCTCGAACATCTCAATCGACGCGATTCGGTCGTAAGTGCCTGTTTCGTCGCGGTAATCCTGCAGCTTGATGTCGACCTTGTCGGCAAGCCCCGCCTTCTGGATGCGCTCCTTGGCAAAGTCGTGCTGTTCGCGGCTGATGGTCAGTCCCGTGACGCGGCAGCCGATCTCGCGCGCGGCAAATTCGGCAAAACCGCCCCAGCCGCAGCCGATCTCCAGCACATGGTCCTTTTTGCCGATGCCGGTGTCCTTGGCCAAAGCGCGATATTTGGCGGCCTGCGCACTTTCCAAATCGTTGGCGCCGGTGGCATAGAGCGCCGACGAATAGGTCATGCTGGGATCGAGCCATTGCTTGTAGAAGGCATTGCCGAGGTCGTAATGCGCCGAAATGTTGCGCTTCGAGCCGGTGCGGGTGTTTTCGTTGAACCAGTGGCGGATGCGCTGGACGGTGTTGATGAGCCAGTTGGCGCCGCCGGCGACGCGTTCGCCGATGGCCGAGTTAACGACGAATAGTTCGAGAAAGCTGGTCACGTCAGGGCTTTCCCAGTCGCCATCCATGTAGGATTCGGCAACGCCGATGGTGCCGCCGGAAAAGGCGCGGCCGGGCAGGCGCCAGTTCTTCAGCACCAGTTCGGCGTCGGGACCGGGCGCATTGCCACCGACAAGAACGGCGCGGCCGTCTGGCATCCTTACCTTGAGCGAGCCGCGCGGCAGTTTCATCGCCGCCGACAGCACCATGCGCGCCTTGGCCGGCAAGCCTTTGACGATCTCGGCGAAGTTGAGCTCGTCCAGCCTGATGGCGTCGCCGACGCCCTTGTGTTCCCTAGCAGCCATCCCACATCCCCCTGGACTTCCGCGGGGACGGCGCAAGATCTGCCGGCCTCCACATCCTCCACATTTCATTCGCAAGCGCAAATCATTCGCAGGCGCGAACGCCGCTGCCCGCGTGGATTTTCGCCACAATCTTCCATGGCATTGGCCGAAACTTCAAGAGGCAAGCTTTGTGCGGCACTGACCCAGGTCGCCGGCCTGAGGCCAGAATCCGCGGGACAGCACGGCCCTCGGAGAAATCACTATGGTTCCGAACAGACACATACGTTAGCTTCAGTCATGCGTTACGTCGTCGTCATCATGGCCATCGCCTTTTTCCTGATCTGGGACGGCCTCTATAATCAGGGCCGCTATCTCGACACGACGGTCAGGGAGATGTCGCGCATCGTGCGCTACGTCACCGGCGGGGGCTAGTTTTGCACCTCTGCAAAGTCGCCTCCCGGCGCTGCCGGGCGCGACATTGTGGCGGTTGACGCGACGGTTCCGCTCACACAAAACATGCCGGCAAATCGAACGTGGAGGCAGGCGTGATCCGGCATATCGTTTTCTTCAGCGCACGGCGCAAGGACGATGTCGAGGCTGTGCGCACGGGCTTGCTCAACCTGGGCAATATCCCGCATTCAAACCTCTTCGAGGTGACGCTCAACACCAAGGTCGACCCGCTGTCGGACGCGATCGACGTGGTCGTCTATGCCGAGTTCGAGGACGAGGCGGCCTTGGCCGCCTACAAGGCGCACCCGCTCTATGCGGAGACAACCAGCCGGGTCAAACCATTGCGCGAATTGCGCTATTCGGCCGATGTCGTGGCGGTGGCCTGATCAGCCGGCAAGAGGCCTCGCCTTCTTCACAGCCGGAATTCATACATCGACGTGCGCGAGCAGCCGAAGCCTGCCTTGAACGGCTCGTCGCCAATGGTGAAATCGAATGAGGTGCCGCGTCCGCTGCCCACGCCGCCATGACAAGGTCAAGTGCGACGCGGCCGCGCGGGCGGACGCCATCGCGATCCGGGCGCCACCGGCGGAAACGCTTGAACCAATTTCCGGAATGATGCACACCGCGCCGGCATGACCAGCGCAACCCATCCGCTTGACCATCTGGTGCTGCCGACGGCGAGCCTCGCCTTGGCGCGGGCGCGGCTGACGTCGCTTGGCTTCATCGTCGCGCCAACCGGCATACACCCCTTCGGCACCGAAAATTGCTGCGCCTTCTTCGCCGACGGCACCTATCTCGAACCGCTGGCGATCGGCGACGAACAGACGGCAGCGCGCGCGATTGCCGACGGCAATGTCTTTGTCGCGCGCGATCGCCTCTACCGTGCCAGCCTGGGCGACGAGGGATTTTCCGCCGTAGTGCTGGGCACCGGCGACGCCGATGCGGACCATGCACGTTATGTCTCGGCCGGCCTGTCGGCCGGAGACGTGTTGAGTTTTTCCCGCGCCTTCACCGACGCCGCCGGGAAGAGCGATATGGCGTCGTTCAAGCTGGCTTTCGCCTCCGGCTCTGGGGCAACAGACGCCTTCCTGTTCGCCTGCGAGCGGATCAACGCGCCCAAAATCGATCGCACGGCGTTGCAGGGCCATGCCAATGGCGTGACCGGCATTGCCGAAATCGTCGCGGTCAGCGACGCGCCTTCTACACAGGCTCTGCTGATCTCGGCAGTGGCTGGCTCGAAGCAAGAGAGCGGCGCGGTCTTCGATCTGTCGAATGCGTGTCTGACCGTTCTCGATCCTGCGGCTTTCACCGCGCGCTTCAAGATTGCGGCCGGCGCGCCGACGAAACTTCGTTTCGCGGCGATCGTCTTTTCGGTCCGCAGTGCCGATGCCACGGCAAGCCTGCTTGCACACAACTCCATCGAGCACGATATAGCGGGCAATGATATTGTCGTGCAGCCGGCATCCGGACAGGGCGCGGCTTTCATCTTCCGGGAGATCCCATGAGCAAGCCGCAAGCGTCCAATTCGATGGCGCCCAATTCGGCGGTAACCGTCGGCAACGTCGTTTTCGACAACAATGCGGCTCTGGCGCTGATTGCCGGCCCATGCCAATTCGAATCGCGCCAGCACGCCTTCGACATGGCCGGCGCGCTGAAGGAACTGACCGGCAAGCTCGGCATCGGCCTCGTCTACAAGACCAGCTACGACAAGGCCAACCGCACCTCACTCTCGGCAACGCGCGGCGCCGGGATGGATGCAGCACTTCCGGTCTTCGACGAGTTGCGCAAGGAATTTTCGCTTCCCATCCTAACCGACGTCCACACCGAGGAGCAGTGCGCGATCGTCGCGCCGCATGTCGATGTGCTGCAGATCCCGGCCTTCCTGTCGCGTCAGACCGACATGCTGGTCGCGGCCGCCAAGACCGGCAAGGTGATCAACGTCAAGAAGGGCCAGTTCCTCGCCCCCTGGGACATGAAGAACGTCGTCGCCAAGATCACCGGGTCCGGCAACCCCAATGTGCTCACCACCGAGCGCGGCGCTTCCTTCGGCTACAACACGCTGGTGTCGGACATGCGCGCTTTGCCCGTGATGGCCGAGATCGGCGCGCCGGTGATTTTCGACGCCACCCATTCGGTGCAGCAGCCGGGCGGGCAGGGCGGTTCTTCCGGCGGCGAGCGTCGCTTTGTCGAAACGCTGGCGCGCGCGGCCGTTGCTGTCGGCGTCGCCGGCGTCTTCATCGAGACCCACCAGGATCCGGACAATTCGACCTCGTCAGACGGTCCGAACATGCTGCCGCTGAAGGACATGCCGGCTCTGCTCGAAAGACTGATGGCGTTCGACCGCATCGCCAAGAACGCTGGCTGACCGGCCACGGTGACGGCCAGCTTGTAGTCGGCAAAGGCCGGCTGTAGGCTCCTCCTTGCAAATGAGCGTCTTGGCAGGAGGAAGCCATGTCTGTCGCCCGCGTCACCGAAATCACGTCGTCGTCGGAAAAGAGCTTTCAGGACGCCATCGAGATGGGAATTGCGCGCGCCGCAAAGACCCTGAAGAACGTCGAAGGCGCCTGGATCCAGGACCAGAAGATCGTCGTCGAGGACGGCAAGATCGCGGCCTATCGCGTCAACATGAAGGTGACTTTCATCCTCGCGGAGTAAGCGCCTGCCAACTCCTTGTTGGAGCATGATCTTTTCCGAAAACCGGTTCCCACTTTTCGGGATCATGCTCTGAAAAAATCGGGAACTTTAGCCCGCGCCCCTCATTGTCAAAGTACGATCAACGACAATAAGGAGCATCAGACATGACCACCCAGACAGGCCATACCGAAGCCATCGCCGCTTCGCGCGTCATCGGCACGTCGGTCTACAACACCGAAGGCAGGAACATCGGCAGCATCGAGGACGTCATGCTCGACAAGACGTCGAACGGCATCATGTTCGCGGTTATCGGCTTTGGCGGTTTTCTCGGCATTGGCGAGAAGTATCACGCCATTCCATGGGCGAGCCTCGACTATGACGAGGACAAAGGCGGCTACGTCGTGCCGTTCTCCAAGGACCAGCTGAAAGCGGCTCCAGCCTATTCGATCAATGAATTGGCCGGCGCCGATGGCGAGGCCGCACGTGACGCTTCCTATGACTACTACAAGGTCACGCCCTATTGGCATTGATGCGGGCGCTGACGCCTGACGTGAAAAGGCCCCCGAGGGGGCCTTTTCAATCGATGGATGGCCCCTATTCGCCGGCGTAAAGCGTCGACAACTGCGTTGCGGCCTTTGGCGGCTGCTGGTTGTCGCATGACGTCAGGAACGCCGCCGCGATCAAGAACAAACTCACGATACCGCTCAACTCAGACATGGCGAAACTCCTCCTGTTTCGCCCCGCGCGGCATGATCCTAATCGACGCCCCGAATGTTGCTCGTGAATTATCGTGACGCCATGTTGTCGAACGTGATCAAGGCGTGCTCAACCGAGCAGTCCCGCATTCTTCACTGCCTTGAAAATCTTCTCGTGCCAGGCAATCCGGTCCGCCTCGCCATTGGCCGGCGTGGTCGAATTGGCATTGCCGACGTTGATCGCGCGCGAGATCTTTTTGATCAGACCGGAATCGGCAAAGGCATTGCAGCCTGACTCTTTCCATTCGGCGCAAGCTGCGAGCAGCGAAATCTGCGGGTCCTCGATCAGGCCAGGATGGTTGGCGAGGTCGACCTTGGCGAGCTTGCCTTTGGCCGTGTACGCGTCGCGCCCCGTGGTCTGGAACGTGCCGCCACCGCGGAAATTGAAGCCGTCCAATGTTCCTTTCACATTGCCCATCCGCCCGCCATACGCCCAGTCGCCCAGCGCTTCCGGCTTGCGCAGCAGATTGTCCTTGATCCACTGATCGGTCTTGCTGGCGGCTCGCGATTTCCACGCCTTCCGGATCGCGGCCACGGTCGTGTAGGTCAGGGACTCGCGAATGAGGGTGAAGCCACCGGTTTCCATCGCTGCCTGTGCGAAGAAATGCATCAGCCGATCATAGTTGTTGCACACGCCATGATCGCCGAGTGTTTTGAGGCCTTTGTCGGAGGTAAAGGCGCCGATGTAACCGTCATAGATCGCCCGCCTGGAACCGCTTGCCGGTCTCGGCGCGAATTTCTGGAAGACCGCTGCGGGCAAGCCCTTCTTCGGATCGCCCGCAATCGCTTCGAGCATGCTCTCGACGCTCTCGGTCGACAGCACCGGTTCGCCTTCGATGACGACCGAAGCTTTGGGAATTGGCTTGCCGTTGGTTTTCGGGAAACCACTGCCGGCAAAGGCTTTCAGATCGTCGATGAGGGCGATCACCCGGGTTCGGCTCTCCGTGAAGTCCATGTCGGAAAGCGGACCGCTCACCTTCTTCGTCGGATTGATGCATCCGACGCTGGATAGGAAATTGACGCCTGGATGAATAAGGATTTCGGTGCGCTTGTTGGTCTTAAGCAGTTCGAGTCCAGGTTTGGGTGGCGTCTTGCCGCTGGTGTAACCGATCGTCACATACTTGCCTCCGGCCTGTGTCGCCAGCGGGTAGGTGCCGGGCTCGATGCGCCTGCCGTTGTCTTCTTTGGAATTGTCGCCAGGGCCGCGAGATTCACACACGAACCCCGATAAACCCGTGACTGCCGTGCCGTTGTGAAAGACTTTATAGGTTCCAACCGTCCTGCGCCTGGTACCCCTCATATGTTCGACTTGCCGGCTAATAAGAAGTTCCCAGCCATTACCTGAAATTGTTGCCATTCCCACCTCTCCAAAGAGTTAGTCTTGTTTCCTTCATTCAAACAGTGCGCGTTGGAGATGCGACCCTAACATCTTCGATGTCTCTGCATTGTGATGTTTGTCACGTTGGTGGCTGACTCTTTTGAAGCATCGGCTGGAGTTTGTCTGCCGCCTGGTATTTCGTGACGAAGGCATTGCCGCGATAAAGGGGAGGGGCGCGCCTCATGCGGCGCCAGACATATGAGGTCAGGTCGGGCTGTTGCGTTCAGATGGCGTCGCCCATGCCCCAGGCTGGGGCATGGGCGAATGTCACTATTATTTCATGCCATTCCCAATTGCCTTTTACGGCACTTTGGCTAAGAGGGGCGCGACGCTTAATCGATCAATCGGGGACATCGCAATGACCGCCATCGTCGACATTATCGGGCGTGAAATCCTGGACAGCCGTGGAAATCCGACCGTCGAGGTCGACGTCGTTCTCGAAGACGGCTCGATGGGCCGCGCCGCGGTGCCGTCCGGCGCCTCGACCGGCGCCCATGAAGCCGTCGAACTGCGCGATGGCGGCGCCCGCTATCTCGGCAAGGGCGTGCTCAAGGCAGTCGAGGCCGTCAATGGCGAGCTGTTCGAGGCGATCGGCGGCATGGAAGCCGAAAACCAGATCCATATCGACCAGACCATGATCGAGCTTGACGGCACCCCCAACAAGAGCCGGCTCGGCGCCAACGCTATTCTTGGCGTGTCGCTGGCAGTGGCCAAGGCGGCCGCGGAAGCCGCCGGCCTGCCGCTCTACCGCTATGTCGGCGGCACCAAGGCGCATATCCTGCCGGTGCCGATGATGAACATCATCAATGGCGGCGCGCACGCCGACAATCCGATCGACTTCCAGGAATTCATGATCCTGCCGGTCGGTGCGCCGACGCTGCGCGAAGGCGTGCGCTGGGGTTCGGAAATTTTCCACACGCTGAGGAAGAAGCTCAAGGATGCCGGCCACAACACCAATGTCGGTGACGAAGGCGGTTTTGCCCCGAACCTGAAGAGCGCGCCGGTGGCGCTCGATTTCATCATGGAATCGATCGAGAAGGCCGGCTTCAAGCCGGGCGAAGAGATCGCGCTCGGCCTCGATTGCGCGGCGACCGAATTCTTCAAGGACGGCAATTACGTCTATGAAGGGGAGAAGAAGACCCGCGATCCCAAGGCGCAGGCCAAGTATCTGGCCAAGCTTGCCGCCGACTACCCGATCATCTCGATCGAGGACGGCCTGGCCGAGGACGACTGGGAAGGCTGGAAGTACCTGACCGATCTGATCGGCAAGAAGACGCAGCTGGTCGGCGACGATTTGTTCGTCACCAACACGGCGCGTCTGCGCGACGGCATCCGCATGGGCGTTGCCAATTCGATCCTGGTCAAGGTCAACCAGATCGGCTCGCTGACCGAGACGCTCGACGCCGTCGAGACCGCGCACAAGGCCGGCTATACCGCTGTGATGTCGCATCGCTCGGGTGAGACCGAGGATTCGACCATCGCCGATCTCGCCGTCGCCACCAATTGCGGGCAGATCAAGACCGGTTCGCTGTCGCGCTCAGACCGCATGGCCAAGTACAACCAGCTGATCCGTATCGAGGAAGAGCTCGGCAAGCAGGCGCGTTACGCCGGCAAGTCGGTGGTGAAAAGCTGATCTGCGCGTCCTCGGTCAGGCCCTTGGGCAAGATTTGGGCGACATGCACCAGCGAGCTTGAACCGGAACGCTTTCTGCTGCGGCGGAAAGCGCTCAAGCGTTTCCCGTGCGATGTACGCCTAGCCCCACCGAGAGATTTGCAGTGATTTTCTGCATTGCATCCGGCGCGTTTCGGTCGACACCGTAGACGAAGCCTGGGAAATCGAGCGGTTTCTGGTGAGACCAGATGGCCTCATGCTGGTCCGGAGGCAGGAGCTGAGCCGGATCGCCCACGGCAATCCAGCCGATCGGTACGACCGTGCCAGGTTCGAGGCGGGTGCGCAGGTGAACGATGCCATTGATGCGGACTTCCGATCCGCGCCCTATGTGCGCACCATGGAAAACCGCCGCACCTGTAGCGATAAAAACTTCATCGCCGACCTCTGCACCAACCATGTGGCTGTTGGGGCCTACGAGGCAATAATTCCCGATAGTACAAGGATGACTTGCCGTGGCCCGGATCACCGCATTTTCCAACACGATACAGTTGCGGCCAATGCGGATCGATCCGCCAGACTCCGCCACAAGGCGGGCGCCATGCATGACCCGGCTGCCGGCGCCAATGACGACATCGCCGGATATTGTGGCATCCGGAGCGGCCCAAGCATCGGGATCGATGGCAGGCGAATGCCCCGCATAGGAAATGATCATCGCTCGCTCTCCTTTCTCTCGATCTCAGCTGCTCGGCGGCCGATCGGGCAAATTTTGGGTCCGCAAAGATCATGCTCGCAGAGGCGACAGGTTGTTCTCGCGAAAGGACGGGAAGTGGTCGCGCCCGCAAGAATCTCGTCCAGCATGGAAACAAAGCGCCGCCGCTCATCCGGTTGCAGCACAGACAGCAATCCGTCGAGCGCGGCGAGCCGGAGAGCCTGCATTTCCCTTACCTGTGCGTGGCCAGTCTCCGTCAGCGTCAGCGGAGTGACACGACCCTCCGGTTTGCCGCGCCCTATCAGCGCCTGCCGTTCCAGCCCGTCGATCAAACGCACGGCAGTCGGTTGACTGACGCCGACGACCTCGGCGAGCTCCGTCGTCGTCAACCCCGGTTTGAAGTGCAGCATCGACAGCACCGCCGCCGCGCTCGGTGAAAGCTCTCTCAAGGACGCTTCCGTCCTGTCGCGAATCATGGCGCCGAGCGCGCCGAGTTTGTTGGCGTCTAACAATTGCATAGCGTATGCATATATTACTTCAGGAGAACGTCAACTGCTTTTCGCGCATGCAAGCTGCGACCGCAAAGGATGGAGAAGAAAAATCGACGAGGTGGACGCAACCTGCCGGGTGGGTCATTTCCCGCTCGCAAAATCCCAGGGTCCGTAACCGTCCATTAAGCACAATCGGGCGAGATAAGGAGGTCAAAGGATTGCGACCATGTGGACACGCCAGCACAAGCAGAGAAACACCGGCCGGCTGATCATCCCGTCGCTTTGCGTGGCGTTCCTGGCGTATTTCGGCTTCCATGCCTATCATGGCGAGTTCGGCATCTATTCCAAATACCAGCTCGAAGCGCAGACCGTCGAATTGCAGGCCAAGTACGATGCCATCAAAGCGCGCCGGGTCGATCTGGAGCGGCGCGTCCAGCTGATGCATGAGGGCACGCTTGAGAAGGATATGCTTGACGAGCAGGCGCGCAGGGCGCTCAATCTGTCTCAGGCGGATGAAATTACCATCATGCTGCCGACTAACTCGAAATAACCTGAGTTCAGTTAATCACTGTTATTTCCAATGATTTTAATCGCTTAGACGCATGACAGCCATGCATTTTTCAGCATGGCGAAACGCTTTCTCGCGTGTTAGCCTCTTTCAAATCGGTGGGGAGAGCTGATCTCCCTCGGAGCAGATTTTCGTGCTGCTCTCGTGTCCGCAAAGAGACGCCAACAGGGAGTGATGCATGGCCACCGCCGCCAAAAAAGCGCCTGCCAAATCCGTCAAATCGACATCCGCCAAATCCACGGGGCTTTCCGCCCCCAAACCAGCCGAATTCACCAAGGACGAGGAGCTAGCCGCCTACCGGCACATGCTGCTCATCCGCCGCTTCGAGGAAAAAGCCGGCCAGCTCTACGGCATGGGCTTCATCGGCGGCTTCTGTCACCTCTATATCGGCCAGGAAGCGGTCGTCACCGGCATGAAGATGGCGCTGATCGACGGCGACCAGATGATCACCGCCTATCGCGACCACGGCCACATGCTGGCGATGGAGCTGTCGCCGCGCGGCGTCATGGCCGAGCTGACCGGTCGCCGCGGCGGCCTGTCGAGGGGCAAGGGCGGCTCCATGCACATGTTCTCCAAGGAGAAGCATTTTTACGGCGGCCACGGCATTGTCGGCGCGCAGGTGTCGCTCGGCACGGGCCTCGCCTTCGCCAACCGCTACCGCGACAACAACAATGTGTCGCTGACCTATTTCGGCGACGGCGCGGCCAACCAGGGCCAGGTCTATGAAAGCTTCAACATGGCCTCGCTGTGGAAGCTGCCGGTGATCTACATCATCGAGAACAACCGCTACGCCATGGGCACGTCGGTGTCGCGCTCGTCGGCCGAAACAAATTTTTCGCACCGCGGCGCCTCGTTCAAGATCCCTGGCATCCAGGTCGATGGCATGGATGTGCGTGCGGTCAAATCCGCCGGCGATCAGGCGACCGAATGGTGCCGTGCCGGCAACGGACCGATCATCCTCGAAATGCAGACTTATCGCTACCGCGGCCATTCGATGTCCGATCCGGCGAAATACCGCTCGAAGGAAGAAGTGCAGAAGATGCGCTCCGACCATGACCCGATCGAGCAGGTCAAGGCGCGGCTGACGGCCAAGAAGTGGGCAAGCGAGGACGAGCTCAAGAATATCGACAAGGAGGTCCGCGACATCGTCGCCGACGCCGCCGAATTCGCCCAGCACGACGCAGAGCCGGATCCGTCCGAGCTCTGGACCGACATCGTATTGTAACGGGAGGGCAAGGACATGCCGATCGAAATTCTCATGCCCGCTCTCTCGCCGACCATGGAAGAGGGCAATCTTTCCAAGTGG
The DNA here is from genome assembly GCF_057784315.1 of Mesorhizobium sp. CNPSo 4684. Lineage (NCBI taxonomy): Bacteria > Pseudomonadati > Pseudomonadota > Alphaproteobacteria > Hyphomicrobiales > Phyllobacteriaceae > Mesorhizobium > Mesorhizobium sp. CNPSo 4684. Next base: position 174,189 of record NZ_JBWLUX010000003.1, on the reverse strand, counting down.
TTGAAGAACGAGGGTGACAAGGTTGTCGCCGGCGACGTGATCGCCGAGATCGAAACCGACAAGGCGACGATGGAAGTTGAGGCCGTCGATGAAGGCACGCTGGCCAAGATCGTGGTTCCGGCCGGCACCGAAGGCGTCAAGGTCAACGCGGTGATCGCCGTGCTTGCGGTCGACGGCGAAGACGTCGACAAGGCCGGCGAAGGCATCGGCGAGGAGCCCCCCAAGGCTGAAGTAGCCGCGCCGGCGCCTGCTGCGGCCAAGAGTGAGGCCGCGGCACCTGTCTCGGCCGCGCCGAAAACGGAAGTCGCCGCCGATCCGGATATTCCGGCTGGCACCGAGATGGTTTCAACCACGGTGCGCGAAGCCTTGCGCGATGCCATGGCCGAAGAAATGCGCCGCGACGGTGATGTCTTCGTCATGGGCGAGGAGGTCGCCGAATACCAGGGCGCCTATAAGATCACGCAAGGCCTGCTGCAGGAATTCGGGCCACGCCGCGTCGTCGACACCCCGATCACCGAACACGGTTTTGCCGGCGTCGGCGTCGGTGCGGCAATGGCCGGCCTGAAGCCGATCGTCGAGTTCATGACCTTCAACTTCGCCATGCAGGCGATCGACCAGATCATCAACTCCGCTGCCAAGACGCTCTATATGTCGGGTGGCCAGATGGGCGCGCCGATTGTCTTCCGCGGACCGAACGGGGCCGCCGCCCGCGTCGGCGCCCAGCACTCGCAGTGCTACGCCGCCTGGTACAGCCATATCCCCGGCCTGAAAGTGGTGATGCCGTATACGGCGGCGGACGCCAAGGGCCTGCTCAAGGCGGCGATCCGCGATCCGAACCCGGTCATCTTCCTCGAAAACGAAATCCTCTACGGCCAGTCCTTCGACGTTCCGAAGCTGGACGATTTCGTGCTGCCGATCGGCAAGGCGCGCATCCACAAGCAGGGCAAGGACGTCACCATCGTGTCGTTCGGCATCGGCATGACCTACGCGATCAAGGCCGAAGCCGAACTGCGCGGGATGGGCATCGATGCCGAGATCATCGATCTTAGGTCCATCCGTCCGCTCGACCTCGACACTGTCATCGCCTCGGTGAAGAAGACCAATCGCCTGATCGTGGTGGAGGAAGGTTTCCCGCAAAGCTCGGTCGGCGACCACATCGCCAACCAGGTGTCGCAACGCGCCTTCGATTTCCTCGACGCGCCGGTCATCACCATCGCCGGCAAGGACGTGCCGATGCCCTATGCGGCGAACCTCGAAAAGCTGGCCCTGCCCAATGTCGGCGAGGTCATCGAGGCGGTCAAAGCCGTCACGTATCGCTGAGCCGGTCGGGAGGACATCATGCCAATCAACATCACCATGCCGGCGCTCTCGCCCACTATGGAAGAGGGCAATCTTTCCAAGTGGTTGGTCAAGGAAGGCGACAAGGTCTCGCCGGGTGACGTGATCGCCGAGATCGAGACCGACAAGGCGACGATGGAAGTCGAGGCCGTCGACGAGGGAACGGTTGCCAAGCTCGTCGTTCCCGCCGGCACCGAAGGCGTCAAGGTCAATGCGCTGATCGCCATTCTGGCTGGTGAAGGCGAGGATGCCGGTGCCGCGGCGAAGGGTGGCGGCGATGCCGCGCCCAAGGCTGAGGCTCCGAAAGCCGATGCGCCAAAGGCCGAAGTGCCGAAGCCGGCAACCGCTGCCGCGGCGCCTGCGCCGGCGAAAGCAGAAGCCGCGCCAGTTGCTAACGGTCACGCCGCAGGCGAGCGTACTTTCGCCTCGCCGCTGGCTCGGCGCATCGCCAAGGATGCCGGCGTCGATGTGTCCGCCGTGACCGGCACCGGCCCGCATGGCCGCGTCGTCAAGGCCGATGTCGAGGCGGCGATTGCCGGTGGCGGCGCCAAGGCGGCACCGGTCGCGAAAGCAGCACCTGCCGGCGCTCCGGCGCCTGCAGCTCCGACTGCGGCTCCCAAGGCAATGTCGGACGAGCAGGTGCTGAAACTGTTCGCCGAAGGCTCTTACGAGCTCGTCCCGCACGACAATATGCGCAAGACCATCGCGCGGCGGCTGGTCGAGGCGAAGTCCACTATCCCGCATTTCTACCTGACGCTCGACTGCGAGCTCGATGCGCTGCTGGCGCTGCGCACGCAATTGAATGCCGCCGCTCCGACGAAGAAGACCGACAAGGGCGAGGCTCCCGTCTACAAGCTCTCGGTCAACGACATGGTCATCAAGGCGATGGCGATGGCGCTGATGGCGGTGCCGGATGCCAATGCGTCGTGGACCGACAGCGCCATGGTCAAGCACAAGCATGCCGATGTCGGCGTTGCCGTGTCGATCCCCGGCGGCCTGATCACGCCGATTATCCGCCACGCCGACGAAAAGACGCTGTCCACCATCTCCAACGAGATGAAGGATCTGGCGAGCCGCGCCCGCAGCCGCAAGCTGAAGCCCGAGGAGTATCAGGGCGGCACCACGGCTGTCTCCAATCTTGGCATGTTCGGCATCAAGGACTTTGCCGCCGTCATCAACCCGCCGCATGCGACGATCCTGGCGGTGGGTGCCGGCGAGCAGCGCGCGGTGGTCAAGAATGGCGAGATCAAAGTCGCCAACGTCATGTCGGTAACGCTGTCGACCGATCACCGCGCCGTCGACGGTGCGCTCGGCGCCGAACTCCTGGTCGCCTTCAAGCGCATGATCGAAAACCCGATGGGCATGCTGGTCTAGGGAAGGAAAAGGGCGGTGCGGACATTCTTCACCAGCCTTTTTGCCCTGATCCTTTCCGGCCTGGCCGGCGGGCTGGTGGCGATGTGGCTCGCAATCGCCACCAATGCGGACTCGGAATACATCCTTGTCTTCATGCTGTCGGCGCTGGTCGCCATCGTCCTGACGGTCGTATTCTTCATCGCCCAGTTCATGTCGGATCCGCAAAGGACGGTAAATCTCACGGCGCTTGTTGCGGTGGCCTTCTTCGTGGTCATCGGGATTGGCCTGATTGCCTGGACCTTCTCGCAGCCGCCGGGAAAAGCCCAGTGGTCAGGCGATTTTCGCTTTGGCGCCGGCCTGGTTTTGCCTGGCATCGCTACCGTGCTGGTGCAGTGGTTGTTCGTGAGATGGCGCGTGCGGTGCGGGCTTAAGGCGGAGGTAAGTGCATGAAGACGATCCTCTGCTACGGCGATTCCCTGACCTGGGGCTATGACGCGGCGAGCCTCGGCCGCCACGCCCTGGAAAACCGCTGGCCGAGCGTGCTCAAGGCGGCGCTGGGCGACGACGGTATCGAAGTCATTGCCGAGGGCCTGAACGGCCGCACCACGGCCTTCGATGATCACCTGGCCGGTGCCGACCGCAATGGCGCCAGGCTTTTGCCGACGATCCTGACCAGCCATGCGCCGATCGACCTGATCGTCATCATGCTCGGCGCCAATGACATGAAGCCGTGGATCCACGGCAATCCGGTGGCGGCCAAGCAAGGCATGCAGCGCTTGATCGACATCGTGCGCGGCCATGACTATCCGTTCGACTGGGACGCGCCCCAGATCCTGCTCGTGGCGCCGCCGGCGGTCAGCCGCACGGACAATGCCGAATTCAAGGAAATGTTTGCCGGCGGCGATGAGGCCTCGAAGCGGCTGGCGCCGCAATATTCCGCGCTTGCCGACGAGGCCGGCTGCGGCTTTTTCGATGCCGGAACCGTGGCCACGACCACGCCGCTCGACGGTGTCCATCTCGATGCGGAAAACACGCGCAACATCGGCCAGGCGCTGGCGCCGCTGGTGCGCGTGATGCTGGAACTGTGACCCGCGAAGATGGACAGCGCGGCCCTGATCATAGGACTCTGGTTGGCCGTCAATTGGCGAGGTCGGCCGGGTCTGCTTCTTGCCGCAGGAATACTTCTCGGAGTCTGGATATCTCACGCACTTGCGACTTTGGTGCTCTATTTAGCCGACATGCTTTCAGCTGAGGCCTCGTTTCAATAGGAACTGCAAAAATGGCTGAGAATTACGACGTCATCATCATCGGCTCCGGCCCCGGCGGCTATGTCACGGCGGTGCGTTCCGCCCAGCTCGGCTTCAAGACGGCGATCGTCGAGCGCGAGCATCTCGGCGGCATCTGCCTCAACTGGGGCTGCATCCCGACCAAGGCGCTGCTGCGCTCGGCCGAGATCATGCACTATTCCGATCATCTCAAGGACTATGGCCTCAAGCTCGAAGGCGGCAAGGTCAGCGCCGATACAGCCGCCGTGGTCGACCGCTCGCGAAAGGTGTCGCTGCGGCTGAATGGCGGCGTCGCCTTCCTGATGAAGAAGAACAAGGTCGACGTCATCTGGGGTGAGGCCAAGCTGTCGAAGCCCGGCGAGATCGTCGTCTCCAAGACCGCCAAGAAGCCGATGGAGCCGCAGCCGCCGGTGCCGAAGGGCGTCAAAAGCGAGGGCACCTACACCGCCAAGCATATCATCCTCGCCACCGGCGCTAGGCCGCGCGCGCTGCCCGGCATCGAGCCGGACGGCAAGCTGATCTGGACGTATTTCGAGGCGATGGTGCCGAAGGAAATGCCGAAGTCGCTGCTGGTGATGGGCTCCGGCGCCATCGGCATCGAGTTCGCCTCCTTCTACCGCACCATGGGCGCGGAAGTGACCGTGGTCGAGCTGTTGCCGGCGGTGATGCCGGTCGAGGACGCCGAGGTCTCGAAATTCGCGCAGAAGCAGTTCGAGAAGCAAGGCATGAAAATCATCCTCGAAGCCAAGGTGACCAAGGTCGAGAAAGGTGCGAACTCCGTCACGGCGCATGTCGAGATGAAGGACGGCAAGGTCGAGAAGATCACCGCCGACCGCATGATCTCGGCCGTCGGCGTGCAGGGCAATATCGAGAATCTCGGGCTCGAGACGCTCGGCGTGAAGACTGACCGCGGCTGTGTCGTCGTCGACGGTTACGGCAAGACCAATGTGCCCGGGATTTACGCCATCGGCGATGTCGCCGGACCGCCGATGCTTGCCCACAAGGCCGAGCATGAAGGCGTGGTCTGCGTCGAAAAGATCGCCAACTTCCCTGGCGTGCATGCGACAGACAAGCTGAAGATCCCGGGCTGCACCTACTGCAACCCGCAGGTCGCCTCGGTCGGTCTGACCGAAGCCAAGGCCAAGGCCGAAGGCAAGGATATCCGTGTCGGCCGCTTCCAGTTCGGCGCCAACGGCAAGGCGATCGCGCTTGGCGAGGACCAGGGTTTCATCAAGACCATCTTCGACAAGAAGACTGGCCAGCTGCTCGGTGCGCATATGGTGGGCGCCGAAGTGACCGAACTGATCCAGGGTTTTGTCGTGGCGATGAACCTGGAAACGACGGAAGAAGAGCTGATGCACACCATCTTCCCGCATCCGACGCTGTCGGAGATGATGAAGGAAAGCGTGCTCGACGCCTATGGGCGCGCGCTCAACGCATGATAAATTGCTGCCGCGAGACTCAGACGCATGCGCCGGAGGAACCTTGCGGCAAGGCAGTTCGTTTCCGGATGCATTTTCACCTGACACTGGAGGAGTTGGCATATGGACGTGAATGGCGTGGGCTGGGTTGCAGCCATCATCATCGGCGGCCTGGCCGGGTGGCTGGCCGAGATGGTCATGAAGAGCAACACCGGCATCTTGATGAACATCATTATGGGCATTGTCGGCGCGGTGGTGCTCAACGCCATTCTCAGGGCTCTCAACATCGAGCCCTTCGGCGTCGGCTGGCTCGCTTATCTGATCACCGGCTTCATCGGCGCCTGCCTGCTGATCTTTGCCGGGCGGCTCATTCGCCGATAAAACGGCCCGCCGTTTTATCTCCTTGTTTTGACGCAATTCCGGACGGAAAACCGCTTCACACTTTTCCTGGAATTGCTCCGGAACTCGCTATGCGAAAAAGGCTGTGGCGGCATGCACTGCTGCAGCCTTTTTCTTTGCCCCGAAAAGTCTTAAGTGACGTTCTAACGGCGAACACCGACGGGCGGACGCCAACAAGTCAGGTTTGAGATGGTTACTGTTCTCGACACGATCGCCAATGCGCCGCGCCTGCGGCATCCCGAAAAGGCGCACAAGCCCGACCAGGATGTGCTGCGCAAGCCCGACTGGATCCGCGTCAAGGCGCCGGTGTCCAAGGGCTATGCCGAGACGCGCGAAATCGTGAAGTCGCATAAGCTGGTCACGGTGTGCGAAGAGGCCGGCTGCCCCAATATCGGCGAGTGCTGGGAAAAGAAGCACGCCACCTTCATGATCATGGGCGAGATCTGCACGCGCGCCTGTGCCTTCTGCAATGTCGCCACCGGCATTCCGACCGCGCTTGATGCTGATGAGCCGGCGCGCGTCGCGCATGCTGTCAAGCAGATGGGGTTGACCCATGTCGTCATCACCTCGGTCGACCGCGACGATCTTGCCGATGGCGGCGCGCAGCACTTCGCCGAGGTCATCCGCGCCATCCGGGCGGCAACGCCTTTGACCACGATCGAAATCCTGACGCCCGACTTCCTGCGCAAGGACGGCGCGCTGGAGATCGTCGTGGCGGCCAAGCCCGACGTCTTCAACCACAATCTCGAAACCGTGCCGTCGAACTATCTGACGGTGCGGCCGGGTGCCCGCTATTTCCACTCGATCCGGCTCTTGCAGCGGGTCAAGGAGCTCGACCCGTCGATCTTCACCAAGTCCGGCATCATGGTTGGTCTCGGCGAGGAGCGGAACGAGATCCTGCAGTTGATGGATGATTTGCGTTCGGCAAATGTCGACTTCATGACCATCGGCCAGTATCTGCAGCCGTCGAAGAAGCATCACCCGGTGATCCGCTTCGTCACGCCGGAGGAATTCAGCTCCTTCGCGACGATCGGCAAGACCAAGGGTTTCCTGCTGGTGGCGTCGAGCCCGCTGACGCGTTCCTCGCATCACGCCGGCGACGATTTCGCCAGGTTGCGGGCGGCGCGCGAGGCGCAGCTCAAAAAAGCCAGCTAATCCTGCTTTAAGTGATGCATGTCGTTTTCTCAAAACCGGGGCCACTTTTGAGCGACATGCATTAATGCCGAAATTCGAAGCCACTCGCCGCGTTGCCCACACGCCGGAGCAGATGTTTGCGCTGGTCGCCGATATCGAGACCTATCCTGAATTTCTGCCACTGTGCGAGGCGCTGACGGTGCGCTCGCGCAAGGACCGTGACGGCCGCACCATTCTCGTTGCCGATATGAGCATCGGCTACAAGGCGATCCGCGAGACCTTTACGACGCAGGTGCTGCTGAGGCCGGACGAGAACACCATCGACGTCAAATACATCGATGGGCCGTTCAAATATCTGAGCAATATCTGGCGCTTCGATCCGGCCGACGGCGGCTGCGAAGTTCATTTCTTCATCGATTACGAGTTCAAGAGCCGCATTCTCGGTGCACTGATGGGCACCATGTTCGACCGCGCCTTCCGCATGTTTTCCGAAGCGTTCGAGAAGCGCGCCGACGTCATCTACGGAACGACGCCCATCTCGTGAGTGTCGCCGAGCGCACGCAGGCCGATCTCCAGCGCATGCCTGACCGTCTCGCGGCGGATGAAGTCACGGCCATTGTCGGCAAACATATTGAGCTCTGCTGCCACCGGCCCACCCCTGAGCGCCACTCCGAACCAGACCAGGCCGACCGGTTTTTCCGGCGAACCGCCGCCCGGGCCGGCAATGCCGGTGACGGCAAGCGCCAGCCCGGCGCGCGAGCGCGCCAACGCACCCGCAGTCATCTCCAGAACCGTTTCGCGCGAGACGGCGCCGTGCGCTTGAAGCGTGGCCGCCGAGACGCCGAGCATCTCCATCTTGGCTTCGTTGGAATAGGTGATGAGGCCGCGATCGACCACGGCCGACGAGCCGGCAATGTCGGTGAGGGCGGCAATGATCATGCCGCCGGTGCAGCTTTCGGCGGTCGCCAACATGATGCCGCGCTGCTGGCAGGCCTGGAGCAGGGCGTTGGCGAGATCGCTACTGCTCATGCCGGCACGTCCCCGGGGAAGACGACGCTGGCGGTGGCGATGGCGGCAATGCCTTCCTCGCGGCCGACAAAGCCGAGTTTTTCATTGGTCGTCGCCTTGATCGAGATGCGGTCGCTGGAAATGCCCAGCATCGCCGACAAGGCCTTGGTCATGGCGTCGCGATGCGGGCCGACGCGCGGCGCTTCGCAGATCAGCGTGATGTCGGCATTGGCGATGCGGCCGCCGCGCGCGCGCACCAGTTTCGCCGCATGTTCGACAAAGATGCGCGATGCCGCTCCCTTCCATTGCGGATCGGAGGGCGGGAAATGCGTGCCGATGTCGCCGGCGCCGCAGGTGGCAAGCAGCGCGTCGGTCAGCGCGTGCAGGCCGACATCGGCATCCGAATGTCCCGACAGCTTTTTGCCGTGCGGAATGGCGACGCCGCACAGAGTGACATGGTCGCCGGGTTCGAAGGCATGCACGTCATAGCCATTGCCGGTGCGGATGTCGGGAAAACGTTCGCCGGTAAGCCGCTGATCGGCCATCGCAATATCCCTTGCCCAGGTGAGTTTGACATTGTCCGGCGACCCCTGGACGATTTTGACCGGAATATGCGCCCATTCGGCGATCGCGGCATCGTCGGTGAAATCCGTCTTGCCGAGATGATGGGCCTTTTCGTGCGCCGCGAGCAGCGGCCAGAACGGAAAGCCTTGCGGCGTTTGTGCAGCATGAAGGCCCGCCCTCGGCACCGTCTCCTTGATCATGCCGGTGGCCGATTCGCGCTTCAGCGTATCGGCGACGGGCAGCGCCGGCAGCGCACCCTGGCGCTCGCCAATGGCCGCGATGGTACGGTCGATGAGAGCCGCATCGACAAACGGCCGCACCGCATCATGCACCAGGACACGGCCGGGCGCGTGGCCCCTCAGTTCGAGCAGTCCCAGTCGAACCGAACTTTGGCGCGACTCGCCGCCGACTACGGCGATGACCCGCTCGCCATGCGCGCCGGCTGCCTTGTCGAAAAGCGCGCGGTCATCGGCATGGATGGCGACGACGATTGGGCCAATCTCAGGGTGCGCCAGGAATGTCTCCAGCGTGCGCGCAATAACGGCGCGGCCGCCGATGCGCTGATATTGCTTCGGCCCGTCGGCTTGCCCGGCGCGCGCGCCGCGGCCGGCGGCGACGATGACCACGCCGACCTTGCCGTCGTCGCCCAGAGCCCGATTTTCACTTGTGTCTGTCATTGCGATTGGTGGTAGTCGGGGTAAAAGCCGAAGGCCAGCATTTTCCCAAATGCGCCGCAATGTGACGTCATTGCGCGTTGCACAATGCCTTTCTTATGGCTAGAGAATGTGCAGCAATCCGATATGCTTGGTTTTTGTGCATGCCTGAAGTAACAAAATTGGCTTTGCCGCTCGATGTCGGCGGCGTGACGATCCGCAACCGCGTGTTCCTTGCGCCGATGTCGGGAATAACGGACGAGCCGTTCCGGCAGCGCGCCTACGCGCATGGCGCAGGCCTGGTCGTGTCGGAAATGGTGGCGAGCGGCGAGCTTGCCAAGGGTAGGGCCGGCTGCGACCTGCGCATCCGTCATTCCGGGCTGCCTGTCCACATGGTTCAGCTTGCCGGCCGCGAGGCTGTGCACATGGCCGAGGGGGCGCGCATCGCTGCCGGCGAGGGCGCCGACATCATCGACATCAATATGGGCTGCCCGGCCAAGAAGGTGACCGGAGGCTATGCCGGTTCGGCGCTGATGCGCGATCTCGACCACGCGCTGTCGTTGATCGAAGCGGTGGTCGGCGCGGTGCAGCTGCCGGTAACGGTCAAGATGCGGCTCGGCTGGGACGAGAATGCGCTGAACGCGCCCGCTCTGGCGCGCCGTGCTGAAGAGGCCGGCGTCAAAATGGTGACGGTGCACGGCCGCACGCGCTGCCAGTTCTATCAGGGCAAGGCCGATTGGGGCGCCATCGCTCGAATCAAGGACGCCGTCTCAATTCCCGTCGTCGCCAATGGCGATGTCGGCTCGCCGGAAGAGGCTGCCCAAATCCTCGAACAGTCGGGCGCCGATGCGGTGATGATCGGCCGTGCGCATTACGGCGCGCCGTGGACGGCGGGTCGCATCGCGGCGACGGCTGCGGGCGAGGCAACCTCCGGCGTGCCGGACAGCCCGAAAGCCATGGCCGACTACATTGCCGCCCATTACGAGGATATGCTGACGCTCTACGGCGTTGAAAGCGGCCTGCGCCAGGCGCGCAAGCATCTTGGCTGGTATCTTGAACGCCACGCCGCCGACGTCACTGACGACCGCCGCAAAGCCGTCCTCACCTCGTTCGAGCCTGCCCGCGTCATTGCCCTGCTGCGTGAGGTGTTTTCCGGCGAAGGCGAAGCCGCGCCGTTGCGGAGTGCCGCATGAACGCGCCTGCTGCACCGGGCACCGAGATGGCGGATGCCGCCCATATCGTGCTCAACACCATCCGCCGTCCGGTGATCATGGTCGATCCGGACGGGTTCATCACCTACGCCAATGCCGACGCGGAGGACTTCTTCCGCTCCAGCGCGACCATGCTGGCGCGCAACACGCTGTCCAAGCTCATCCCGTTCGGCAGCCCGCTGTTGCAACTGGTCGACCAGGTCCGCGAACGCCGCGCGCCGGTCAATGAATACCGTGTCGACGTGTCGTCGCCACGTCTCGGCATCGAGAAGGTCGTCGATCTCTACGTTGCCCCGGTGCCGGAATTCCCGGGCTCGATCGTGGTGATGTTCCAGGAGCGCTCGATGGCCGACAAGATCGACCGGCAGATGACGCATCGGGGTGCTGCACGTTCGGTCACCGGCCTTGCCGCCATGCTGGCGCACGAGATCAAGAATCCGCTGTCGGGCATACGCGGTGCGGCGCAGCTGCTCGAACTGTCGGCTTCCGACGAGGATCGAGCGCTGACCCGGCTTATCACCGACGAGACCGACCGCATCGTGTCGCTGGTCGACCGCATGGAGGTGTTTTCCGATGAGCGGCCGATCGACCGCTACCCCGTCAACATCCATGTCGTTCTGGACCATGTGAAGGCGATCGCCAAGAACGGTTTTGCAAAGAGAATCAGGATATTGGAGGACTATGATCCATCATTGCCTCCGGTTTTCGCCAACCGCGACCAGCTGATCCAGGTGTTTCTCAACCTGGTCAAGAACGCTGCCGAGGCCATCGGCGGCGACCCGCAAGGCGAGATCGTGCTGTCGACCGCGTTCAGGCCGGGCATCCGCGTTTCCGTCCCGGGAACGCAGGACCGTGTGTCACTGCCGCTGGAATTCTGCGTGCGCGACAATGGGTCGGGTGTTTCGGAAGACATCCTGCCGATCCTGTTCGACCCGTTCATCACCACCAAGCCGAACGGCTCGGGGCTCGGCCTGGCGCTGGTGGCGAAAATCGTCGGCGAGCATGGCGGCATCATCGAATGCGATTCGACGCCGCGCGGCACCACCTTCCGCATCCTGATGCCGGCCTGGAAAGAAGCACCGAACGACACTGCAGATGAAGGCGAAGGAGACCGCAAATGACGGTTCGCGGCAATATTCTCGTCGCCGACGACGATGCGGCCATCCGCACCGTGCTCAACCAGGCGCTGTCGCGCGTCGGCCATGAGGTGCGCGTCACCTCCAACGCCTCGACGTTATGGCGCTGGGTGGCGGCGGGCGAGGGCGATCTGGTCATCACCGACGTGGTCATGCCGGACGAAAACGCCTTCGACATGCTGCCGCGCATCAAGAAGGCGCGACCGGAACTTCCGGTCATCGTGATGAGCGCGCAGAACACCTTCATGACCGCGATTCGAGCTTCCGAAACAGGAGCTTACGAGTACCTACCGAAGCCGTTCGACCTGACCGAGCTGCTCAGCATCGTCAACCGGGCGCTGTCCGAGCCGCGGCGGCCGAAAATCGATACGCGGCCGGACGAACAGCCTGACGCCATGCCGCTGGTCGGCCGCTCGGCCGCCATGCAGGACATCTACCGCATGCTGGCGCGTATGATGCAGACCGATTTGACGGTCATGATCTCGGGCGAGTCCGGCACCGGCAAGGAACTGGTGGCGCGTGCCCTGCATGAATACGGCCGTCGCCGCGGCGGTCCGTTCGTCGCCATCAACATGGCGGCGATCCCGCGCGATTTGATCGAATCGGAACTGTTCGGTCACGAGAAGGGCGCCTTCACCGGCGCGCAGAACCGCTCGACCGGCCGTTTCGAGCAGGCCGAGGGCGGCACGCTGTTCCTCGACGAGATCGGCGACATGCCGATGGAGGCGCAGACGCGGCTGCTGCGCGTGCTGCAGCAGGGCGAATACACCACGGTCGGCGGGCGTACGCCGATCAAGACGGACGTGCGCATCGTCGCCGCCACCAACAAGGATCTGCGCACGCTGATCAACCAGGGGCTTTTCCGCGAGGATCTGTTCTATCGCCTGAACGTCGTGCCGCTGCGGCTGCCGGGCTTGCGTGAGAGGTCGGAAGACATTCCCGATCTGGTGCGGCATTTCTTCAAGATCGGCGCCAGCGAAGGCTTGCAGACCAAGCGCATTTCGACCGGCGGCATCGAATTGATGAAGCGCTATCCCTGGCCGGGCAATGTGCGCGAACTCGAAAATCTGGTGCGCCGGCTTGCCGCGCTCTATTCGCAGGACGAAATATCCGCCGAGATCATCGAAGCCGAGCTGAAGACAGGCGAAAGGCCGGTCGTTCCCGGCGGCGGCAACCTGATCCCGGACGATCTGTCCATCGGCCAGGCGGTGGAGCACTTCCTGCAGCGCTATTTTGCCTCTTTCGCCGGCGAATTGCCGCCGGCCGGCCTCTATCAGCGCATCCTGTCCGAGGTCGAATATCCGTTGGTGCTGGCTTCCATGACGGCAACGCGCGGCAACCAGATCAAGGCGGCTGAATTGCTGGGTTTGAACCGCAACACGCTGCGCAAGAAGATTCGCGAACTCGGAGTTAACGTCTACAAATCGTCGAGATCGTGAGCGCGTACCGGTCGAAGTGACGCCTGGTCATCCCTTTTCAGGGGATCGGTGGCCGAAAGTTTCCCTCGCGGCCACACTTGTTGCATAATCGCCACAATGCGTTGCATACATCCGACGCAATCACTGGCTCTTAGACGGCGACATGGCTTCGCAGGCTCTTACATCAAACGAACCGCTTTTCAGCAGACCCGGCGGAAGGGATGGGCGCCGGTTGCTTGCGCTGCCTGGCGTTGTCGCAATCGCCGGTGCGCTGGTTACGGCGGCAATCTCATTTGCGATCCTCGTCGGCGCGACGCCGATCACGCCGGACGCAGCCACGACGCTGACGCTGATTGCGGTCAACGCCGTGTTCGTGCTTGCGCTGATCGCCCTGGTCGGCCGCGAGGTGCATCGGATCGTCATGGCGCGCCGGCACGGCAAGGCGGCATCGCGGCTGCATGTGCGCATCGTGGCGATGTTTGCGCTGGTCGCCGCCATCCCCGCCATCATGGTGGCCATCATTGCCTCGATCACGCTCGATATAGGTCTCGACCGCTGGTTCGAGATCCGCACCAAGACGATCGTCAACTCGTCGCTGTCGATCGCCGATGCCTATGTCCAGGAAAATGCTCGCAATCTTCAGGGCACGACGCTGTCGATGGCCTACGATCTCGACGCGTCACGCACGCTTTACGGCCTCGATCGAACCGGCTTTCTCGACCTGATGAACAAGGAAGCCGTGGGCAGGACCCTGGCGCACGCGGCGCTGATCAAGCCGGATGGCTCCTTCGTCATGAGCGCCAAGACCGATACGAATTTCGCCATGCCGGAGCCGCCGGAAGGGGCCGTGGCGAGTGCGGCCGACGGCAAACCCGTGCTGATCGAGCCGAAGACGCGCAACATCATGGGCGCCATCGTGAAATTGCGCGAGATCGAAGGCCTCTACCTCTACACCATTCGCCTTGTCGATCCCGAGGTGATCAAGGCGCGGCAGATCGTACAGTCCAACACCGCGGAATATCGTGGCCTGGAAGCGAACAGGCGGACCTCGCAGGTGGCGTTCGCGCTGCCCTATCTGTCGCTGACGCTGATCATCATCCTGTCGGCCATCTGGACCGGGATAGCGGTGGCTGACCGCCTGGTGCGGCCCATCCGCCAGCTCATCGGCGCCGCGGACGAGGTTGCCACCGGCAATCTCGACGTCGCCGTGCCAGTGCGGCCTTCCGACGGTGACGTCGCCTCGCTTGGCGATACGTTCAACAAGATGCTGCTGGAGCTGAAATCGCAGCGCAACGAGATCCTGTCGGCCAAGGATTTGATCGACGAGCGGCGGCGTTTCTCGGAAGCGGTGCTGGCCGGCGTCACCGCCGGCGTCATCGGCGTCGATCCCTACGGCATCGTCACCATCGTCAACAAGTCAGCCGAAACGATGCTGGCCATATCGGCGACGGCAGCGCTCGGGCAGAACCTGTCGGCCGTGCTGCCGCATGTCGGCCGCGTCTTCGAGATCGGCCGCAAATCCGGCAAGCCGGTCTATCGCGAGCAGGTCACCTTCTACCGCGCCGGCGCCGAGCGGACTTTCAACGTGCAGATTACCATCGAGGCCGGCGACAACGGCTCGGAGGAGAAATCCTATGTCGTGACGGTCGACGACATCACCGATCTGGTCCAGGCGCAGCGCTCCTCGGCCTGGGCGGACGTGGCACGGCGCATTGCGCATGAAATCAAGAACCCGCTGACGCCAATCCAGCTCTCGGCCGAGCGCATCAAACGCCGTTTCGGCAAGGTCATCACCGAGGACCGCGAGATTTTCGATCAGTGCACCGACACCATCATCCGCCAGGTCGAGGACATCGGCCGCATGGTCGACGAATTCTCCGCTTTCGCCCGCATGCCGAAGCCCGAGATGAAGGCCATCGATCTGCGCGAATCATTGCGCGAGGCGTCGTTCCTGGTCGAGGTCAGCCGTGCAGACATCGCTTTCGAACGCGTCTTCGGCAACGAGCCGCTGAAGGGCACTTTCGACAGCCGGCTGATGGCGCAAGCTTTCGGCAACGTCATCAAGAACGCCGCCGAAGCGATTGACGGACTGGAACAAAAGGACGGTTCGCACGGCATAATCCGGATTCAAGCTGCCCGGCAGAATGGCGCGATCAGAATCGACGTCATCGACAATGGCAAAGGCCTGCCGCGCGAGAATCGTCAAAGGCTGCTCGAGCCCTATATGACGACGCGCGAGAAGGGCACCGGGCTCGGCCTCGCCATCGTCAAGAAGATCGTGGAGGACCATGGCGGGCGGCTCGAACTGCACGATGCGCCTGCGGACTTCCACGGTGGACGCGGCGCGATGATCTCGATCATCCTGCCACCCGCTGCCGCAACCGCGCCGCCACGCGGTCAAGGCGAAACTGAACTCGAAAGAGAAACTGAAAAGGTCGGTAATGGCGTCTGATATTCTCATCGTCGATGACGAGGAAGACATCCGTGAACTCGTCGCGGGCATACTGAGCGACGAGGGGCATGAAACCCGCACGGCATTCGATGCCGACAGTGCGCTGGCGGCAATCGCCGACCGGGCGCCGCGGCTGATTTTCCTCGACATCTGGCTGCAGGGCTCGCGCCTGGACGGGCTGGCGCTGCTCGACGAGATCAAGACGATGCATCCGAGCCTGCCGGTGGTGATGATTTCAGGCCACGGCAATATCGAGACGGCAGTGTCGGCCATCCGCCGCGGCGCCTATGATTTCATCGAGAAGCCATTCAAGGCCGACCGGCTGATCCTGATTGCCGAGCGGGCGCTGGAAACCTCGAAATTGCGGCGCGAGGTCTCAGACCTCAAGCAGCGCAGCGGCGAAACCTTCGACCTGATCGGCATGTCGTCGGCGATGAGCCAGCTGCGCCAGACAATCGAACGCGTCGCGCCGACCAACAGCCGCGTCATGATCATCGGTCCGTCCGGCTCGGGCAAGGAGCTCGCCGCGCGCGCCATCCACACGCTGTCGGCGCGCAAGGGCGCGCCCTTCGTGACACTTAGCGCCGCCAACATCACGCCCGAGCGCATGGAGATCGAGCTGTTCGGCACCGAATCCAACGGCACCGAGCGCAAGGTCGGCGCGCTGGAGGAGGCGCACCGCGGCATCCTCTACATCGATGAAGTCGCCGACATGCCGCGCGAGACGCAAAACAAGATCCTGCGCGTGCTGGTCGAGCAGCAGTTCGAGCGGGTCGGTGGCACCAAGCGGGTCAAGGTCGATGTGCGCATCATTTCCTCGACCTCGCAGAACCTCGAAGCGATGATCGCCGACGGTCGCTTCCGCGAAGACCTCTATCACCGTCTGGCGGTGGTTCCGGTCATGGTGCCGGGTCTGGCCGAGCGACGCGAGGACATCCCCTATCTCGTCGACAATTTCATGAAGCAGATCGCGCGTCAGGCCGGCATCAAGCCGCGCCGCATCGGCGACGACGCGCTTGCCGTGCTGCAGGCGCACAACTGGCCGGGCAATGTCCGCCAGCTGCGCAACAATGTCGAACGGCTGATGATCCTGGCGCGCGGCGACGATGTCGATTCACCGATCACCGCCGACCTGTTGCCATCCGAGATCGGCGATGTCATGCCGCGTACGCCGAACCAGTCCGACCAGCACATCATGGCGCTGCCGCTGCGCGAAGCCCGCGAACAGTTCGAGAAGGACTATCTGATCGCCCAGATCAACCGGTTCGGCGGCAACATCTCGAAGACGGCGGAATTCATCGGCATGGAGCGCTCAGCGCTGCACCGCAAGCTGAAGTCGCTGGGGGTCTGATCCCCATTTGTTGTTGGGCCAGCACGCTGTGGCCTATGCAATTGCCGGTTACGGCAGCGGCGGAATCGCCTAAAAATACCGGGACTTTTCTGAGGGATCACTGAATGCCGCGCATTGCCTATGTGAACGGGCGCTATGTCGCCCATGCCGACGCTGCCGTGCATATCGAGGATCGCGGCTACCAATTCGCCGACGGCGTCTACGAGGTCTGCGAGGTGGCTCAAGGCTTTATCGTCGACATGCCGCGCCATCTAGCACGGCTGAACCGCTCGCTCAGCGAACTGTCGATCGACTGGCCGGTTACCAAGGGCGTGCTGCCGCTTCTCCTGCGCGAAGTCGTGCGGCGCAATCAGGTCGTCAACGGCCTGGTCTATGTCCAGGTGACGCGCGGCGTCGCCAGCCGCGACTTCGTTTTCCCGGCCGATACACTGTCGTCGCTGGTCATTACGGCCAGAAAGGCCGACCCGGCGGCGGCCGCAAAGCGGGCCGAGACCGGCATCAAGGTCATTACCGTGCCGGAGAACCGCTGGGACCGGGTCGACATCAAGAGCACCGGCCTGCTGCCCAATGTGCTGGCCAAGCAGAAGGCGAAGGAAGCCGGCGCACAGGAAGCCTGGTTCATCGATACAGAAGGCAACGTCAAGGAAGGCGGCTCGTCGAATGCCTGGATCGTGACCCGGGACGGTGTTCTGGTGACCCGGCCGGCCGAGCACGGCATCCTGCGCGGCATCACCCGCACCACCATGTTCGAGGTGGCGGCCAAGCTCGGTTTGAAGATCGAGGAGCGCGGGTTTTCGGTCACTGAAGCCAAGGCGGCGCGCGAGGCTTTCATCAGTTCGGCAACGACAATAGCCATGCCGGTGGTGGCAATCGACGGCGCCGCGGTCGCCAATGGCCACCCCGGCTCAATAACACTTTCATTGCGGCAGGCCTTTTTTGACATTGCGGAAAAAAGTCCAGCCTGATAACCGCACAGATGGACTGCACATCAATATATCTCGTTCTGGTTGTCGTTACTGACGGCAAGGGGGTGTTTGCAAGCTTGACATGTGCCCGCTAATTTGGCGCATTGGCCTGCAAACCGAAGGGGATCGGCGAAAGACAAGAACAATGGCGGAACGATCGCAAAACCTTCAGGACCTGTTCCTGAATTCTGTTCGCAAGAGCAAAAATCCACTCACCATCTTTCTTATCAACGGCGTCAAGCTGACCGGCGTGGTCACTTCCTTCGACAATTTCTGTGTTCTGCTGCGCCGCGACGGCCACTCCCAGCTCGTCTACAAGCATGCCATTTCCACGATCATGCCGAGCCAGCCGGTTCAGATGTTCGATGGCGAGGAAAGCCAGGGCGCCTGATTGGCACGTGAGAAAGACGCGGACCGCAGCGTCCGCGGGAAACCAGCGCATCACCCTGGGACGGAAGCCAATGGTCCGACCCGGGCGGTTGTCATTGTGCCGGTGCTTACCCGGCATCAGCGCAACGATGACGAAACAAATCGTCCGCGGCTGACGCGTTCGGCCGATGCCCGCCACGACGAAGCGGTCGGCCTTGCCCGCGCCATCAACCTCGATCTGATCCACACGGCGGTGGTGACCGTCAACGATCCCCGCCCGGCAACCTTGCTCGGCAGCGGCAAGGTCGCGGAGTTCGCCGAGATCGTCAAAGAGGGTCATGCGGAGGTGGTCATCGTCGACCATCCGCTGACGCCTGTGCAGCAGCGCAATCTCGAGAAGGAATTCAACGCCAAGGTGCTGGACCGCACCGGGTTGATCCTAGAGATTTTTGGCGAACGCGCGCGGACCAAGGAAGGCACGCTGCAGGTCGAGCTTGCCCACCTCAACTACCAGAAGGGCCGCTTGGTGCGGAGCTGGACCCACCTTGAACGCCAGCGCGGCGGCGCCGGCTTCCTCGGCGGCCCCGGCGAAACCCAGATCGAGTCGGACCGACGGCAGTTGCAGGAAAAGATCATCAAGCTCAAGCACGAGCTGGAAACGGTGCGCCGCACCCGCGACCTGCATCGCGCCAAGCGCAAGAAGGTGCCGTTCCCGGTGGTGGCGATCGTCGGCTACACCAATGCCGGCAAGTCGACGCTGTTCAACCGGCTGACCGGAGCCGACGTGCTGGCCGAAGACATGCTGTTTGCCACGCTCGACCCGACGCTGCGCCGTGTGCGGCTGCCGCACGGCACGCCGATCATCCTGTCGGATACGGTCGGCTTTATTTCGGACCTGCCGACGCATCTGGTCGCCGCCTTCCGCGCCACGCTGGAAGAGGTGGTCGAGGCCGATCTCGTCATCCATCTGCGCGATATCTCGGATCCGGACACAGCCGCGCAAGCCGAGGATGTCGAACGCATCCTGGCCGATCTCGGCGTCGACGCCGGCGATACCAAGCGCGTCGTCGAGGTGTGGAACAAGGTCGACTTGCTCGACGATGGCAACCGGGAGCGCCTGCTTGCCGATGGCGCCGATGCCAACAAGGCGCCGCCGATCGCCATCTCGGCCATCACCGGCGAAGGCATCGATGCGCTGAAGGCGCTGATCGAGACCAGGATGTCAGGCGAGTTGGAGGAACTGACGGTGACGGTCGAGCCGGCGCAGTTCGGCCTCGTCGACTGGCTCTACCGCAATGGCGACATCGTTTCGCGCATCGACAATGAGGATGGCAGCGCGACCATTGCGCTCAAGGCCACGCACACAGCCCGGCAAGAGATCGAAAGCCGATTGCACCGCAAAAACGGAGCGTAAGCCTGCTTACGTCTTGCCCTTGGCCTGCTGCCAGAGCGCTTCCATTTCGTCCAGAGTGGCTTTATCCAACGTGGTTCCCGACGCCTGCAGCGCGCGCTCGACATAGTGGAAGCGCGAGCGGAATTTTTCATTGGTGCCGCTGAGGGCAGCTTCGGAATCTAGCTTGAGGTGACGGCCCAGATTGACGACGGCAAACAGCATGTCGCCGAATTCGTCCTTGATCTCGGCCGTTTCGCCCTTGGCCAGCGCCTCGCGCAACTCGCCGATCTCTTCCTCGATCTTGTCGAGGATGGGCGCCGCCTCGCTCCAGTCGAAGCCGACCCGGGCTGCCTTCTCCTGCAGTTTCAAGGCCCGGGTTAGGGCGGGCAGGGCGACCGGCACGCTGTCCAGAAAACCCTTGCCATTGTCTTCCGGGTCGAGGCCGCGGGCGAGCCGGACGCTTCGCTTTTCAGCCTTCTCCTCAGCCTTGATCTTTTCCCACATGCCCTTGGCCATGCCGGCGCTGCGCGCCTCCTCGTCGCCGAAGACATGCGGATGGCGGCGGATCATCTTGGTGGTGATGGCCTCAACCACATCGCCGAAGGCGAAGTCGCCCGTCTCCTGCGCCATCTGCGCGTGGTAGACGACCTGCAGCAGGAGATCGCCGAGTTCATCGCGCAGATCGTCGAGGTCGCCGCGCGCAATGGCGTCGGCGACCTCGTAGGCCTCCTCGATCGTATAGGGCGCGATGGTCGAGAAATCCTGCTCGATGTCCCAGGGACAGCCGGTCTTCGGCGCCCGGAGCGCGGCCATGATCTCGATCAGTCGGGAGATGTCCTGCGAAGGTTTCATAGCCGGGATGCTACCGTGCGTACGGCTTGCCGGCCAATGCCGTCGACCGGCGAGGGGAGATTGTCCACAGGTGGCGGCACTGAGTGGTGAAGCTTATCCTTCGTTATCAACGCGCTGCAGGATGGCGCGATAACGGCTGCACACAGAGGCATCCCTGTAGTAATCCACTTCCGCATCAACGATCTCGTCAAGGTGTAGTCCAGGATAATGCGCCTTGACGTTTGCCAGGGCGTCTTGTGCTTGCCTCATTTCGCCGAGTTCAAAATGGCAGACGACCAGACGAACGAGTGACCACCGCGGTACATCGGCCATTTTTGCGTAGCAGGCAATTGCCTCGCTGTATCGTCCAGCCGCGGTCAGGATGATGCCGCGAAAGTCCTCATACCACCCCACAGCGTATGGGTCGCGGCGCTGGGCTTCGGTTATTTCAACAAGCGCCTCATCCGGCCTGTCCGTGTAGTTGAGGAAAAGCGCACGGATACTGAGAATGAACGGATCGTTCGGATTGAGGGCAATTGCACGGTCAAGACTGATTTCAGCCTGCCTGAATTGGCGCAAATACAAATGAGCAAAGCCGCTGGCGAGATGGCCGTACGCCTCGTCGGGGTCGAGCTGCAACGCGGTTTTCGCCATCTCCAGTGCGGGATGCAGATAATCCGGATTGTAGAAGACCCAGAAGAACTTGAGGGTCTCGACAACGCCGAGCATGGCGTGGGCAGCAGCAAACCGCGGGTCGAGCTTTACCGCCTGGCGCAGAAACGGTTCCGCTTCGTGCGCGGCGTCATAGACGGCCGCCAGTTGCAGTGCTCGCAAGTAGAACTCATAGGCCGACATGTTGTCCGTCGGCCGCGCCCTGGCGCGCGATGCAATCGCGATTCTGGTCTGCCGGGCCAGGCGGGCTGCAATCATCTGGGTGATTTCGTCTTGGATGGCGAAAATGTCATCGAGTTCGCGGTCGTAGTGCTCGCCCCAGATGTGAGCTGTTGAAGATGCGTCGATCAGCTGCACGGTGACCCGCACCCGGTTGCCGATCTTGCGCACGCTGCCTTCGACGACGTACTGGACGCCAAGTTTCTTCGCCACCTCGGCCAAATCATTCGCCTTGCCGCGGAACTGGAAGGAAGAGTTCCGCGCAATGACCAGAAACTCCCTGAACTTGCCAAGCTGGGTGATGATATCTTCGGTTATCCCGTCACTGAAATAGTCCTGTTCCTGGTCGCCGCTCATGTTGTCGAAGGGAAGAACGGCGATGGACGCTCTGGACGGCGCCACAGCCTCTGCCGTAACCGCGAGGGGCTTGGGGCCAGCGTATTTATAGCCGCGACCATGGACGGTTACGATCATTTCGGCGGGCAGCAGTTTTCGCAGCGCCGAGATATGGACCTGCAGCGTGTTCTCCTCCACCACCAAGCCGGGCCATGCCGCATCGAAGAGTTCGGTCTTGCCGATCACCTCGTCCGGCCTCTCCAGCAATGTCGCGAGGATGTCGAAGGATCGCGCCGAAAGCTCCACCGGTCCATTGGGGCCCAGCAGCAGCCTTTCGGTGCGCTTCAGGTGATAGTTCCCGAACTCCAAGTCCATTTGCCAGAACCCGTCCCTTGGGGGCGAGGATACCCCAAGACGGTTCTGAAGGCGAACTTCAGGGCTGTTCAGGACTGGTCAGGACTATTCAGGTCCGAGCCAAGGACCTGAGTGGGGAGCGGTGTCATTCTCACGGTCAAGGAGGACACCATGACCGACATCTCCACCACCGCCGCGACCACAATCCGCAGCCTTAGCCGGCTACGGCCAAGCTTGCCGAGGCTCGAAATCGGCGCATCGCTTGCCGCCATATCCAGCGTGGTGGGAGATGCACTCAAAATGGCATACGTTGGCCCCTACGCCAGTCGCCGTCGCCAGCCGGAGGTCGCCCCGGACGATGATCTCGAGGGTCGGGATCCCACCTGGTGAGAGGCGGAACCCGTTTCACACTTTCCTGGAATTGCTCTAGTCGAGCACCGAGACAACCGCCTTGGCGAGATCGTCCATACCGTCCTCGGGCAGGCCGGCAACGTTGATGCGGCTGTCGCCGACCATGTAGACGCCGTATTCCGACCGCAGCCGCTCGACCTGCCCTTCGGTGAGGCCAAGCCTTGAAAACATGCCGCGATGGCTGGCGATGAAATCGAAGCGGTCGGAATTGGATTGCCGGCGCAGTGCGTCGGCGAACTGGACGCGCAGTCTCAGCATGCGCAGCCGCATCTCCTCAAGCTCCGCCTCCCAGTCGGCGCGAAGGCCATCGTCTTCCAGCACCATGCGCACGGCCGCCGCGCCATGGTCCGGCGGCATCGAATACATGGCGCGCGCTGCCGCCAGCATCTGGCTCATCGCCACATCGGCTTGCACGCTATCCTTGGCCAGGATCATCGCCGCGCCGACGCGGTCGCGGTAGACGGCAAAGTTCTTCGAGCAGCTCGAGGCAACGACCATTTCCGGAACCTTCGAGGCCAGCAGGCGCAGACCGGCAGCATCGGCGTCTAGGCCCTCGCCAAAGCCCTGATAGGCAATGTCGACAAAGGGCAACAGCCCGCGCTCGACGACTAGGTCGGTGACCTTGGCCCATTGCGCGGCGTCGAGATTGGCGCCGGTCGGGTTGTGACAGCAGCCGTGCAGCAGCACGATGTCGCCGGCCTCGGCCGTACCCAGCGCCGCCAGCATGTCGTCGAAACGCACCGCGCCGGAAGCCGCATCGAAATAGGGATAGTCGCGCACCTTGAGGCCGGCGCCGCGCATCACCGGCGGATGGTTCGGCCAGGTCGGATCCGACAGCCAGACGGTCGCGTCGGAGCGGGTCCGCTTCAAAAGCTCGGCCACCAGCCGTAGCGCGCCGGAGCCGCCCGGCGCCTGCGCCGCGCGAATGCGCGTCATGTCGGCTGCGGGGCCGAAGGCCAGCTTGACCATCGCCGTGTTGAAGCCGGTGTCGCCGGGAAGACCGAGATAGGTCTTGGTGTCCTGGCCCTGCAACAGCCGCTTCTCGGCCTCGCGCAAAGCGCGCATGACCGGCGTCTTGCCGTCGCGGTCCTTGTAGACGCCGACGCCGAGGTCGATCTTGCCGGGGCGCGGATCAGCGCGGTAGAGGCCGATCAGGGCGATGATCTTATCGGCGGGAGCAGGCTGCAGTGTTTCGAACATGGAGAGCGTTTCCGGTGGCGGCGGAGTGATACGCAAATCGGGCGAGCTTCGCCAGCGCTTTCATGTGCACCAGACGGAAGTCCGGGCGAGGACCATCGTCGCCGCCTGAATCGCGCCTACACGTTCCTGTCACATGGTCGTAGTTTGAATAGCTTGGCCGGGACGGACAAAGCATTGCGGCGAAAGGACAATGATGAGCCAGCAAGACAAATTCGATCTCGCCATTGTCGGCGCCGGCATTGTCGGTCTTGCGCATGCGCTCGCTGCCGTCCGTCGCGGCCTTTCCGTCGTCGCCATCGACCGTGATGCGCAGGCCAACGGCGCCTCGGTGCGCAACTTCGGCTTCGTCACGGTGAGCGGCCAGGAACGGGGCCATGTGTGGCGGCGCGCCATGCGCTCGCGCGACATCTGGCAGGAAGTGGCCGGGCCGGCCGGCATCGACATCATCCAGCGCGGCACGATCGTCGTCGCGCGTCGTCCCGAGGCGCGCAGCGTCGTCGAAGCGTTCCTGCAGACCGAGATGGGCGAGGGATGTTCGCTGCTCGAACCCGACGATTTGCGCCGCCAATACCCACAGTTTGCCGGGCAGGACGTTGCCGGCGCCCTGTGGAGCCCGCATGAGGTGCGCGTCGAATCGCGCCAGGCGATCCCCCAGCTTGCTGCCTTCCTTACCGAATGGCACGGTGTCCAATTTCGCCGCGAGACGGCAGTGCGCTCCATCGAGCCGCCAGCCATCGAGACAAGCCGCGGCATAGTTCGCGCGGACAAGGTGATTGTCTGCCCCGGCGACGATCTGGCAACGCTCTATCCCGAGCGTATTGCGCTCTACAGCGTCCGGCGCTGCAAATTGCAGATGATGCGCCTTGCCGATCCCGGCTTCCGGCTTCCATCTCCGGTGATGTCGGATCTCGGGCTTGCGCGCTATTCCGGCTTCGGGGCCCTGCCTGAAGCCACAGCCTTGCAGCGCCGGCTCGAGAGCGATCAGCGCCACGCGCTGGACAATGGCGTGCATCTGATCGTCGTGCAGAGCGCCGACGGCACTTTGGTGGTCGGCGATTCGCACCATTACGCGGCGACGCCCGACCCGTTCGCCTCGGAGCGGGTCGACGAAATCATCCTGGAAGAGTTCAGCGCTGTCTTTGGCGGTACGCCGCCGCGGGTGCTGGAACGCTGGACCGGCATCTATGCCTCGGCCGCCGACCACACGATGTTTGCCGATGCCCCGCAGGAGAATGTGCGCATGGTGATGATCACCAGCGGCACCGGCGCCTCGACGTCGTTCGCCATCGCCGAAGAGGTGATCGACGAACTCTTCGGTTCAACCACTGCAGACGCCAGAAAGATCGCCTGATGCCCCCCCAGCACCTGCTTCGCGCCGTCGTTTTCGACTGGGCCGGCACCGTTGTCGATCATGGCTCGCTGGCGCCGATGGGCGTTTTCGTCGAAGCGTTCCAGGAATTCGGCGTTGCCATCAGCAACGAGGAGGCGCGCGGACCGATGGGCATGGCCAAGCGCCCGCACATTGCCGCGCTGATGGCGCTGCCGAGGATTTCGGCCGCCTGGGCCAAACAACATGGGCATGCGCCGACCGAGGCCGACATCGACGCCGTCTACGACGTCTTCGTGCCGAAGAACCGGGCGGTCGCGGCTCGCTTTTCCGATGTCATTCCGGGCGTCGCCGACGTGGTCGCCACGCTGCGTGCGCACGGCCTCAAGATCGGCTCGACCACCGGCTACACACGCGACATCATGGCCGAGATCCTGCCGGGAGCGGCCGCGCACGGTTTTGCGCCGGATTGCCTGGTTTGCACCGGCGATACGCCGGACGGCAGGCCGACACCGTTCATGCTGTGGAAGGCGCTGACCGAACTCGGCGTCTATCCCCCATGGCTCAGCGTCAAGGTCGACGACACCGAGGTCGGAATTGCCGAAGGCATCAACGCCGGCGCCTGGACAGTCGGCGTGTCGGTCACCGGCAACGTCTTCGGCCACACACTGGCGAAACGCAGGCAATGGCGCCGGAAGTTTTCCGCACCAAGCGCGCCGAAGCCTCGGCCAGGCTCAGTGCCGCAGGCGCACACTATGTCGTAAACGGGGTTGCCGATCTGCTGCCGGTGATTGCGGTAATCGAGGGCAGGCTTCGGCGCGGCGAACGGCCCTGAAGGAGCAGCCGCTAAGCAGTCAATCCGTCGCCAGCGGGCGGTCCGTCGGTTAGCGGCCGGACAGGTCGACCGCCAGCATGCCGGCGACGCGGGCCTTGGCGGCGCCGGATTGATCAGAGCCGTTGATCGCAGTCCTGGCGCGGGCGCCAGCCCTGCTGACGGCCAGAAGGATAGCAATGATCGCGGCAAGGGTTCCGGCGGCGAGCAGCAAGGCCGCGCGTTTCATCCTGTTCATCACGGGTCTCCGTTCGACGAAACGCGCAAGCGAACGGTGACAAATTAGTCCCGCGATGGCGGGCGCGCATCTGCCGTGCGGGGGATGTTGTGCGACAGGCGCGGTAGGCCAACCGGTAGCGAAACGGCTAGGGCTTCGAATTCGTGATGATCCGCCGCGTGAGGACCCGTCCGAGAACGATGAGCACGATGCTGATCAGCAGGAAGAAACCGCCGAGCATGCCGGCCAGCCCGGCAAGGAACCAGCGTCCGGCGAAGCTGTCGACGGAGGCATTTTGCGGATTGGTTGGGTCGTAGGCGACAGGGACGCTGTCGCCATCGCCCCAGGACGAGCTGTGGACGGCATTGTTGAAGCGGATCACGGTGCCGTCGGCTGTCGAGAACTCGATGAGGGGATTGTATTCGGCGGCGACGATGCTGCCCGTCGCCGAAGCGGTGCGGGGGCCATACATCTCGACGATGGCCAGAACGCCGGAAACGATCAGTCCGACAATGCCAAGGACTATGAACATCCTGCCGACGATCGAAAGCGCCGCGGCACCCGTTACCCGATCCCCACCGACCATCTTTTGCTCCTTGGAAAGACGGGAAGGCTAAGCCATCAGCATGGAGCAAACATCTGCCGTACGGGAGACGGGCGTTGCGAGGCCGGATTTTGGCATCCATGCGACCAACCAAAAGTTTTTGCGGCAATGGATTAAAGTTCGCGCCTGTTCCGTAAACAGGGCATGAAACGATCGATGCCACGCTTCGATATAGTTGGACAACTGGGTTCGCTGCGGCGCTATGCACGTTCGCTGACACGCGACAGCAGTGACGCCGAGGATTTGGTGCATGACGCGCTGGTGCGCGCCTATGAGCGGCGCGGCACATTCCGTTCTGGCGGCAATTTGCGCGCATGGCTGCTGTCGATCGTCCACAACGCATTCATCGACAAGATGCGCTCGCACCGTTCGGAAGCGGCGCGCGTCGAGCAGGCCGGCTATCTCACCGATGCCAGCACGCCGGCGCCGCAGGAACATTCCGTGCGCCTGGCGCAGGTGCGCGAGGCCTTTTTCAGCCTGCCGGAAGAGCAGCGTTCGGCGCTGCATCTGGTCGCCATCGAGGGCCTTTCCTACCAGGAGGCTGCCGACGCCAGCGGGGTGCCGCTGGGCACGCTGATGTCGCGCATCGGCAGGGCGCGCGCGGCGCTGCGCTCGATGGAGAGCGCTCTCCCTTCGCCGGCCAAGAACCATCTGAGGATCGTGGGAGACCCGTCATGACCGAACTGTTGCGGGACCCGGTGACCGATACCGACCTCGACGCCTATGTCGACGACCAGCTGGATGTCGCGCGCCGAATCGAGGTCGAAGCGTTTCTGTCGGCTCGTCCGGAGGCAGCGGCGCGGGTGATGTCCGATTTGAGGACGCGCGACGAGTTGCGCCTGGCGCTGGCCGCTTCCACAGGGATGGCGCGGCCGGCGACGACTGAAGTCGCGCGCCGGCTGGGCAGGGGGCTGGCCAGTCGCCGCGTCTTCGCCGTGCTGCAACGAGCGGCCGCGGTCGCCGTCTTTGTCGGCGCCGGCTGGCTGGCGAACGGCCTGTTCGGTCCGCTGCTGGTGACCAAGGTGGTGGCTTCGCCGACGCCGCCCGCCTATGTCGAAGAAGCGACCCGGGCGCACAGGACGACGCTCATGCGCGAGGCGATGCCCTCGCAGCTCGAGGCGCCTAACTACGATGCCGATGAAATTCGCGCTGCGACCGCGATCGTCATGCCGTCGCTGCCGAAAGACTGGAAGATCCGCGACGTGCAGATCTATCCGTCGCGGTTCGGGCCGAGCGTCGAGGTGGCGCTGGAGACGAAGGATATGGGGCTGGTCTCGCTGTTTGCGATCCGGCCCGGAACCTTCGACGTGGTCAAGCCGGCAATAGCGCCCTCGGGCGACATTTCCTCGGCCTATTTCCAGATCGGCGAGGTCGCCTACGCGGTCGTTGCGCGCAGCGATGTCCATGACCTCGACCGTGCCGCCGAAACGCTCGCCAAAACGCTTTACTGAGACCTCACATAAGGAGAACCCGCATGAATACCCCTGATCTCGGCTATCGCATGGGCGCTGGCGCCCGCGCCGGCGCCGTCTATGACGAAGGCCTGCGCAGCCACATGCTGCGCGTCTACAACTATATGGGTATCGGCCTCGTCGTCACCGGCCTCGTCGCCTTCATGGTCGCCTCGACGCCGGCTCTCTACGTGCCGATCTTTTCCAGCCCGTTGAAATGGGTGGTGATGCTGGCGCCGCTCGCCTTCGTGCTGCTGTTCTCGTTCAAGATGCAGACGATGTCGGCGGCCAGCGCCCAGGCGATGTTCTGGGCCTTCTGCGCGGTGATGGGCCTGTCGCTGGCTTCGGTGTTCCTGGTTTTCACCGGCACCAGCATCGCGCGCACCTTCTTCATCACCGCCACCATGTTCGGCGCCACCAGCCTCTACGGCTACACGACCAAGCGTGACCTGACCCAGTTCTCGTCTTTCCTGATCATGGGTCTGATCGGCGTGGTGATCGCCAGCGTCGTCAACATCTTCCTCGGCTCGACTGCGCTGCAGTTCGCCATCTCGGTGATCGGTATCGCCGTGTTCGTCGGCCTGACCGCCTGGGACACGCAGACGATCAAGGAACAGTATGCGGAGAATTTCGACGCCGAATCGCAGCAGAAGCTCGCCGTCTTCGGCGCGCTGTCGCTCTACCTGAACTTCGTCAACATCTTCCAGCTGTTGCTGAATTTCACCGGCGAACGCGAGTAGGCGGGACCGTAGCAGGCAACATTATCAAACTGTGGCCGGAGGGAAACCTCCGGCCATTTTTGTCTCTGGCGGTGTATGGGTTAGCCATCGCGGCACAAGAGCTGCCTGGCTGCTCTTGAGTTCACAGGCGGCCCTTTGCTAGCCTGCTGCCAGATCAGCCAGCCGCGAGAAATTTATGGAACAAGTAGCGCTTCACGGCGACGGCATCTCGGCAACCATCGTCGGGCAGGGGGCTGAACTGGTCTCCTTGCGCAACGCCGAGGGCCTGGAGCTTTTGTGGCAGGCCGGACCGGAATGGCGGCGGCATTCGCCGGTGCTGTTTCCGATCGTCGGCCGGCTGAAGGGCGACCAACTGCGCCATCGCGGCCAGCTCTATCCGCTGACCCAGCACGGCTTCGCTCGAGACAAGCCGTTTGCTTGGGCCGAGACGGGTCCCCGGTCCTGCACCCTGGTGCTGACCGACGATGCCGACACCCGTGCGCGCTATCCCTTCGCGTTTCGCTTGGCGGTCACCTACACGCTGGAACGCCGGCGGCTCGATATTTCCTTCGACATTACCAACACCGGCGACGAGACGCTGCCGGCCTCGGTCGGGGCGCACCCTGCCTTCAACTGGCCACTGCAGGCGGACCTCGCCAAGACCGACTACCACCTGACCTTCGCCCAGGACGAGCCGGCGCCGATCCGCCGGCTGAAGGATGGCTTGATGCTGGCAGCACCCCTGCCGACGCCCATCGAAGGCAAGACGCTGGCGCTCTCCGAACGGCTGTTCGATGCAGACGCCGTGATCCTCGACCGGCCGGCCAGCGCGAGCGTGCATTATGCCGCCGCGCACGGTCCGGCGATCGAGGTGGCGTGGCAAGGCTTTAAGGAACTGGGGATCTGGTCCAAGCCCGGCGGCGCGCCGTTCCTGTGCATCGAACCCTGGCACGGCCTTGCCAGCCCCGTCGATTTTGACGGCGAGTTCGCCGACAAGCCGGGCGTGATGCTGATCGCGCCTGGAGAGAAGCGTGTGCTGAGCTATCAGGTAAAGCTGACATCCACCTAACTGGCGCTAGCCTCCAGGCGCCTTGAAATTCCCTGAATGATCAGGAGTTATGGCTCCGACGGATGTTCCGGACCGTCTGGGAGGGGTCGGCGGATGCCTGGATGCTTGAAGTTGGTGGCAGCGACGCTGGCCGTGCTGTTTGTCTTTCCTGTTGCAGCAGCCGATATCGGCCGCGCCAGCCTCTACCGCGCGCAATCGGTGACCAGCGGCACTGGCGAGGAGAACCGGGCCTGGGGCCTTGCGCCGTGCCTTGAAGAGGTGCTGGTCAAGGTTTCCGGCGACCCGCGGCTGATAGGTGATCCGCGTGTGACGGAGATCAGCCGGCACGCAGCCGACTATGTCACTGATATCGACTACCGGGACCTTCTCAACAACCGTCCGCCACATGACGAGCAGGGCACCCATGACCGGCCAAAATACATCACCGCCGATTTCGCTCCGGACAAGATCGATGCCTTGCTGGCGTCGCTCGGGCGCAAACCGTGGCCGTTGCCGCGGCCCGCAATTGTCGCAATGCTCGACGTAAAGCCGATGAAAGGCGACGGCTTCACGCTGGTGCGCGATGGCGGGGGCGAGCTCGCAGCGGATATGCGTGTCGCATTGGCGGCCGCCGCATACCGGACCGGCTTGCCGCTGGAGCTACCCAAACCGCAGGACGTCGTGCTTGCCGACGTGACGCAAACCCTGGGTGGCGATGCTGTGCTTGCCGGCACGTTGGCGTGGCGCCCGGAAGCGCTGGGTTGGGTCGGCGACTGGCGGCTTGCCTCCAAGGGCAAGGAATACCGCTGGCAGGTGCGCGGCGTCAGCTTCGACGATGCGTTCCGCAACGCTGTGCGCGGGACGCTGCAGATCCTGTCGGGCAACGGAGAGCCGGAGGCCGTCACGCCGCACTGATCTACGCGCTTTCCTCGGTGCGAAGGGCGGTCCATTGCGGACATGAGTTAGCCAGCGCACATTTGGTTCTTGCATTGCCTTCTGGAGGAACAATGCTGCCGAAACTCTCCTCGCAGGCAGGGTTCCTTGTCGGCCTCGGCATCACGCCCATCGCCTTCTTCCTGGCACTCTATTCGGCCGGCGCAGGGCATGGAGACTATGTTTTGGCGCGGCTTCTCTACCCGGTTCCCATGCTGGCAACGCTGTTGACCGACACAACCATCACCGGCCTTTCGATCGGATTGGCGGCGCTGCAGTTTCCTGCCTACGGGGCATTTGTTGCGGGCGCCAGCAGCCTCCAGATGGCTGGCCCTTGATGTCTTTCATCTTGTTGCAATCGCAGCGGCCTTCAGCGGGGCTCTAGCGAGTTTTTCGGGATGAAATCGCCAACTTCGCGATGACCGATTACTTCGGAGAGAGCCCGTCGAGCAGGAAGCCGAGGCCCTTGCGGAAGGCGCCATCCCAATCGTCGTCCAGCAGCAGGCGGGAGCCCCCGATCGTCGGGTAGGGGCCGCTAAGATGCTCAAGCCGCTGCTGCGCGGCGGCCCTGTCTTCGTCAGAGACATCGAAGCTGGCCCGGGTGATGGTGGCGCCCATCACATAGTTCCAGAGCGACCATATTGCCGCGTTCAGATCCGCGTCCGCGACGCCGGCCCTGGACAAGGTCTTGCTCATGCGTTCCAGGCGACTGAGGATGTTTTGGCCTAGCGCTCGGCGCGGCAACAGCGATGTCGACCAGGGATGGCGGAGCATGCTGGCACGCCAGTCCTCGAGCATATGAACGATTTCCGTGCGCCAGTCTTGAGGATCGTCCGACTGCGGCGGCCCGCGATAGTCGAGCACCGCATCGAGGGCCAGGTCCAGGACATCCTCTTTGTTGTCGACGTGCCAATACAGGCTCATCACGCCGGCGCCGAGGCGATCTGCCAGCCGGCGCATCGTCAATCCGTCCAGCCCATGAGCGTCCAGCAATTCTACTGCGGTCGCGACGATACGGTCCCGGGAGAGAGGCGGTTCGCTGGCCTGCTCCTGCACGGGCTGAAGGCTTGTCCTGTCAGAGCGCTTGCTTCGGGCGCCGCCGCGTTTGGCTGGCATTCGTCTTCCTCGCTGACTGAGCGTCGATTTTGGCAGGCACCGTCAGGAATGTCGACGCCGCCCGCTTGACTAGTACGTTGTACCATAGCATGACTCGTACATCGTATGAGTCATGCTATGGCTGATATGGCCAAAGTTCAATCATGCCGGTTGCGAGGGTCGCTCGCAGTCCGCGGAGCCAAAAGAAATCATGTCACGCGCAATCAAGCATCTGCTTATCGGAGGCCTAATCATCATGAACATTCCCACAGCGACGACGGCCACCGAGAACAAGCTGACCATCGTCAATCCGCAGACCCTCTATGACCCGTCGCCGAACGGCTACAGCACGGCCGTGATCACGCCGCCCGGAGCCCGGGTGGCATATATTTCCGGGCAGGGCGGCCAGGACAGCAAGGGAGGCTTGTCGCCCGACTTCGCCGTCCAGGTGAGGCAGGCCTATGCGAACCTGCGCGCAGCGCTCGAGGGTATTGGTGCGAAACCCGATCAGGTCGCCAAGCTCACCGTCTTCGTGGTCGACCACGACATGTCCAAGCTCAAGGTGCTGACCAGCAACGTCAAGGAGATGTTCGGCGACGCGCTGCCGGCGCAGACCTTGGTTCCCGTTCCCAAGCTTGCAATCGACCCCATGTTGTTCGAGGTGGAGGCCGTGGTGGTGCTCGACTAGCTGGCTCGCTGGCAGGACGGGCGGCACGTGAGGCAGCACCTTGGGGCCGGTTCCCAGGTCGCCAGTAGAACCACGCAGTAGCCACACATAAAAGTCGCATAAGATAGATTATGGAACTAAGGCGCTACGCTGTTGCCGGGAATTGCTGCTGATTTTCATAGGCTTGGCACGATCGATCCGTGTTGCCTTGAGCTGATGGCCAACGCTACGCTGCATGGATGACGACAGCAAAGCGTGACATCGAAGCGGCGATCGAAGTGTTCGTGCATGGCTTCAGCACCGACAAAAGCGGCACCTTTCCGTACGAGGCCAGCCGCGTCGGACCGTTGTGGCTGATGCGCGATGCCGAGCGCAAGAATCCTCGCGACTATCGCGGCGAAGAATGGGTCGTCCATGATGTCGCGGCCGAGGAAGCCGATGCGATCGCGCGGCAGCACGCGCGCTCAAGCTTTGCTGTTTCGGTCGTGATCGCCAGTGACGAACCGGATCAGCCGGTGCGAACCGCCTACAAGGCTCTCGGCTACCGGCTGCTGCGGACGGAAGGTTTCTTCGTCCAGTCATTGCGTCAGGTCCCGGATCCGCCAGCCGCTATCTCGATCGAGCGTGTGTAGACAGTCGAACGGGGCGGCGCAGCTGGCAAAGATCGTGCGCAGGCGGCCGATCGCGGCCGATCTGCTCGGTGACAGCGCGCCGTTCCGCCAGTATGTGGCGCTCGATGGCGACGCTATCGTCGGGCGTGTGCGCCGCATAGACGCCGTCGGCGCCACCTGGTGGCTCGGCCATGTTTGTCGAGCCTTCGCACCGGCGCCGCGGCATCGGCCAAGCGCTAATGGCCAAAATGCTGCAGGACGACCGGGCGCGTGGGGCGCGATGCTCGATGCTGTTGGCGACGCATGCCGGAGCGCTGCCTTATCCCCGCATGGGCTATGAGCGGATTGGAACGCTGCTGATATTCGGACCAAAGAGCCGAACATCCTCATAAACAGCCGTTCACATCACGCTGATTCATAAGGGATTTCGATCACCATGCCATCATAGGCCGGCACCACGGTGTCCGGCGTCTCGGCCATCATCGTGGCATAGTCGAGCGGCACATGCATATGCGTCAGCACGGCCTGTTTCGGCGCCAGTTTTTCGATCCAGCCGAGCGCCTGGCCGAGCGACAAATGGCTGGGATGGGTGTTGTACTGCAATGCATCGATGACCAGCATCTCCAGGCCGTGCAGCCGCTCGGCGGTAGTGTCGGGGAAGTCGCTGATATCAGGGCAATAGGCGAGCCCGCCGATGCGGAAGCCGAGCGAAATAATGTCGCCATGGAACTGCGGCAGCGGCTCAAGGGTGAGGGCACCGCCCTCGCCCTCAATGGTCACCGGCCTGGCGTGATCGATGATGTGCGGCCTGACGATCGGCGGATAAGAGCTGCCCAGCGGCGTCTCGAAGCAGTAGCCGAAGGCTTCGCGCAGCCTAAGCATCGTCGGCTGGTCGGCGTGGATGTCGATGAGGTGGCGCTGTTCGAGCACGTAGCCGCGCAGATCGTCGATGCCGTGGATGTGGTCGGCGTGCGGATGCGTGTAGACGACGGCGTCGATGCGCTTGACCGCCGCCATCAGCATCTGCTCGCGAAAATCAGGCCCGGTATCGATGACGACGGTGGTTTTGGATCCATTTGCCGCAATTCGCTCGACCAGTGCCGCCGAGCGTGTGCGCCGGTTCTTCGGATTGGCCGGGTCGCAATTGCCCCAGTCGCCGGTGATGCGCGGCGTGCCGGGCGACGAGCCGCATCCGAGAATGGTGAGGCGCAGCCGGCTGCTCACGCGTCAGAGCCCGGAGGGCCGCGGCATCTTGCCGAACAGCCGGAAGAAATTCGCCGTCGTCAGCGTCGCGATCTCGGCCTCGTCAACGCCTATCGTCTCGGCCAGCACCTTGGCCGTGTGCGCGACGTAGGCCGGCTCGTTGCGCTTGCCGCGAAACGGCACCGGCGCCAGATAGGGCGCGTCGGTCTCGACCAGCAGCCGGTCATGCGGCACATCGGCAGCGATGGCGCGCAATTCGGCCGAGTTCTTGAAGGTCAGGATGCCCGAGAAGGATACATAACCGCCAAGCGCCACGCCCACTTCGGCCAGCCGGCGTCCGGAGGAAAAACAATGCAGGATGAAGGGGAAGGCGCCCTTCCCTGTTTCGTCTTCGAGTATGGCTGCCATATCGTCATCGGCATCGCGCGAATGGATGACCAGCGGCAGGCCGGTCTCGCGCGCGGCTGCTATGTGGGTGCGAAAGCCCTGCGCCTGCGCATCGCGCGGCGCCTTGTCGTAGAAATAGTCGAGCCCAGCCTCACCGATCGCCATCACCTTTGGATGCGCGGACAGGCGCACAAGCTCCTCGGCCGTCACATCCAGCTCTTCGCCGGCATTATGCGGATGGGTGCCGACCGAGCAGTAGACCTCTTCGAAACTCTCCGCGATCTCAAGCACTTGCTGAAACCGCTTCACACGTGTCGAGATGGTCACCATGCGGCCAATTCCGGCGGCCTTGGCGCGGGCGACGATGGCCGCCCGCTCCTCGGCGAAGTCCGGAAAGTCGAGATGGCAATGGCTGTCGACGAGCATCAGGCGCTCGCCTCCGGCTTTTCGACATAGCGCGGAAAGACGCCCTCCGGCACGGGCAATGGCGTACCCGGCACCAACGCATAGTCGGCATGGACATGCGCGAACTGGCGCGTGTCCGCCGGCACCGCCAGCAGGTCGAGCAGCTTTGCCGCCGAACCCGGAATGTAGGGCTGGCTCAGAAGTGCCACGCGACGCACGATCTCGGCGGTCGTCCACAGCACTGTTTCCATCCGCGCCGGATCGGTCTTCTTCAGCGCCCAGGGTGCCTGCGCGGCGAAGTAACGATCGGCTTCAGCCACCACGCCGAAGATCGCCGCGAGCGCCAGATGGATGCCCTGCTCCGCCATCGCCTTGCGCGCCGTCCCAAGCGCTTCCACCGCCTGGTCGAGGATCGCGCTGTCGGCTTCGGTAAGCTCGCCCCGTTGCGGCACCACGCCGCCGCAGTTCTTGGCAATCATCGACAGCGAGCGCTGCGCCAGATTGCCGAGGCCATTTGCGAGATCGGCATTGGTGCGGTTGACGATCGCTTCATGGCTGTAGCTGCCGTCCTGGCCGAACGGCACCTCGCGCAGGAAGAAATAGCGCACCTGGTCGACGCCGTAATGTTCGACCATTGTGAACGGGTCGACGACATTGCCGACCGACTTCGACATTTTCTCGCCGCGGTTGAACAGGAAGCCGTGGCCGAAAACGCGCTTCGGCAGCGGGATGCCAGCCGACATCAGGAAGGCCGGCCAGTAGACGGCGTGGAAGCGTACAATGTCCTTGCCGATAATGTGGGCATCAGCCGGCCAAAACTTCCATTTCTCATCCTTTTCATCGGGATAGCCGACGCCGGTGATGTAATTTGTCAAGGCGTCGACCCAGACATACATCACATGCTTTTCGTCGCCCGGCACCGGCACGCCCCAGTCGAACGTGGTGCGCGAGATCGACAAATCCTTCAAGCCGGATTTGACGAAGCTCATCACCTCATTGCGCCGCTCGGCCGGTCCGATGAAATCGGGCTGGCTTTCGTAGAGTGCGATAAGCTTGTCCTGATAGGCCGAGAGGCGGAAGAAATAGCTCTCCTCCTCGACCCATTCGACCGGCGTTCCCTGCGGCCCGTAGCGGATGTCGTCGGCGCGGACTTCGGTCTCCTCCTCGCCGTAATAGGCTTCGTCGCGCACCGAGTACCAGCCGGCATAGCCGCCCTTGTAGATGTCGCCATTGGCGTCCATCGCCTTCCAGATCGCCTGCGAGGACGCGTAATGCCGCTCTTCGGTGGTGCGGATGAAATCGTCATTGGAGGCGTTCAGCGCCGTCGCCATCTTCCTGAATTCGGCCGCGTTGCGGTCGGCGAGCTCACGCGCGGAAATGCCTTCGCGCCTGGCCGTCTGCAGCATCTTGATGCCGTGCTCATCGGTGCCGGTGAGGAAGAAAACTTCTCTGCCGTCGAGCCGCTGGAAGCGGGCGAGCGCGTCGGTGGCGATCACCTCGTAGGCATGGCCGATATGCGGCTTGCCGTTCGGATAGGAAATCGCGGTCGTGATGTAGAATGTGTCGCGTGACATGAATGAACCGTCATGAATGTCCGAATTGAATGTGAGGGTGGATATCGCATCGAGACGGCGATTGCCATCCCGACCCGAGGCCGGATCCGGTCACATTCGCATTGCGGAATTCAGGCGGTCGATCATGGTCAAGGCGTGCTGCTTCTTGTCGAGATTGTAGGTGTCGGTCTCAGATATAGCGTTCAGCGCCTCGTGCCAAGTGTCGGACAGGGTTTTCGCCCGCTTGAGGTCGCCGGCGAGCGCTGCTTCGCTGGCGCCCGCCGAGAGCAGATCCAGCGCGCGGCGGTTGAAGATGTCGAACTGGATCGCCTGGTCGCGGCCGGCGACCGCCTCGGCAAGGCGATAGGCGCCGGCGACGTCGGTCTTGCCTGCGGCCACCAAAGCGTCCAGCGTGCTTGCAATCTCAAGCCCGCCATATTGTGTCAACAGGATCGCATTGCGGGCGCTGCCCCCTGCCCGTTCGGCCAGTGCCGCGCGCGCCGCCGGATCGGCTGGCGGCGGCTGCTCGACGGTTTCCAGAACGCTCATCAGGCTGCCGGCATCGAGTGGCGCCAACCGCACCATCTGGCAGCGCGAGCGGATCGTCGGCAACAGGCTGCCCGGTGCATGGACGATGAGGATGAACAGCGTACGGGCCGGCGGCTCCTCGAGGTTCTTCAGCAAGGCATTGGCGGCGTTGGTGTTCATGTCGTCGGCCGGATCGACGATCACCACCCGGTAGCTGCCGTCATGCGAGGTCAGCGACAGGAAGCGGTTGACCTTACGGATTTCATCGACGGTGACGACCGTCTTGAAGCTCTTGGTCTTGTCGTTCAGCGGCCGCGTCAGATGCAGCACGCCGGGATGCGCCCCGGTGGCGATCTGGCGAAACAGCGGTGAGGCCGGATCGGGAACGGCAAATATTTCCGGCGCCGTTTCGAAGGCCGGATGCTTCAGCAGATGATGCGCAAGGTGAAAGGCGAGCGTCGCCTTGCCGATGCCGACCGGCCCGGCAAAGATCAGAGCATGCGGCAGTTTTCCCGAGCGATAGGCGGCAGCGAGCATCGCGGCCGCCTGCTCATGGCCGACCAGGCGCAGCGTTTCGGACGGCTCCGGTACGCCGTCCAGTGTGTCGTGCTGCTCGGGGGCGATGCGTTCGAAGATCATGCGGGCGCCGCCTGTCTGTTGCGCGCGGGCGCCCTCGCCTCGAGTGCGGCGAACACGGCCGCGGTGATGACATCCTCCACCGTATCGGGAGGCGCCGACGCGTCGATGACGATGCAGCGGTCCGGCTCGGCGGCGGCAATCGCCAGGAAGGCGTCGCGGCGGCGCTGGTGGATGTCCAGCGTCTCCTTTTCGAAGCGGTCCGGACCGTCGCCGGCGCCACGCCGCGCGGTGGCGCGCCGCAAGCCTTCGGCTGGATCGATGTCGAGGATCAGCGTCATGTCAGGCATCATGCCGTTGATGGCGACCTCTTCCAGCGCTTCCATGAAGGCCGGATCGAGGCCCCCGGTGACGCCCTGGTAGACGCGCGACGAATCCAGGAAACGGTCGCACAGCACGATGGAGCCGCGCTCGACCGCCGGCCGGATGACCTGCTCGACATGGTCGGAACGCGCGGCGGCGAACAGCAGCGCCTCCATCTTCGGCCCGAATGGCTCGGCGGCGCCGGAAAGCAGGACATGTCTTACCGCCTCGGCGCCGGGTGACCCCCCGGGTTCGCGGGTGACGAGAACATCATATTTCTTGGCGCGCATCTTCCTGGCCAGCCGCTCGATCTGCGTCGACTTGCCTGCGCCCTCGCCGCCTTCGAAGGTGATGAAAAATCCGCGCGCCAACCGAAAGGCCTTTGTCCTGTTTTGCGCTGACGTCATAGTCCGGACCTTATCAAAGGTCCACGATTCTGACGCTGCTTTAACGCAACCAGCCGACGGCCAGTTCCTTGGCGGCATCGAACGCGCGTTGCGGCAGCGTGCCGACGCCGACCGATTCGGCGGCGAACAGCGGTGTCTCCTGGCTCAGCGTGTCGCCGATCCAGACGCGCAGCACACCGACTGGCTGGCCTTCCTCCACTGGCGCTGACACTGGCCCCTGATAGACGATCTTTGCGGTCAGCTTGTCGCGGTTGGCGATCGGCAGCAGCACGTTGATCGGCGCCTTTGCTTTCAGCGCCACGCCGGATTTGGCGCCGCCGAACACCTGGGCCTCGCCGACCACTTCGTTGCTGGCGAATATCTCGGTCTTCTCGAAGGACCGGACGCCCCATTCGAGCAGCTTTCGCGCTTCCTCGGCGCGCTCGCGATCGTTCGCCAGTCCGCTCATCGCCGCGATCACCCGTGTCCCGTCATGGCTGACCGAGCCGACAATGCCGAAACCGCCCGCCTCGCTTGCACCGACCGCCAGTCCGTCGGCGCCGATGCCCATGGCCAGCAAGGGGTTGCGGTTCCTTTGCGAGATCTTGTTCCAGGTGAAATCGGCCCGGCCATAGTAGAGGTAGAGCTCGGGGTATTCGCGCCACAGGTGCAGGCCGAGCTGCGCCAGTTCGCGCACCGTCGTCTGCTGTCCGTCGGCCGGCAGGCCGGTCGAATTGACGAATGTCGATTTCGCCAGCCCGATCTGGCGGGCGCGATCGTTCATCTGCGCGGCGAAATTCTCTTCGGAGCCCGCCATGCCCTCGGCCAGCACCATGCAGCCGTCATTGGCGGCCTGTATGGTGACGCCCTGGATCAGGTCCTCGACCCGGACCGCTGATTTGAGCTTGGCGAACATGGTCGACGTTCCCGACGGGGCGCCGCCCTTGCGCCAGGCGTTCTCCGAGACCACGAAGGTATCGTCGAGGGTCATGCGCTTCGACTTGATGGCGTTGAAGACCATCTCCATGGTCATCAGCTTGGCCATCGAAGCCGGCGGGATCGGTTGGTCGGCATCCTTGGAAAACAGCACCGTGCCGGTCTCGGCATCGATCATGAAAGCCTGCGTGGCCTTGGTCTCAAAAAGCTGTGCGTTTGCCGGAACCAGCGCGGCCAGCAAAAGGCCAAGACCCAAAAGCCCGGCAAAAGGGTGGACAAGGCGAAATCGCATGAGAGGCTCGACCCATTGGCCTGCAGGAAACGTGCCGCAAGGCTATCAGGCTTCTTCCCGGCGGATCAACCGCGCAATGGCAAAGCTTGTTGATCAGTCGCGCACAGCCAGCGCATCCGGCGCGCCATGCGACCATGCCGCGCGCAAGAGGTCGTCGACATTGCCGTGGCCATCCGGATAGAGGTTGACCGCGTACCAGTCATTGCCGTCGAGTTCGGTGCTCTGGATTTCGGTCCTGCCGAAGGGTTTGAGGGCTTCAGCCACCCGCCTCGCCTCGGCGGCGTCGTCGAAGGAGCCGGCGGCGACATAATCGGACGTTGCCGGTGCGGCCTGCGGATTGGATTTTTTCCACGATTGCAGAATGTCGGCCGGCGACATGCCCTGGTCGTCCAGTGCTGCAAAGACGTCGGCGCGCTGCACGCGTTCATCCGCATAGGACAGCGAGGCCACGGCAAAAGGCGACTCGGGCCGCTGCGGCACGATCGGTCCGAATTCGGGCAGCGTGATGTCGCCGAAAGCCGGCGCCTGCACCGACATTACGGGCTGCGCCTCGGTGCCGGAATTGGTCAGCTGGCCAGGGAACGGCACGGCGGCGGCGCCGACCGGCAGGCTTGGCGAAGGTCCGTTCATGGCAACCATGACGCCGGTCGGCAAACCATCCGACGGGTCCGGTATGCGGTTGCCAGGATGGTAGGAAGCCATCAGATACTGGTCATCGTCGCCGTCGAGCGGCGCGCGGCCGACATATTCGACCTTGACCTTGGCGGTGCCGACCTTGGCGTAGTCGAGCATCTGCGCGGCACGCTCCGAGACGTCGATGATGCGGCCTTCATGGTACGGGCCGCGGTCGTTTACCCGCACGATAACCGAACTGCCCGTTTCGAGGTTGGTGACACGGGCATAGCTCGGCAACGGCATGGTCGGATGCGCCGCCGTCAGATGCGTCATGTCATAGACTTCGCCATTGGCTGTGAGACGGCCGTGGAAGGCGTCGCCGTACCAGGAGGCCAGCCCGACCTTGGCGTAGCGCTTGTCTTCCTTGGGGTAATACCACTTGCCGCGCACCTGATAGGGCTTGCCCAGCTGGTCACGGCCGCCGCCGCGCCGCATATATTGGACGCGCGGGCTGGCCTTCACGCCATACTCGGTCTCGGCAAAATATTCCTTCGAGCGAGGCTTCTTGTAGACCATCGCTTTCGAGTCGGACTGCGGCGATGCGCAGGCGGCCAGCAACGCAGCCGAAAGGGCGCACAAGACCAAAGCAGGAGCGCGACGAAGACGCCGATGCGTCGTGGTCTGCATGTTTTCAGATGTCCCCTACCGTATCGACACAGGCACCGTTTTTAGAATCTCGGCGGAGCCAGAACAGCAATGCCTGCGACGCGCCAATCCCCATCCCCTTGTGCGCAGGAATTGTTTATCAGCGTATTAATCGATTGTGTCCGGAACCGGGCAGGATTGTGGCGGCGGCTGCACCGCTGCCGACGTCAGGCCGTATCCGTCATTGCGGCTCGATAGAGGGGAGTTCCTGCGCTGTCACATGCGACAGCCTCTGGCGCTTTACCAGGATCGGCTTCTCGTAGGTCTTTTTCATGGTTTCCCCACTTGCTCCTGTATTTGGCAAGCACAGATTGGCCGGTGTTTCGCCGCATTGTCAATGTTCGGGACAGAACAAGCGGCTCACTGTCATGTTTCGGCAGATATTCGATGCCGACGATCTTGCGCTGTTGACAGGCCTTTGCAGCGCGCACTAGAGCAATGAAACGCGCATGATCTCCTTTCGCTGCTGCTTCCGGCAGCCAGGAACGGCGATCAGGACGAGCGCGCAAGTGATTGAAAAATCACGACGGAGGGATGGCCGAGCGGTTTAAGGCACCGGTCTTGAAAACCGGCGTGGGTGCAAGCCCACCGTGGGTTCGAATCCCACTCCCTCCGCCACCGACCCTGCCGGCGAGAGCTACGAGCGGCGTTTGTAGAGAAAGTTCACGCCGACAACTTCCATGGAGGCAAACCATGTGGATGCCACTCCGGATTACAGAGGCTGTCGAAATTGCCAGAAACCGGCGCGCTATCAGGCGCATCGACCGCGCTTACGATGTCGAATTGGCAAAGGCCAAAACGGCCAACGACCGCGAGAATGCTGAAAACGGTCGTCACTGGGAAACTTCGCTACACGTTGACGCGATCGAGGCGATCAAAACGCGGAGGCTCCTGCGCAAAGCGAATAGCCTTGACGTTCCTTATGAATACCCGAGCGAGGCCAGCTCCATTTGGGAACGGTCGCGCCAGCTGCATACCTGGCACCTGACGACGATCGGTTATTCCGAAGTTCGAAAAGCGATCCGGTTGGAGCGCAGAGACCGACGTGAATCCGCCATTACGTGGGCTGGCGTGATCATCGGGATCATCGGCTCGCTCACCGGACTGCTGTCTGTCTGGCTGTCTGCGCGAGGGCCGTAACGCGATGCCGTTTTGTCTTGGTTCTCGCAGCTCCAGCCGGAAGATTACGCCTTCAACGTCGCACCGTTGCGCGCCGTTTCTGGTTTCAATCGCCAGTCCGGCTGGACGCGGCGGGGTCGGTACTCCGGTTGATTTTTGAACCGAAATATGCTGGTTCTCCCGCCCATGAAAAAACTATTCCTTGCGGCCCTGGCGTCGGTGACGCTGGCCTGGCCGGCCCACGCGATGGACGCCGCCTTGCGCGCCGGCCTGCTGAAACTCGATCCGCAGACCCGGCTGGAACAGCGATGCGACGCCGAGGTGCTCGACCGCATCAGCCATGACGACCACAAGTACAAGGCCGACCGCGTCGTCGCCTACGCCTTCGCCACGCCGGAAATGAAAGCCGATGCCATCCGCAGCCCGGGCGCGGCCTTCCGCAGCAAGGGGCAATGGTACCGGCTGAAGTTCAAATGCGAGACAGCGCCGGACCATATGGAAGTCCTGCAGTTTCGTTACCGCATCGGTGACGAGATCCCGGAAGCCGACTGGGCGAAGTACAATCTCTACGATTGAATTTTCCAAAACCAGAATTCTCTCTGGCAGAACGAGCTTTCGCTATTCCTGTGGTTTTTTGGCCTTGCCCGTAGCGTTCTCTTGACGCGCGGGAAGCATACACGTTAGGGCGTCGACATATCCGACGACGAACACGCGGCGAACAAAAAGGGGCCTCCGGTCGATGGACATTTTCAGCGCCGCAAGCATGACCGCCCTCCTCCAGGTCATCGCCATCGATCTGGTGCTTGCCGGCGACAACGCCATCGTTATCGGCCTTGCCGCAGCCGGCCTGCCGGTCGAGCAGCGCAAGAAGGCCATCCTTATCGGCGTGTTGGCGGCAACGGTGCTGCGCATCCTGTTTGCCGCCGTCACCGTCAAGCTGTTGGCAATCGTCGGCCTGCTGCTGGCCGGCGGCATCCTTTTGTTGTGGGTGTGCTGGAAGATGTGGCGCGAGCTGCGGACGTCCCATGCCGACGAGCAGGAGGCGACCGAGGCGCTGGCCAATGCCGATCTCGACGGCGACCAGACGGTTGCGACCGGCAAGGCGCGCAAGACGCTCGGCCAGGCAGCGCTGCAGATCGTCGTCGCCGATGTCTCGATGTCGCTCGACAATGTGCTGGCGGTCGCCGGTGCGGCGCGCGATCATTTCCCGGTTCTGGTCATCGGCCTCGTGCTGTCGATTGCGCTGATGGGCCTTGCCGCGAGCTTCATTGCCAGGCTGCTGCACCGCTACCGCTGGATCGCCTATATCGGCCTGCTGATCATCCTCTATGTCGCGCTCGACATGGTCTATCGTGGCGTTGTCGAGGTCTGGCCGCATGTCAGTCCTGCGGTGAGCTGACGCTGCCGGTCGTATAGCTTCTGTTACTGCCGAGTTGTCAGCTGGAGGCCGCCGTCGCGTTCGCCGCAGCCGCTGCCCATACCAATGCCGCAAT
This sequence comes from Mesorhizobium sp. CNPSo 4684, assembly GCF_057784315.1. NCBI lineage: Bacteria > Pseudomonadati > Pseudomonadota > Alphaproteobacteria > Hyphomicrobiales > Phyllobacteriaceae > Mesorhizobium > Mesorhizobium sp. CNPSo 4684. The sequence goes on along the minus strand of NZ_JBWLUX010000003.1, from coordinate 130,650 downwards.
AAGTGTGGTACTGGCCGCCGATCCCGAAAAACCCGGAAGTTGTTTCATGTCTGCCCCTCGCGTCAGTTTCGTCAGCCTTGGATGCCCGAAGGCCCTTGTGGATTCCGAGCGCATCATCACGCGTCTGCGCGCCGAAGGCTATGAGATCGCGCGCAAACATGACGGCGCCGACCTTGTCGTCGTCAACACCTGCGGCTTCCTCGATTCGGCCCGCGACGAGTCGCTCAATGCCATCGGTTCGGCACTCTCGGAGAATGGCAGGGTCATCGTCACCGGCTGCCTTGGCGCCGAGCCGGATGTCATCCGCGAAAAGCACCCCAACGTGCTCGCCATCACCGGACCGCAGGCCTACGAAAGCGTGATGGCGGCGGTGCATGAGGCGGCACCGCCAAGCCACGATCCCTATATCGACCTGTTGCCGCCGCAAGGCGTGAAGCTGACGCCGCGCCACTACGCCTATCTGAAGATTTCCGAAGGCTGCAACAACCGCTGCACCTTCTGCATCATTCCCGCACTGCGCGGCGACCTCGTCTCGCGGCCGGCGGCCGATGTGCTGCGCGAGGCCGAGAAACTGGCCAAGGCCGGCGTCAAGGAATTGTTGGTCATTTCGCAGGACACCAGCGCCTACGGCATCGACATCAAGTACCAGACATCGATGTTCGGCGACCGAGAAGTGCGGGCGAAATTCCTCGACCTGTCGGAGGAACTGGGCAAGCTCGGCATCTGGGTGCGCATGCACTATGTCTATCCCTACCCGCATGTCGCCGATGTCATTCCGCTGATGGCCGAGGGAAAAATTCTTCCTTACCTCGACATCCCGTTCCAGCACGCCTCGCCGCAGGTCTTGAAGAACATGCGCCGGCCCGCCCACGGCGAAAAGACGCTGGAGCGCATTCGCGGCTGGCGCGACGTGTGCCCGGACCTCGCGATACGCTCGACCTTCATCGTCGGCTTTCCCGGCGAGACGGAAGACGATTTCCAGATGCTGCTCGACTGGCTGGACGAGGCCAAGATCGACCGCGCCGGCTGTTTCAAATACGAACCGGTCCGGGGCGCCCGCTCCAACGATCTCGGCCTGGAACAGGTGCCGCAGGAGATCAAGGAAGCGCGCTGGCATCGCTTCATGCAGCGCCAGCAGAAGATCTCGGCGACGCAGCTGGCCAAGAAGGTCGGCAAGCGCCTGCCGGTGCTGATCGACGAGGCGCATGGCACCTCGGCCAAGGGCCGCACCAAATACGACGCGCCCGAGATCGACGGTTCGGTGCACATCCAGTCGCGCCGCCCGCTGCGCCAAGGCGACATCGTCACCGTCAAGATCGACCGCGCCGACGCTTACGATCTTTACGGTTCAGCGGTCTAGAAAACCGCCGAAAGGGCGCCTCCCCGGCGCCCTCGGATTTTGGCGCACCCTTGGTCAGAGCTTCACCGATTCCATTGCAGCCAGCGACCGATCGATCGCCTGATTGAGGGTCTTGTCCAGCCGCGTGCCCGCCGAGCCGGCCGCGACCACGGACAGCCGTGCAGCAAATCCCAGATGATAGTCTACGAACCATTCGGGATGCGGCTCGGGTTCCGGAATCGGCGGCCACCACGGAGGAAGCTTCGGTATCTTCGGTCGCGTCGGGCACCAATCGTCGAGGTCGCTCATCAACGCCTTGCTATCGAGCCCGCCTCGCTCGGCGGACCAGGCGGAGCGGACGAATTCGTCCGCGATCGCGGCGCCCAGTTCGTGAGGCGGGAGCGGCTGAGGATTGAGTGCGATTTGCGCGAGCCGCCCCTGTGGTCCGCGCGGGATGACGTCATAAATGGCTGGAATGCGTTTACCGATAATGGCTAAGAGTTTTTTGCTCAATTGCATAAGACATTCTCCTGCTCAAATTAGTAACGTCGGCCGATTTCGTCAGGCCGCAAGATGAGCATGCAAGTAAAAAGCAACTTCGTCTGTGAAGGGGGTCACGGAACCGTGTCACAGACAATTGTGCCCGGTCGGATGCTTCCGCCGCCATTTACCAAATTTCGCGATATTTGCCGCTATTTACCCTGTTTCGTCGAGATCTGCGTTATGGTTTCCGGGCCGTAAACGCCGAGACTTCGCATGGATGCCAGACCTGCCCGACAGGATCATATCGCGACGCTAGACCTGTTGAGGCTGGCGGCGGCGTTGGTTGTGGTGTTCTTCCATTACTTCTTTCGCGGCGCGGCTGCCGAGGGCGCGCTGGCCGAGGGCTATCCGAGCGTGGCGCCGTTCGCCCTCTACGGCTATCTCGGCGTCAACCTGTTCTTCCTGATCAGCGGCTTCGTCATAGCCTGGTCGGCGGAAGGCCGCTTCTGGCAAGAGTTTGCGACCGCGCGTTTCGTACGCCTGTACCCCGGCTACCTCCTGTGCATGACGATCACCTTCGTCATCGTCATGGCTTTCGGTGCACCGCTGTTTTCAACCTCGCTCGGTCAATATGCAGCCAACCTGTCGATGTTTGCGCCGGCCTTGGGCCAGCCATTCATGGACGGCGTCTACTGGTCGATCCTGCTTGAGCTGGTCTTCTACGGCTGGGTGACGCTCGCTCTGCTCGGTGGCGTTTTCCAGAAATGGAAGCTTGGGCTGATCTTCGTCTGGCTGGCGATCTCGGCGTCGAACGAGTTCTTCATCGAAAGCCGTGCGGCAAGGCTGCTGTTCATCACCGAATTCGGTCCGTTCTTTGCCGCCGGCGTACTCGTCCACCACATCCATGCGCATGGCCGCTCCCTAGCAGCCCTGCTGCTGCTTGGTGCGGCCTTCCTTCTGTCCTGCAGCACATTGTCGGTGACGCAGCAGTGGATGCTCAGAGAATACGGCATTGCCGTTTCGCAGCCGCATCTGGTGATTGCCAACATCGTCATGCATTCCCTGCTGATCGGCGCGATCCTGCTGCGCAGCCATGTCGTGCCGTCCGCGCTGACGCTGGCGCTGGGCGGGCTGACCTACCCGCTTTATCTCCTGCACCAGAAAATCGGCTATATCGCCATCAATACCGCCGCACCCTTGGTCGGCAAATGGGCTGCAGCGCTAGGCTGTGTCGCGCTCATGGTTCTGCTTTCCTGGGTGATCTGGCAGTATTTCGAACGGCCGGCCCAGCGCAGGGTGAAGGCCTGGATCGGCGGCGCGCTCGATACCGCGCTGGCTCGGTTTCGCGGCAGGAGCGCACAGCCGGCGAAATGAGAAAGGGCGCCAGAGGGCGCCCTTTTTGCTTTGCGTTTCCTGGGCTTACTGCGGCAGTTTGTCGTCGACGCCCTTCACATAGAAGTTCATGCCGAGCAGCGTGCCGTCGTCGGCGACTTCGCCGTCCTTGAGCCACGGCGTGCCGTCTTGCTTGGCGATCGGTCCGGTAAAGGGGTTCCAGCCGTCGGCGATCTTCTTGGTGGTTGCCTCGGCCATCGCCTTCACGTCGTCCGGCATGTTGGTGAAGGGCGCGAGCTTGACGGCGCCATCCTTGATGCCCAGCCAGACATTGTCCGGCTTCCAGGTGCCGTCCAACGCCGCCTGCACGCGGCTGATATAGTACGGGCCCCATTCGTCGGTGAGCGAGGTCAGCTGCGCGTTCGGCGCGAACTTGATCATGTCGGAGGACTGGCCGAAGCCGTGCAGCTTGCGCTCCTCGGCCACCTGCAAGGCAGCGGTGGAATCGGTGTGCTGGACGATGATGTCGGCGCCCTGGTCAAACAGCGCCTTGGCGGCGTCGGCTTCCTTGCCCGGATCGAACCAGGAGTTCACCCAGACGATCTTGGCCTTGAAGTTCGGGTTGATCGACTGCGCGCCGAGCATGAAGGAGTTGATGCCCATCACCACTTCGGGGATCGGAAAGGACACAATGTAGCCGGCGACACCAGCCTTCGATTCCTTGGCAGCGATCTGGCCGAGCACATAGCGGCCTTCGTAGAAGCGCGCATTGTAGATGCCGAGATTGTCACCGGTCTTGTAGCCGGTGGCGTGCTCGAACATCACCTTCGGGAATTTCTTGGCGACCTTCACTTCCGGGTCCATGAAGCCGAAGGAGGTGCCGAAGATGATCTTGCAGCCCTCGCGCGCCAGACGCTCGAAAGCGCGGTCGGCATCCGGGCCTTCCGAGACGTTTTCAAGATAGGCGGTTTCGACCTTGTCGGCGAGCGCCTTCTCCACCTCGAGGCGGCCCTGGTCGTGCTGGTAGGAATAGCCGAAGTCGCCGATCGGGCCGGTATAGACCCAGCACGCCTTCAACTTGTCGGCGGCTTGCGCGGACGCCGCCAGCGACATGGCGGCGGTCGTGGTCATCAACGCAATAAGCAGTTTTTTCATTGTGTTACCTCTCTGAGTTTAGCCTTGGAGCTTCCCGTTTGTTTTTGTTGTCAACGATCCGGAACGAATGGCTGCCCCAAGGAAGCCGGCGTGTTCATCATCGTCAGACGCTTGTTGCGCGAGATTAGAACGAGAACCACGACGGTTGCCAGATAGGGCAGAGAAGAAAGCAGCTGCGAAGGCACCGGAATGCCAAAAGCCTGTGCATGAAGCTGGCCGATCCACACCGCGCCGAAGATGTAGGCGCCGGCCAGCACCCGCCACGGCCGCCAGGAGGCGAACACGACCAGCGCCAGCGCGATCCAGCCGCGCCCGGCGGTCATGTTCTCCACCCATTGCGGCGTATAGACCAGCGACAGGTGGCCGCCGGCAAGACCGGCGCAGGCGCCGCCGAAGATGACGGCGAGATAACGGTAGCGGATAACCTTGATGCCAAGCGCGTGCGCCGATGTGTGGCTGTCGCCGATCGAGCGCAGCGTCAGCCCGGTGCGGGTCTTGAACAGGAACCACATGACAGCGGCGGTGAGCGCGATCGAGATGTAGAAGATCGGGTCCTGGCCGAACAGCAGCCTGCCGACCACAGGAATGTCGGTCAGCACCGGGATGTAGAGATTTGGCAGCCGCTCGCCGGGCTGGCCGACAAAGCTGGTCCCCATCATGCCGGACAGGCCGAGGCCGAGCAGCGTCAGCGACAGGCCCGTCGCCACCTGGTTGGTGGCGAGCGACAGGGTCATGACCGCAAACAGCAGCGAGAATACCGCGCCCATGGCGATCGCCGCGAGCAGGCCGATCCAGGGCGATCCGGTGAGATAGCCGGCGCCGAAGCCGCCGACGGCGCCCATGATCATCATGCCTTCGACGCCGAGGTTGAGCACACCGGAGCGCTCGACCACCAGTTCGCCGATGGCCGCGATCAGCAACGGCGTCGCCGCCGTGGCGATGGTCAAAAGGATGTTGACGGTGATGTCCATCAGCGGGCTTCCTTCAACTTCGGCGCAGCATCGAGTTTTGCAGCGCCCTTCGCCAGCGCCATGCCGACGAGACGAATGCGGTAGTGGATGAGGGTGTCGCAACCGAGGACGAAGAACAAAAGCATGCCCTGGAACACACGCGCCACCTTGTCGGAGATGCCGAGCGCGCTTTGCACCGCCTCGCCGCCGAGATAGGTCAGCGCCAGCACCAGGCCGGCGGCAACAATGCCGAGTGGGTTCAGCCGGCCAAGGAAGGCGACGATGATGGCGGTGAAGCCGTAGCCGGGCGAAATCACCGGCTGCAGCTGGCCGATGGCGCCGGAGACTTCCGAGATGCCGGCAAGCCCCGCCAACGCCCCCGACAGCAGGAAGGCGAAGAAGACCATGCGGTTGAGGCCGAAGCCGGCGAAGCGCCCTGCCCGCGGGCTGGAGCCGAGCACGCGGACCTCAAAACCCTTGAGCAGGCGGCTCATCAGCACCCAGATCAGCACGGCGGCGACAAGCGCGAAGACAAAACCCCAATTGGCGCGGCCGGCATCCGGCATCAGCTCCGGCAAAACGGCCGAGTCGTTGAACTGGATCGTCTGCGGGAAACCGTGGCCCTGCGGATCGCGCCAGGGACCGCGCACCAGCCAGTCGAGGAAGAGCTGGGCGACATAGACCAGCATCAGGCTGGTCAGGATCTCGTTGGTGCCGAAGCGCGTCTTTAAGAGAGCCGGGATCGCTGCGTAGGCAGCGCCACCGACCATGCCGGACAACAGCATCAGCGGCAGCACGAGCGGGCCTTCGAAACCAGGGAACAACACCGGGATGGCCGAGCCGAAAATGCCGCCGAGGATGAACTGGCCTTCGGCGCCGATGTTCCAGATGTTGGCCTTGTAGCAGACCGACAGGCCGACCGCGATCAGGATCAAGGGTGCGGCCTTGATCGCCAGCTCATGCAGCTGCCAGACCTGGCTGACCGGCTCGATGAAATAGATCCGGAATGCCGTCAACGGGTTGACGCCGAGCAACGCGAACAGAATCGCACCGGCAATCATCGTCAGGCCGAAGGCGATGAAGGGCGACAGCGCCGAAAACAGCATCGAGCGCTGCGGACGTTTGACGAGTTCGAGGCGCATCATGCCGTCTCCAGCGTGTGTTCGGCGTGGCCGGGCTCGGCGCCGCCCATCAGCAGACCGATCTTTTCGAACGTGGCCTCGGCGATCGGCAGCGGTTTCGACAGCTCGCCATTGTGCATGACTGCGATCGCATCCGAAATCTCGAACAGCTCGTCGAGGTCCTGGCTGATGACCAGAACCGCCGAGCCGCTGCGCGCCAGTTCGATAAGCGCCTGGCGGATATGGGCGGCAGCACCGGCGTCGACGCCCCATGTCGGCTGGTTGACCACCATGACAGCCGGGCTGCGGTCGAGCTCGCGGCCGACGATGAATTTCTGCAGATTGCCGCCGGAAAGGGCTGCGGCTTCCGGATCGGGCGCGCTCTTGCGCACGTCCATCGCCACGATGATGCGTTGGGCGGCGGCATAGACCGCACCGCTTTTGACTGCGCCGCCGGCGCCGACAAAAACCTTGCCGTCGGTGGCGTGGCGCGACAAAAGCAGGTTTTCCGAAAGCTTCATGCGCGGCGCCGCACCATGGCCGAGACGCTCTTCCGGCACGAAGGCGGCACCCATCAGCCGGCGGCCGGTAATCGATAGGCCGCCGGCGTCCTTGCCGCGAATGCGCACCGAAGCAGCATCGTGCTGCAGCACCTCGCCGGAGACGGATTCGAAGAACTCGCCCTGGCCGTTGCCGGCGACGCCGGCAATGCCGATCACCTCGCCGGCACGCACGGTGAGGTTGATGTTCTTCAGCGGGATCGAGAACGGCGTCGCCGGCTTGCGGCTGAGCGCGCGGATCTCGAGCAGCGGCGCGGCAGTCTCGATGCCTTCCGCCGATGCCCGCACCACGGCTTTCACCTCGTTGCCGACCATCATGCGGGCCAGCGACGAAGCGGTCTCCTCGCGCGGATTGCAGTGGCCGACGACCTTGCCGTGACGCAGCACGGTTGCGCGGTCGCAGATGCGTTTGACCTCTTCCAGCCGGTGCGAAATGTAGAGGATGGATTTGCCCTCCGAGCGCAGGCGTTCCAGCGTCTCGAACAGTTTGTCGGCTTCCTGCGGCGTCAGCACCGAGGTCGGCTCGTCGAGGATGATGAGCTGCGGCGTCTGCAAGAGGCAGCGGATGATCTCGATGCGCTGGCGTTCGCCGACCGAGAGATCGCCGACCAGCGAGTCCGGATCGAGCGGCAGGCCGTAGCTGAAGGAAAGCGCCCTCGCCTTGGCGGCGATCGAGCTGATCGGCGAACCGTCATCCAGCGACAGCGCGATGTTCTCGGCCGCGGTCAGCGCCTCGAACAGCGAAAAATGCTGGAACACCATGCCGATGCCGAGCTTCTTCGCCATGCCAGGACTGGTGATGCGAACCGCCTCGCCGTTCCAGAAGATCTCGCCGGAATTGGGCTCCAGCGAACCGAACAGCATCTTGACCAGCGTCGACTTGCCGGCGCCGTTTTCGCCGAGCAGTGCGTGGATCTCGCCTTTGGCGATGTTGAGGTCGATATGATCGCACGCAGTCAACGTGCCGAATATCTTGGTCAGGCCACGAACCTCAAGCAGGTTCGCTCCATCATGATCTGCACTCACAGTGCCTCCCATCCGGTTTCCGGATATGTTCTGTGTTCCCGAAAGCATGGTATGCGCTGGCTGCTCTCGTGCGAAAGCAGCACCCACCTTGAAAGAGCTTCAAGAATTTCAGCGGAAACTCAAGGGGTAAAAAAAGTATCCCGCAAAGTCGGTTGAGACGGCGGCCGCGTTGGCGTGGTCGGGTCCCCGGCGATTACCACGGCTGATAATCATCGAACCAGAATGACGAGTGGCGTCGCGAGATAGTTCCCACCGACGGCAAGGGAAAATGCGATGTCATGACGATGCGGCCATTGTCCGAGCAAGCCTCCAGGAATGCCCACCGCGTCCGACGTGCCTGGTCAGGGTCCGTGTCGTACCGAAAGCTCCAGTCGGGGTATATGCATTGCATCGGCCAATGCATGAGATCGCCGGAAAACACTGCCCCTACGCCTCGAGATCTCAGGCCGATGGCTACGTGCCCCGGGGTGTGGCCCGGCATCGGTTCCAACCACACTTCGCCATCGAGTTCATAATCCATATCAACAAGCACAGCCCGACCAGCCTCGACGATTGGCAGCACATTGTCCTCATAGGTCCGATCGTCGGCATCGCCGGAGGCCGCCTGTGCGGCCTCGAACTCGCGTCGCGCCATGATGTAGCGGGCGTTCGGGAATGTCGGCATCCAACGCCCGTCCACCAGTCGTGTGTTCCAGCCGCAATGGTCGACATGAAGATGGGTGCAAAGCACATAGTCAATCTGCTCGGGAGCAACACCTGCATTTGCCAGGCGCTCCAAAAAGGTGCCGTCATTGCGGCGATGCCAATGCGGGAAGTATGCGAACGTCTTGTCGTTGCCGACGCAACTGTCGACCAGAATGGTGTGGTGTCCGGTACGAACCAGAAAACTCTGGATGGGAAGAATAAGCCGGCCAGTTGCCGGCGATATCAATCGGGGCGTGAGCCAATGAAGATGCGGTTCGAGTGCTTCATCGGTGCAGTCGGGGAACCATTCCGACGGCGTCCCCAGAGGGTCGCACATCTCCAGAATTCTGGTTACCGAAATATCCCCGATTCTCCAGTCATCCATCGGTTTGATCCTTCTTCAATCAAGGGACGGATCGATGATACAACATTTGCGCCTATCTGGCGTCAGACATCGCGCCGCCTGCCACGGCCTTGGAGCACTGAAAACCATGGCATTCTGTCAGGGAACGAGAATGGTGGTGCCTGTCGTCTTGCGCGCTTCGAGGTCGGCCTGCGCCTTGCCGGCATCCTTCAGCGCATAGCGCTGGTTGATCTTGATCTCGACCGCGCCGCTCAGCACCACGTCGAACAAGGCCGCGGCGGAGACTTCGAGGTCCTCGCGCTTTGCATTGTAGACGAACAGCGTCGGCCTGGTGACGAACAGCGAGCCCTTCTGCGCCAGGAGCGACATCGAAAACGGCGGGATCGGCCCCGAGGACTGGCCGAAGGAAACGAACATGCCGAGCGGCCGCAGGCAGTCGAGCGAGGCGGGGAATGTGTCGTTGCCGACCGAATCGTAGACGACGTCGCATTTTTTGCCGCCGGTGATTGTGGCGACGCCGGCGACGAAATCCTGCTCCTTGTAGTTGATGACGTGGTCGAAGCCATGCGCCTTGGCGAGTTCGATCTTGTCGGTCGAGCTTGCCGTGCCGATGACGGTCGCGCCGAGATGTTTTGCCCATTGTCCCAGGATCAGGCCGACGCCGCCGGCGGCGGCGTGAAACAGGATGGTGTCGCCCGCTTTCACCTTGAAGGTACGACGCAGCAGATACTCCGCCGTCATGCCTTTCAGCATCATGCCGGCGGCCTGTTCGTCGCTGATGCCGTCCGGCACCTTGACCACTCGGTCGGCGGCGATGACGCGCTCTTCGGCATAGGCGCCGACATTGACGGCATAGGCGATGCGATCGCCGGGCTTCAGCCAGTCGACGCCAGTGCCAACCGCCAGCACGACGCCGGCCGCTTCGCCGCCCGGGACCAGCGGGAAGCCGCCGGGCGGCGGATAAAGGCCGGTGCGATGATAGACATCGATGAAATTGAGGCCGATCGCCGTGTGCCTGACCAGGATCTGCCCGGCGCCGGGCTGGCCTGGATCGGCATCCTCATAGGTCAGGACTTCCGGACCGCCATGGGCGTGGATACGGATCGCTTTGGACATTTTAGGGCTTCCTGCGGGTCAGGTTTTCTTGCTGTCAGTCGCTTTTGTTGGGAGGCTTGGCGCCGAGCTTTGGGAAGAACTGCATGATAGCGCCGATGCAGGCGAGGTAAAGCCCGGTGACGGTAATGCCGACCTTGGTGAACACGCTGACCTGCTCGCCCAGAACGCCGATCTGGTCGTAGAAGGCGGCAAGGGCTGCCTGCGCCAGCGCCAGCGCGCCGAAAGCGCACCACAGCAGCGTCATGCCGAGATTGATTGGCCGTAGCCGCACCACCCGCACCGGATGGATGAAATTGATCGGCACGAAGGTCAGGATGCCGGCCGCCAGGACGACGCCAAAGGACACCCATTGCCCTGGCTCGATGACGAACAGCGTGAACACCACCATGTTCCAGACCACCGGAAAGCCTTTGAAGAAGTTCTCCTTCGTCTTCATGCCGGTGTCGGCATAATAGATGGCGCTCGACACGACGATGATGGCCGCCGACAGGAACGACAGCCGCTCCCCCATGAAGCCGCGCTGGTAGAGTGCGAAGGCCGGGATCAGCACATAGGTGACATAGTCGATGATGTTGTCGAGGAGTTCGCCCGACCAGGTCGGCAGGATCTCCTTGACCTCGAGCTTTCGGGCGATCGGGCCGTCGATACCATCGACGAACAGCGCCAGACCCAGCCACCAGAACATCGCCGTCCAGCGTTCCTCACTCGCCGCCACCAGCGAAAGGAAGGCCAGGAACGAGCCCGACGCGGTGAGCAGATGCACCGAGAACGCACGCGCCTGCGGCCAGGTGACCTTCTTCTTCGGCCTCGGAATCCGGTCGGTGATCTTTTTGGCGGCGTTCCTGGCGGTTGTGTTCTTGCTCACGGGCCCCGCCAATCCAGCTTGCAGATTTCGGCCGAGCGGCCGGCGAAATTCCAGTTGCGGCCGAAAGCACGCATCTTGCTCTTGTCGGATCTGGCCACGATGATCTCCGGCGCGATCCAGTATTCCGAATTGCTGATCACGGTGTCCTTCTTGCGATCCTTGCCGGGAATCGGTGTCACCGCCCCGTCGATGATCTTCGGTATCTGGAAAATGCGGGTCTTGTCACGCGTCTCGTAGGTGATCGGCACCTGCTCGACGCCGAGGAACTTGCCGACAAGGATAGACAGCAGCGACGTGGTTCCGCCGGCCTTGCCAGTGAAGATTTTGGTCAACGCCTTCACCGCGTAGACCGACGCACGCTTGTCGATGAACAGGCCCGCCGTCCAGTTGCCGCGGCTCATATAGCCGGGGATTTCCATGACCAGTCCGAGATTGAGACCGGACAGGTCGACCTCGCCGAAATGGCCGGCGTCGATGCGAAACCCCGCCCATGTCTGGCAATAGCCCTCTGTCGGCGGATGGCTGCCAAGCGACAGCACACATGGGCAAAAAACCATGCAATTACAGGAGAGTACGAGCTCTCCTTTCATTGCCCAGCCTTGCTCTGCCATTGAATTGTCCCCCGTCATGCCGAGACTACTAGCAGGGCGACTGCCCAGACAAGCAGTATCGCACCGGCCACCCGGGTAGGAACCCTGCCGGTGGTCTGTTTTTCGATCAAAGTGAACAGGCCGATCAGCGCCATCCAGAACACGTTCATGGTGCCGACGGCAAACATCACCAGCATCAGCGCCCAGCAACAGCCGAGGCACCACAGGCCCTGCTCCAGCCCGAGCCGGAAAATGCGGCTGGGCTTCGCGCTCCAGTTGGAAAACAGGATCGAGAACGGGTTCCGGCATTTTGTCAGGCAGGCCTGCTTGAGGCTGCTGAACTGGTAGAGGCCGGCCACCAGCAAAGCGGCAGCCGCGGCAATGCCGCTCACCGGATCGAGCAATCGCCCCGACGACGCAAATGCGTGGACGATCAACGTCAGCGCCGCAAAGCCGGCCGAGGCGACAAGCCATGTACAGAGGTAGCCGGCAACCAGGGCGAGCGGGTGGGCCACCGGTTCGCCCTTGATGCGGGCGGTGTCGGCGATTTCGCAATAGGTGCGGATCATAGGCGCTGCCGACGGCAGCATCGCCGCCACGGCCATCAGGAACCACATGGCGATCAGTGCCAGAAATTGTGCGCCGCTGCCGGCATCGAGCGGTGCGGGCGTCAGGCACAAGCCGAAGAAGCGGTCGAGAAAATCCGGCAGCGGCAGCTGCGGCAGATAGCGCAACACCACATCACCCGGTGCGCCGGCGCCGGGAAGCCGGCCTTCGGCGCCGCGGATCGCCATGGCGCCGAGAATGAACCATGCGAGCAGAATGCCGCCGCCGATGGCGATGTTGACCGTCAGCCGGGGATGGCGGGCAAGGCCTGCCGTGGCGCGGCCGGCGCGGTCGAGATGGCTGAAATCGTCCTGCTGGCCGGTCATGGCAATCGAATGAGCCTAATCGCCGCGTTGATCAAGCCGCATGGTCTGACCTATATCCATGGACAGACAGGATCGACCTGCATCGCAATCTGGAAGTCCAATTTGGATCATCGCGAGACAGCACGGATACTGGTTGCCGGCAGCGGCCCCGCAGGGCTGATCGCGGCGCTCGGTTTTGCCGAGGCGGGATTTCCCGTGACTCTCATCGGACCCGAGGCGGGCGGCCCCGATGGCCGGACGACGGCGCTGATGAACCCTGCCCTCAAGATTCTCGATCGGCTAGGCGTGCTGGCCGACATCAGGCCAAAAGCCGCGCCGCTGAAGGTGATGCGCATCGTCGATGCTACAAGCCGGCTGATCCGCAGCCCGGTGGTCACCTTTCGTGCCACGGAGATCGGCGAGGAGCAGTTCGGGCTCAACCTGCCCAACAGCGCGCTCAACCCGGCGCTGGCCAGGGCCGTCATCGCGCATCCCGGTATCGAATGGCTGAAGGTGATGGTTGAGAGCTGGCGCCTGGACGCCGGCGGGGCACATGCCGTTCTGGCGGATGGCCACGAAATTTCCGCATCGCTGGCGGTCGCTGCCGATGGGCGCTTGTCACCGGCGCGCGAGGCGGCGGGCATAGCGGCGTCGGTGCGATCCTATCCGCAGGCGGCGCTGGTGCTGAATTTCGGCCACCGCAGCGAACACGGCTTCACCTCGACAGAATTCCACACCGAAACCGGTCCGTTCACCCAGGTGCCCCTGCCCGGCAACCGCTCCAGCCTTGTCTGGGTGGTGAAACCGGAAACGGCAAAAGACCTTGCCGCACTCGATGACGTGACACTTTCCGAGCGTGTCGAACAGCAGATGCAGTCGATGCTGGGCCGGGTGTCGGTCGAGCCCGGCCGGCAGATCTACCCGCTTTCAGCGGCATCACCGGGGCGCTTCGCACAAAACCGGGTGGCGCTGGTCGGCGAGGCGGCACATGTGTTTCCGCCTATCGGTGCCCAAGGCCTCAACCTCGGTATCAGGGACATCGACGATCTGATTGGAATTGCTGGCGAAAACCGCAGCGATCCTGGCGCCCCAAAGGCCCTCGCAGCCTATGATTCCCGGCGCCGTCCCGACATTCTGGCGCGCAGCGGGGCAGTCAACCTGCTCAACATGTCGCTGCTGTCGGACATGCTGCCGGCGCAGATGGCGCGCAGCGCCGGCCTTACTGTGCTCGGCAGTTTCGCGCCGCTGCGCGCCTTCTTCATGCGCGAGGGCTTGAGGCCGGGCAGCGGCTTTGCAGCACTTACTGGCCTAGGGAAACAGGTCCGGCGGTAATATTCCGTGCCGGATCATGTAGAGCAGCCGGTCAGACATTTTTGCCCTGGCCCGAAAACCTTGGACCGGGCTAGCCCGTAGCTTCACAAGGCGTCAAGCGCTTCGGCATTGAATTGGACCACCGTCTGCGCCAGATAGGGTCGGATACCAGCCCTAAAGTCGGGCTCGATTTTTGGTGACGGCGTGTGTAAATTCAAAGCCTTAGAGCGCGTGCCGTGCATTCCAGGGGACGCCGGGCGCTTCAAGGCCTAGTGGTGAGTATGATGAAAACAGCCAAATTCTCGATCGGACAGGTGGTTCGCCACAGGCTGTTTCCATTTCGTGGCATCATTTTCGATGTCGATCCGCAATTCGCCAACACCGACGAATGGTACGAGGCGATCCCGGCCGACGTGCGGCCGCGCAAGGACCAGCCGTTCTATCATCTGCTCGCCGAGAATTCGGAAACCGAATACATCGCCTATGTGTCCGAACAGAACCTGCTTGAGGACCAGTCGGGCGAGCCGGTACGGCACCCGCAGATCGGCGAGATGTTCGACAAGCGGCCGGACGGACGCTACGAGCCGAAACGCCAGTCGAGACATTGACCGCATACTGAACGGGGCAACAAAAAAGCGGGGCAATGCCCCGCTTTTTGTATTTTGGAATTTTCCCGAGATCAGTTGGCGGCCTTGGCCTTGTCCTGCTCGTCCTTGAGCTTCTTGGCAAAATCCTGGTTGTTCTTGGCAACGAAGTCCTGAAGCTTCTTCTGCCGGTCTTCGATATCGGACTGCTGCAGCGGCGGGCCGTCATAGGCCCCGCTGAAGCCGGTCAAGGCAACCTTGATCGGGTTCGGCTGGTTCTGGAAGTTGACCGAAGTGAGCGTGATCGCCTGGCCCTTCTTGAAGGAAGCGACGAGCGTGTCGGTCAGCGGCACTTCGGCCACGCAACGATCAGGGAAGCAGATGACATAATCGAGCTTCTGCGCCTTGCCGGTGTCGATCTGCAAGCCGATGCCGGGAGGCACCAGACGTCCGGTCGGAACCGTCACCTGGAACACCTTGCGGTTCACCTTGCCCTTCAGCTCAATCAGGCTGACGCCGGTGACCAGCTGGCCGTTGCCGGCGGTGACGATGTTCTGGACATTGCAGATGTCGACGTCTTCCTGCTTGGTGCAGGCCTTGAACCAGCCCTGCGGAATCTGCTGCTGCTGTTGTGCCGAAGCAGAGAGAAGTCCGGCGCCCAGAAAGCCGACCACGCCCGCGGCAATGACCGAAAGGCGGTATGCGTTGCTGTTCAGGCTCGTCATGTCGTGTACTTCCTCTCAAATGATCCCGGAACCGGCTTCTTCGCGCCGCGCGGTCCAGCTACCTGTTGCCGAATTGAGGCAACAGGATGACTTCGGAGCGCGTGTTACACCGCATGCGCAGCCGAATCCAGCCCGGCGCCTGCGATTCTTGGCTCTGCCATTTGGGTCGTGCGATTTGGGCTGACGTATCTGGCCGGAGCTCGGCGGCGCCATGCTAGGGTGCACTCCGAATCATCAAGCCGCCCAGTAAGGAGACGGTCATGGGCCGCGTTCTTGTTTGGCTGATCGCCGCGATCTCGTTTCTCGCCCTTTCACTTCAGCCCGCAATGTCGGAGCCGAAACATGCCATCGCCATGCAGGGCGAGCCGGCGCTGCCGGCAGACTACACCCATTTCGACTACGCCAATCCCGATGCGCCGAAGGGCGGCAACATCACCTATTGCGTCGTCGGCAGCTTCGACAATCTCAACCCGTTCATTCTGAAGAGCTTGCGCACCACGGCGCGCGGCATGATGGATCTGAACTACGGCAACCTGGTTTTCGAACCGTTGATGACGCGCAATTATGACGAGGCCTTCAGCCTCTATGGCCTGCTCGCCGACAGCGCCGACATGGATCCCGAGCGAAAGTCGATCGAATTCCACCTCAACCCGAATGCAAAGTGGTCTGATGGAGAGCCGGTGACGCCGGAAGACGTGCTGTTCACCTACGATGTCTTCACCGACAAGGGCCGCCCGCCCTACAGCGATCGCATGAGCCTGATCGCCAAGCTCGAAAAGACCGGCGATCACAGCGTGCGCTTTACATTCAATGACAAGGCCAACCGCGAGACGCCCTTGATCATCGCGCTGACGCCGATCATCCCCAAGCACGCCTTCGACAAGGACACTTTCGACAAGACGACGCTGAAACCGCTGATCGGCAGCGGGCCCTACATCGTCGACAAGGTGCAGCCGGGGCAGCGCATCGTCTTCAAGCGCAACCCGAATTACTGGGGCAAGAACCTCCCCTCCAAGCGCGGCTTCGACAATTACGACCAGATCACCATCGAGTACTTCCTCAACGCCAATGCCAAGACGGAAGCGTTCAAGAAAGGCATCTGCGCCATCTATGATGAGGGCGATCCGATCAAGCGCGAGCGCGACATCGATTTTCCCGCGTTTCACCGAGGCGAGGTGATTGCCGAGACCTTCGACACTGGCATACCGCCAGTGGTGACCGGGTTCCTGTTCAACACCAGGCTGGAGAAGTTTTCCAATCCGGTGGTGCGGCGCGCGCTCGGCATGCTCTACGACTTCGAATGGGCCAACAAGAACCTGTTCGGCGGCAAATACACACGCACGATGAGCTATTGGCAGAATTCCGAACTGTCCGCGCTCGACCATCCCGCCTCCGACAGGGAGAAGGCGCTGCTGGCGCCCTACCCCGGACGCGTGCCGGCCGATGTCATGGACGGCACCTGGCGACCGCCGGTGAATGACGGCACGGGCCAGGACCGGAAGGTGCTGAAGGTGGCTTTCGACCTGCTGAAGAGCCAGGGCTATGCCGTGAAGGATGGGGTACTGCAGGACCCCAAGGGAAACCCTTTCGGTTTCGAAATCCTGACCGCCTCGCAGGATGAGGAACGCTTTGCCGCCATCTATCAGCGCACGCTGGAGAAGATCGGCATCACGGTGACCATCCGCAGCCTCGAAGCCGACCAGATCCAGTCGCGCAAGCAGCGTTTCGATTTCGAGGTGCTGATCGGGTCGAGCGGTTTCAGCAACTCGCTGTCGCCCGGCATCGAGCAGAGTTTTCGCTGGGGTTCTTCAGAAGCCAAGAGGGAAGGTTCGTTCAACCTGGCCGGCGTCGCCGATCCGGCGGTGGATGCTGCGATCGATGCGATGCTGAGAGCGCGGACCAAGGAGGATTACGTCGCCGCGGTGCGCGTCCTCGACCGATTGCTCATCTCCGGCAACTATATGGTGCCAATGCAGTACAACGCGCAGCAATGGCTCGCTTACTGGAATTATCTGGACCATCCGAAAAAGACACCCATATTCGGTTATCAATGGCCGACCTGGTGGCGCAAAGCGAACTGAGCATGATCCCGAAAAGTGGTTACCGGTTTTCGCGGACAAACGGAAAACCGTTTTGTCCAGAGATCGCTCAAAGATGTGTTCGCGGCAGGAGATCGAGATGAGCAAAGACAATTCCATTACCGTCGACGTGGTTTCCGATGCCGTTTGCCCCTGGTGCTTCATCGGCCAGAAGCGGCTCGACAAGGCGATCGCCGCTGCCGGCGACATTGAGGTGCATGTGCGCTGGCGGCCGTTCCAGCTCGACCCGACCATTCCGCCAGACGGCAAGGATCGGCGTGAATACATGCTGGCCAAGTTCGGCAGCGAGGAGCGTATCCGCCAGATGCATGCGCGCATCGAGCCGCTCGGCGAAGCCGAGGGGATCAACTTCGCCTTCGACGCCATCAAGGTCGCAGCCAACACGCTGGACGCGCATCGCGTCATCCGCTGGGCCGGGGCAGCCGGTGAAGCCGTGCAGAACCGCTTGGTGCGCCGGCTGTTCCAATTGTATTTCGAGGAAGGCGCCAATATCGGCGATCACGCGGTGCTGATCGAAGCCGCCCGCGAGGCCGGCATGGACGCTGCCGTGGTCGAAACGCTGTTGCCGACCGACGCCGACGTCGAGGCGGTGCGTACAGAAATCGCCACGGCATCGCGCATGGGCATCACCGGCGTGCCGTGCTTCCTGCTCGAAGGCAAATATGCCGTCATGGGCGCGCAGGACGCCGACACGCTGGCCGACGCCATCCGCCAGGTCGCCGCCGCAAAGGCCAAGGGCGAGCTCGAAAAAGCCAGCTGACTATTTCACCGTCACCTTGGCCTTGTAACGAAGAAGCCGTGTCCGCTGCTGCCCGTGCAGGTCAGTCCCTTGGTTGACGACTGGCAGGTAAACGGCCCTTTGCTCCAGCTGTTGCCATAGGCCAGCTTGGCGACATCGCTGCAGCAGCCCTGCTCCCCCGGATTCTTGATCAATGTCGCCGGCCCGTTCGGCCCGAGGATCACCGTGACGTAGCTGGGCTCGACGCGCGAACAGCTCAGTTCCGGACCGCCATCCTGCGGCTGGTAGGTGCTGGTGCCACCCTTCGGTGTGTAGATGCAGCCGATGTTGCCGGACGGCGTGTTGAACTCGATTTGCCCCTCGGCGCTCGCCGGAATGGTCTGGTTCCCGGCATGCGCCAGAGGCAGAAAGGCAAAGAGCGACAGGATTGCTGAGGCGGCTGCACGTGCAAGCATTGGGAGCTTCCTTGTTGGAGAACCGGATATGCAATGGGTGCCGACAGTGCTCCGCAAGGTTCAACCGGCGGCATATGGATTGTCAAATCCTGTTGAGCGGCAGCTAAAAAGTGCGCCCGGCGATGTGGTGATCGACAGCGCCGCCAAGACCATTTCCGGGTACTTCTCGGTCTCGGGAACGGACGATTCGGGTGAACCCAAAGCGATCACGACCGGAAATTTTTTGGCTGGGCGGTAAAGAAAACCGGCCGATCGACAAGGCCTGGTGGTTCACAAAGCCGTGAATCTTGCTTCCCTAGGGGAAGCTTTTCGCACATCTCGACGTTCTCACAAAACATTGAAACCAAAAGGGATATTTGCCCTGGAGACCGCTGTCTCCACGCACCACCTGTTGCCTCATAGCAACGGCACGTGGGCTGCCTCACATTCGCCGCGATAAAATTAATAGAAAATGATCAATTGGTGTTACTATCCGTAACAAAACTAAAAAAGGTTTGGGCGGGATTGTGATTCAGGTCGACAGACCGCGACGTTCAATATCGGCACTTTGGAACCGCGACGCCGCCGCCGGCCCGTCGCCCCTGACGCCGGTATCGTCGATGCGGACCTTCTGGGGACTGATGCGGGCCTACTGGTTCTCGGACCGGTGGAAGGAAGCCTGGACCCTCACCATCGTCATCGCAGCCCTCACAACACTCCTCAGCAAAGCCGGGGTCTGGTTGGCCCTGATGATCGGGGAATTGACCTACTCGATCAATTACTATCATGACGCCGCCAACACCGCGCCACTTAGGACGCTGCTGACCGATGCGGGGCTCGTCGTGGTCCTGTTTGTGCTCAAGGATGCCGGCCTCGTTGGTGCGAGAAGTCTGGTGTCAAAGACTTTGCACCGCAAATGGCGCGGTTGGTTGAACAGCCAGTTCAATCAAGCGCTGCTCGATGGCAATCATAGCCATTTCCACGCCCAGCATGGTTCGGCCGGCAGCGGGGGCCCCGCACCGGACAATATCGACCAACGTATCCAGGAATCGATCAAAGGCATGACAGGCGGCGCGATCGGCCTCGCCATGGGCGTGCTTGGCGTTGCCACGTCACTCTATTTTATCGGCGAGAACCTCATCGAGACCTCCGTGGAGGTGGCCGGGCTGGAGTTCCTCGGGAGCTATGGCAGCGCTGTCCTCGCGCTGCTCGCCATCGCCACCTACGTGCCGTTCAACACCTGGATCGCGGTAAGACTTGGAAGAGTGCTGGAGCGGCTGAATGTGCGGCTGCAGCAGGCCGAGGGCAGCTATCGCGGCGAATTGACGACCTTTCTTCGCCGCAGTTTCCACGTCGCCGCGTCAAGCGCAGAAGACGTGCAGAAGACGGTGAACAACCGGCTCTATGGCGACATCGATCGGACCTGGGCACGGTTGAATATCGTCAACGTCTCTTACGACGCATTCGAGGCGGTCCACAATTTCATGGGCTTTCGCATCGTCGCTTATGCGCCCGGTCTGGTTTCCTTTATTCACAACAAACTTGACCTCAAAGGCTACGTGACCGGCGCCGAGATGATCAATCAGCTGATCGGCCAGTGTTCCTGGCTCATCCGCGTGATGCCCGACATCGCGACCTTGCGCGCCAACAGCCAGCGCGTCACCGAATTGGCGAACGCCATCGAGAACGTCCAGCAGCCGCAGGAGTTCTACAGCCAGACCGGCCGCTCCGACTTCCACTATGCCAGCCAGAACCCGGTCTTCGGCCTGACCATCCAGAAGCTCGAACTGGCGCATCAGGGCGAAGATGCCACGCCGTTCCTGAGCGCTGCCAATCTGCGCTTCCGGCGTGGCGAGTGGACGTTCCTCAAGGGCGAGTCCGGCTGCGGCAAGACTTCGCTGATCAAGGCGATCAACGGCCTGTGGCCCTATGGCCGTGGAACCATCGTCTTCCCCGACGGCGTGAAAAGTTTCTATGCCGCCCAGGAGGTCAAGCTGCAGCAGGTGTCACTGAAGCAGCTGGTGTGTCTGCCCGGCTCCGAGCAGGACTATAGCGATGCGCAGGTGGCGTCTGCCCTGCACAAGGCCGGCCTTGGCGACTTCATCGAACACATGGCCGACGAAAGCCGCGAGGGAAAGATCTGGGATCAGATGCTTTCCGGCGGCCAGAAGCAGAAGCTGGTGGTGGCCCGCATCGTGCTGCAGCAGCCTGGGCTTCTGTTCCTCGACGAAGCGACCGGCGCGCTCGATCCGGATGGCAAGATCGCTTTCCACCAGGCGATCAAGGACAACTGTCCCGATGTCACGGTGATCAGCATCATGCACGAGGCGATTGCGCCACGATCAGCCACGGGCGAGGAATTCTACCACAGCGTGGTTGCGATCGCCGACGGTGTCGCCACCAAGAAGCCGCTTGCTCCGAACCTGCCGCGCGAACTCACCACCATCCTTACGCAGCCGCGACCGGTCGAAGACAAATGGCTGCGCTTCTCGCGCCGGCTGAAGCAGAAATAGCAACCACACCAAGCTCTTGCCGGGTCGCAACAGTGCGGCAACGACGGCGGTCGATCACAGTCTCGCGATTGGGCCTGTTCCCGGCAGTTTTCCGCCGTTCCTGCGATTGACTCGCCAAAACGCGCTCCTATGTTGCGCCCGGCTTGCAGCATTCCAAATCGAACCCGCAAGCAGAAAGGTCACCGCGCCATGCCTGGCGACAGTCACAGTCGAACGCAACCGCCGTCCGCCTAGACGTGACCTAGTGGCTCACGTCCTGCCGGACGGCAAGGAGTGAGCCATGAACGAATTTTCCCCCGTCGTAGCGGGCGACGATGCCGTCGCGATCGCCCGTATCCTTGCCAATGATCACGTCGCCGATGTCGTCGAGGCCCTGAACCGGGAACCTCGCGAGGACGCGATCGAACTGCTTTGCGAAGTGCCGTTCGAGCGGCTGGTCGAGATCTTCGACCAACCGGAACTCGACGGCGCGTCCGAACTGGCCGAGGCGCTGCCGCGCGCCAAGGCGTGCAAGCTCCTCACCGCCATGTCGGTCGACCGCGCCGCCGATATCCTGCGCGAGCTGGACGAGCCGGCGCGTTCCGAGCTGGTCGGCGGGCTGGCACCGCCGCTGCGGGCGACGCTGCTTTCCATTCTCGGCTACCCCGAAGGCAGCGCCGCCTCGATCATGACGACCGAGTTCGTCAGCGTGCCTTCGGATTGGACCGTCGGCCGCACGCTGGACTACATCCGCAAGGTCGAGCGGACGCGCGAGACCGTCTACGCCATCTACATCGTCGATCCTGAGACGCATGTGCTGGCGCGTTCGACCGGCCTGCGCCGGCTGATCACCGGCGAGCCGGACGATCCGATCCTGTCGGTGGCGCCGGACCGCGTGCCGGTGACGGTGACGCCGCTGACCGATCGCGAGACCCTGGCGCAGACGATCTCCAAATACGATCTGCTCGCGGTTCCCGTCGTCGACCACGGCAAGATCCTCGGCATTGTCACCATCGACGACATCATCGACACCATGATCGAGGAGACGACCGAGGACGTGCACCGTTTCGGCGGCATGGAGGCGCTGGAGGAGCCCTATATGAAGATGAGCTTCCTCGCCATGATCAAGAAGCGCGGCGGCTGGCTATGCGCGCTGTTCATCTCAGAGATGCTGACCGCCAACGCCATGCAAAGCTATGAGGGCGAGCTGGAGAAGGCGATCGTGCTCACTCTGTTCATCCCGCTGATCATGAGTTCGGGCGGCAATTCCGGCTCCCAGGCAACCTCGCTCGTCATCCGCGCGCTGGCATTGCGCGAGATCGGCCTTCGCGACTGGTGGCGGGTGGCATTGCGCGAACTGCCCACCGGCCTCGTGCTCGGCGGCATGCTTGGCGTGGTCGGCATCTGCCGCATCGCACTCTGGCAATATATGGGCTTCTACGACTATGGGCCGCATTGGCCGCTGATCGCCACGACGGTGGGAGCAGCGCTCGTCGGCATCGTCACCTTCGGTTCGCTGTCGGGCTCGATGCTGCCGTTCGCGTTGAAACGGATCGGCTTCGATCCGGCGAGTGCTTCGGCGCCGTTCGTCGCCACGCTGGTCGATGTGACCGGCCTGGTGATCTATTTCTCGGTGGCGCTGGTCATCCTGCGCGGCACCCTGCTGTAGCAGCCGCTAGACATCCTGCCGCCGGCAATGACCGGCGGCGGGTTCGCCTTGCTCAGGCTTCACCTCGAGGAATGATGCCGGGCATCAATCGACGCGCACGCCGTCCTTCACGCGGTAGGTCGGCTTGTACATGGTGACCAGTTCTTCCGCCGCCGTCGGGTGGACGGCCATGGTGCGGTCGAAATCGTCCTTGGTGACGCCGGCCTTCAGCGGAATGCCGAGAAGCTGCGCCATCTCGCCGGCGTCAGGTCCCAGAATGTGGGCGCCGAGCACTTTTCGCGTGGCGCCGTCGACCACCAGCTTTGTCAGCATCTTTTCGTCGCGGCCCGACAGCGTATGCCGCATCGGCCGGAACGTGGCGCGGTAGATCTCGATGTCGGAGTAGCGCTTGACGGCATCGTCCTCGGACAGGCCGACAGTGCCGATCTCCGGCTGTGAAAACACGGCGGTCGGGATCGTGTCGTGGTCGGGCGCCGTCGGATTTCCCTTGAAGGCGGTCTCGATGAAGCACATCGCCTCGTGGATCGCCACCGGCGTCAACTGCACACGGTTGGTGACGTCGCCGATCGCCCAGATGTTGTCGATGTTGGTGCGGGAATACTGGTCGACAACGATGGCGCCGGTCTTGCCGAGCTCGATGCCGACGCCTTCCAGGCCCATATTCTCGGTGTTGGGGATGCGGCCGATGGCGAGCATGACCTGGTCGACCGTCAACACCTTGCCGCCGGTGACCAGCGCGTCCAGCCGCCCATCCGGCCGCTTGCGCACCCATTCCGACACGGCGTGGCAGAGGATCTTTATCCCCTTCTTTTCCATGGTCTCGTGCAGCATGCGCCGCAGATCCATGTCGAAACGCGACAGGATCTCCTTGCCGCGGTAGACCAGCGTGGTGTCGACGCCCAAGCCATGGAAGATGTTGGCGAATTCGACGGCGATGTAGCCGCCGCCCTCGATCATGATCGCCTTCGGCAGCCGCTTGAGATCGAAGACCTCGTTGGAAAAGATGCAATGCTCATGGCCGGGAAGTGCTGGATGCGGCGCCGGCCGGCCGCCGGTGGCGATCAGGATCTGGTCGGCGGTGACGGTGCGGTCGTCGCCCAAGAGATGCACGACATGCGGGTCGACCAGCATGGCGCGCGAGTGGAACGTCTCGCCGCCGGCGCCCTGCACGTTTTTCTCGTAAATAGCTTCCAGCCGGGCGATCTCGCGATCCTTGTTGGCGACCAGCGTCGGCCAGTCGAAACTCGCCTCCGGCACCGTCCAGCCATAGCCGGCGGCATCAGTGAAGTGCTCGGGAAATTGCGAGGCGTAGACGTAGAGTTTTTTCGGCACGCAGCCGCGGATAACGCATGTGCCGCCATAGCGGTATTCCTCGGCGATGCCGACGCGCTTGCCGAGTGCCGCCGCCACGCGCGCCGCCCTCACCCCGCCGGAGCCGCCACCGATGACGAAGAGATCGTAGTCGTAACCGGCCATGCTGCCGCTCCTTGCCTCAGAAATGTTTGAGACAGGTAGGCTGCATGAGGCCAAAAGAAAAGCCCGGTTTGCACCGGGCTTTCTTGGTCCAGCGGCGACGATGCCGGTTAGTTCTTCGGTGCTTCCGGCTGGTCGCCGTCAGCGGGTGCGGCGCCGTCAGCAGGTGCCGCACCATCAGCCGGGGCAGCGCCATCGGCGGGTGCCGCGGGAGCCTTGGCCTTCGCGGCCGCGGCCAGCGTCTCGCCGACCTGCTGGGCGAGATCGCGCGCCAGGCCATTCTGCCAGATGTCGGCCGCCTTGACCAAATCGCGCGTCACCGTCGGGCCGCTGTCGAGCAGCTTCTTGCCAGCTTCGGAATTGTAGAAGGCAGCGATGTCGGTGAGGTCCTTTTCGGAGAACACCTTGGCATAGGCCAGTGCTGCCTCCTTCTCCAGGTCGGCACGGCGTGAGGCCAGCGCCAGCGCCTTCTCGCTGATGGTCTTGCCGATCAGCTCCTGCATGTCGGGGTTCTTCTGGATAAGCTGCTGCTCTAGCGCGGCAGCCGCCTGCGGCAGGATGTTGTCGAACGGGTCGGTCGCGTGGATGGCAGCGACCGCGGCGCGCGCCGCTTTCAGATGCGATTCGGTGACATCCTGCGAAAACGCCGGCGCGGTGAACGCCAGGACAGCCGAAGCCGCCAGGATGGCGGAGAATTGGCGAACCCGTTTATGCAACATCATGATCGGTAGAACTCCCTGGTTTTCGGGCGGCATGGACGGTTTGGATGCCGTCGCCGCCGGCGATGATGGCCGCTGACGCCAGCCCGATGAAAAGACCATGCTCGACCACGCCGGGGATGGCATGGAGAGCATTCGAAAGCGCTCTTGTATCCGGAATGCGGCCAAAAGATGCATCGAGGATAAAATGGCCGCCGTCTGTAACAAAAGGCTGGCCCCCCGTCATCCTCAATGTAATAGGCCCGGAAAGGCCGAGACTTTTGGCCGCTGCCGCGACCGCGATTTCGGTGGCGCGCAGGCCGAATTGATTGACTTCGATGGGCAGCGGAAAGCGGCCGAGCGTCTCGACCATCTTCGACTTGTCGGCAATGACGATCATGCGCCCGGAGGCCGCCGCGACGATCTTCTCGCGCAGCAGTGCGCCACCGCCGCCCTTGATCAGCGTCAGCGCCGGATCGACCTCGTCGGCGCCGTCGACGGTGAGATCGAGATCGGGCGTCTCCTCCAGCGTCGACAGCGGCACGCCGAGTTCCCGGCAGAGGGCCGCGGTGCGCTCCGAGGTCGGCACGCCGATGACGGTCAGCCCGGTGGCGACCTTCTCGGCCAGCAGCCGCACGAACTCTTCCGCCGTGGTGCCGGTGCCGATGCCGAGCCGCATGCCGTCGCTGACATGGGCAAGGGCTGCCCGCGCGGCCTCGACCTTCAACTGCCTCGCATCCATGCTGCTGCCCCGGAACCTTGTGTCTCGGGCTCCTAACATTTTTGCCAGTCTGGTCAAAGCCCTTGGCGGCAGCGGAACGCCTGGCGATGCGCAGGGTGGGATGCGTGGGCCTTCCGTAGGAATATTTTCTTGGATGCCGTTGCCCGATGGCGGCAGGTATGCTACATTTCCGTTTAGAGTGCTGACTTGCGTCAACGACCCGCCGCCGAGGCGGGTTTTCATTTCTTGGCGGCTCGCCACGCCTGCTTGCCTCGACGCGCCGCAGCGGCTATCGCCTGCCGACAAAACAATCGCCACAGGATAGGCCATGACCAGACCGATCATCGTGTTCGACCTCGACGGGACGCTGGTCGACACGGCGCCGGACCTGCTCGACAGCCTCAACCACAGCCTTGCCGCCAGCGAGCTTGCCGCTGTCGACGAGGCCGGCTTCCGGCGCTTTGTCGGCCATGGCGGGCGGGTGATGATCGAGCGCGCGCATACCGCGCAGCAGAAATCGCTTGGCGTCGAGGAGCACGACCGGCTGCTGAAGCTGTTTCTCGATCACTACACGCTCAACATCCCCGGCAAGTCGCGTCCCTATCCCGGCGTGGTCGAAGCGATCGCCCGCTTCGAGAAGGCCGGCTACCTGCTCGCCATCTGCACCAACAAATATGAGGGCAATTCGAAAGCGCTGATCGAGGCGCTCGGCCTGTCAAGGCATTTCGCCGCGATCGCCGGCCAGGACACGTTCGCCTTCCGCAAGCCCGATCCGCGACATCTGACCGAAACCATCAAGCTGGCCGGCGGCGATCCGCATCGCGCGCTGATGGTCGGCGATTCGCAGACCGACATCGACACCGCCAAAGCCGCCGGCATTCCGGTGGTCGCCGTCGATTTCGGCTACACCGACCGCCACGTGCGTGAATTCGAGCCGTCGGCGGTGATTTCGCATTTCGACGCGCTGACGCTCGACCTGGCGGAACGGCTGATTGCAGCGGCAAGCGGTTGAGAGAAACGGGCGATTGCGCCGCCGCCCTGCCCTCGCCTATTTCAGGCACAGAAGGCAGGCGCATCGCCTTGACTTCACCAGCCTGCCTCCCTTATATCGCGGCTCGCTTGGCCTTCGGGCAACGAGCGGGCGATTAGCTCAGCGGGAGAGCACACCCTTCACACGGGTGGGGTCGCAGGTTCAATCCCTGCATCGCCCACCATTTTTTCGTGGAATTCCCATCATATTTGCTCTTCAGCGAGGTTTGTCGGCTTCGGCCACTCGGGACGGATACTCAATACCGGGGCCTTTTGTCGGAGACCACGACCAGCCTCCCTCCAACATTCTGGCAGCGTCTGCAGACAAGCTTCGATGCCAACCGCTTTTCGGCGATGAAATCATAGTGCGTTCCGTAGGTCTCGATTAGGCCATCGAGATGGAGCGAGCGTAGATGACCGCATCGGGGATTGCCGCAATATACGCTGAGGCCCATGCCTTGATCGCGAAGCTCGCCAAGCTTTGCGGGCTGAGCGATCGACAGAACAATAGCTGCCGGGTCCGCCGGATTTGCCACCACCACGAGGATAGGTCTTCGAACCGCTGCCCGATCAATGGCTCCGATTGCCTGGACTGCCTTATCTTGGGCGACGCCGATGAGGGAATCGATCTCTTCCATCGCCGCAGTATGGCCGCAGACAAACAGGGCCCTTCGCAGCAGGTGCAGTGCATCTCTCGTTTCGCAAAGTGTCGTCCGGAGGGTGAGAGGCATTTCGCGCTCAATTCTTCATGTAGCTGTCGGGAAGACATTCGGCTTCAAGTGCCGCTGCTATGAAGGCTCGGTGAACGTCCCTTGTGCTGCAGCACCCCGTCCGTTCCCCCACCAAGGCAGCAAGCGCGGCCAGAAACAGTGGGCCATCGGATGGCCAGTCGTTCGCCAAGGCGTCGGCCATTTGAGGCAGCGTAGCAAGGACTGAGATCGTGCCGTCCCTGTTCGCGATCGGGATCCCCGAAAACATGTTAGGCTGGCTGTTTGTCACTGCATAGCTCCCGCTGGGGCGGGAGAATGTTATGCTCTCTCAAGCACCAGCGCCCGTACAATGGCTGATGACAAAGCTGTTTGAGCACTTAAATAAGTCCATGTCCATTAACTATGACGCACAAGACGAGCGATATTCGAAATTTAATATCGGGTCGTATTTACTTGATCTGGCGTCTGCTCGCGTCGAGTGACTCGACTCATCGCTCCAGCATCGGAGAAAATCCGCGCAAGCGGTATCTATCACTGCGGCACGAGGCTCGAGTCGGGACTGCCTCAGCAACTACAACTCGCCCCCCTCGCCACCAAAATTCTTCTGGGCGAAATTCAGGGCCCTTGAGTAGCTCGTATAGCTCTGGAACTGGCAGACATTGGAGCCGCGGCGCACTTTCATCTGTTCGAGATCCCAGAACGAGACCTCGATGCGGTCGTCGGCGCAGTAGACCGTGTATTTTTCAGGCTCCAGCGCGCGCGCCTTCTCAAGCGGGATGGAGACGGCAGGAATGGAAAGCGCGGAAAGTGCAAGCATGACGGCGTGACGCGCGCGCATGGAAAAGCCCAGAGTGAAAACAGCCCGTAGTATCGCCGCTGCTTTGAAGCGGTGCATCACGGCTTTTTGACGAATGGCCTTTTTCCTGCAGTCCGGGCTTCGGCCGTGCCTATATGCTGATCCAGATCTCCAGTGTGTTGGCGCCGATAACAGGGACAGCCCTTGCGGTCACCGGTTGGCCGGCGGCGGTGAGGTCGGCGGCCAGCAGTTCGGCGGCACGCCGGTCGGCATCGACGTCCGAATTATAGCGAACCTCGTTCTTGCCGGCGGCAGCGGCCACACGTTCCTCGCCCGGCGTCGGGATGCCCCAGCCCAAGGCGCGCATTTTGGCGGAGAGCGCCTGGGCATCCTCGCGCTTCATGCCGGCGAACTGGACGTAAACCGTCTGCGGGCTCCGCTGGATATGCAGCCGGTCGTTCAACGTGTTGAGCGCTTCGCGGTCCTGGTCGCCGATGATTGCCTGCCCATCGACCTCGGACAAATGGAGATCGGCGACGGCGCGGCGCGCGGCGGCGAGCACCGGCAGCCAGTCCGGGCGGCTCCACAGGTCGGGCGTAACCCCGAGCAAGGTTTCGAGCACGTTGCTGCGCCCGGCAGGCGTCAATCCGGTCATGTTTTGGAGGCCGGCCATCTCGACGAGAGCCGCCACGATCTTTCGCCGTTCGGGCACCGGTAGGTCCGGATTACCGAGGACGGCACTGAGTTCATCCTGTACCCGCTGCGCATCATTGCCGCTGTCGAGCAGCTTGACACGTTTCGCCAGATCGTCGGCCGCGGTTCCGTTCGGGCCTGCATTCCTCACCGAATCCGTCCATTCGATGAGCGTGCCAAAATTGAGGCTGGTGCGTTTCTCGAGTTCGACAACCGGAAGCCGGTACTGCTCGACGTCGAATGCGCCGGCAGCATCGCCCGGAACGAGGAACGCATCGACGACAAATTCGGGGTCCTTGGTCTCCCCTTTCACAGCAGCCGGCACGGCAGAAACGGCAAGTTTCCAATAGGCATAGGGGACTGGCACGCCGTCGATCGGCTCGTCGGCCGGCCTGAAGACCGGGCCGCTGAAAATGGTCACCCGGTCGGCCAGCGGATTGTGCTGCGTGCGCACCCAGTTTTCGAGTGGGGCCCACAGATTGCCGTAGAAAGCGCGCGCCTGCGGCATCGTGTTCGGCAAGATACGGGTATACTGCGCCAGTTTGAGCGCTGCCGCGGCCGGATCACCTGCGAATTCGGGACCCCATGCAATGTCATTGGCGCTTGCCAATCGCGCCGGCCGCCAGTTTCGATCCTGACCAAGATACCAGTTGAGATCCGGCTGCTCTGAAGTCGGTAGGCGGACATCGTACCGCAATCCGCTGCCGCCGGTGATCTGGAGGCTCACTCTTTGCGAGCGGTCCAGGTTGACCGCTGAATAGATGGCCATGCGGTGACTTCGGCCCATGACCAGCGAATAGTTGATGTAGGCCAGCGGCGGCGTCGAGACGTCGCTGGCCAAATCGCCTGCTAGCCTGGGCAAACCGATCGTGGCCTGGATAAAATCGGTCTTGTATCCCGTAAGGCCGCTGGGCAGGTTGTCGGTAACTTTGCCGAGCAGCGGTTCGAGTGCACTCTGCAGCGGTGCCGGCAACTGGGCGAGAGCGACCGCGCCGCTATCGACCTGACCAGCCAATTCCACAAGCACGGTCTGGCGCAGACTGGGAGGCAGCTCGTCGATGGCCATTTTGCCAAGTTTGAGCTGTTTGATCACCAGCACGGTCGCGGACCGCAAGGTGCCCTGCAGGGCTTGCTGCTCGGCGAGCCTTTTGGCGGCGTCATCGACACTCTTTCGCGCGACGTCAAACGCAGCCTCGGCCTGCTTGGACGCGGCCTCGGCCTGCGCGCGCGCGCGTTTTGTCTCTTCAAGGGCGGCGCGAAGGTCCATGTTGAGCGCATCTGCGTTTTTGAGCGCAGCGTCGGCCGTCCCGCGCGCAATGATAGCTTCATTTCTCTGGTAAAAAGCGAAACAGGTCACCGCTGCGAGGATTGCCCCCAGCGCGGCAAACGCCAGGATCAGCTGGGTCTTGCGACGATCGCGCGATTTCCTCTCCGTCTCCGCCTTGACGCTCGCCTCGACAAACTCGGCGATATCTGGACCTTGCGGAAGTTCTGACGCCTCATTCAGCGCATCGCCACGCAGCAGGTAGCCGGCGTAACCGGTGGACTTCCATTGCCGTGCCTGGGCGGCAACGCGGATGCGAAAGCGCTCGGTCTGTTCGTCCGGGCTCAGTTCGTCGTCGGATGCGAAGCCGTCGCCGGACGCGGCGATGTCCTTGGTAGTGACGGTGGCCGAATCGGCGCCGACTCCGGCATCGGTGATTTCATGCGGTGCGGATTCGTCGTCGACCGCGACGGCGATCGGCTTGGCGGTTTCGAGGCCACCTGCGAAAGCCGCGAGACGCGCCGGGCTGACATCGGCGGAGGTGATGCCCGGCCGCGTGACCAGTTCGGCGGACCAATAATCGAGTATGCGCTGCGCCGCGCGGCGGTCGGATTCGCGCGCAATCGTGCTGCCCCCGCGCCTCGCCTTGGCGAGGAAGTCACGGATGGTGCGGGCATCGGGAACCGTATTGTCGATGCTGGCTTCCGTCGTCTCGGCGCCGGCCTTGTCGCTGCGCTTCATTGAGGGATCGCCCGCTTCGTTGGCGCTGGCGATGCGCATCAGCTCGAGATGCGCGATGCGGATGTCGCTCAGCGAGACAAACTCGGCCGAGGTTTCGGTGCCTGTCACTGTTTCTTCGCTCATGACCCAAGGTCCTCAATGATCTTGTGCAAAGGCGTGCTGACGCGGACGATCGAGGCGCATTCCGTTTTCAGCGCCAGATCGACCTGGACGAAGCGTTGCTGGGCCTCGTCCCGATAGGCTTCGAAGGCAAGGATGAAGGCGGTGTCGACGGTCTCGCGCGACAGCTGGTCGTTGACGTCGGTAGAGTAGCCGGCGAGCATTGCCCGCCATTGTCCGTTCGGGTCGAGATCGGCAAGAACCTTGACCTTCACTTCCAGATTTCGCCACAGCGGCGAGAACTGGAACGGCAACGACTTGTCCGCCGCAGCACCCCCTTCTATCGGCTCGATCATGTCGGTGAGGCTGGCCAGCTTGTTGTCGATGTCCTGCCAGAGCTTGTGCTCGACCACTCGCGCATAGATGGTCGAGGAGAGTACCTTGATCGCGTCCTGCGCGGCTTTTATTGCCGGCACGGAAGGCTCATCGGCAGGAAGTTTGCCGGCTATTGTTTCGAGCCCCGCGGCCAGGATGCCGAAAGGCAGATTCTTGGCGGTGACGAAGATCTGCTGATTCAGCCGCGAGGGTACGACGCGCAGCACGGTGCGCACATCCAGCAAGGCGTCGTAGGCGTCAGCCGACGTGTCGGGGATTGCGCCCTGCAGTTTCGTCGCGGCGGACCCGAGATCGTCGAGCCACGCCTGCTCGATGTCGCGAAGCGCCGGTCCGGGGGGCAATACTGTGATCTTGTCGCCGGCGGATGCGCAGAAGAGTCTCAACTGGTTGAGGAATTTGCGCAGGACGCGGACTTGATTGAGATCCGCGCCCATGTCCCGCCCGGCGATCATGAGGCTCTGGAAGCTGCCGATGCCATATTGAAAGCTCTGCAAGCCGTCATGCAGGTTCTTGTAAGTCGCAAGAACATCGATCTGGCTGGTGACGGCGGTGAGCCCATCGCCGGCGGCGAGCACCGCCTGGATGTCCTTGGGCTGCTGGTTGACGGCGTTGAAGCCGGCAACCGCGGTGTTGACCCGATCGTCGGTGGTCAGGCCCGGTAGTTCAGGCGTCGGCTTCGCACCTGTTGTCAGTTCCTGGAGGTAGGCGGTGCACAGGGCCGCGCATTGCGGATTTTGCGCAGCGACGGTGGCCATCAGCGGCTGCGACAGTTTGTTGGCCTGCGCATAGTCAAGGATGCTGAACCAGACTGTGAGAGCCGGCCCCTGCAGGTTGACCGCACCGGCGAGAATACCGGCGTCCTTGGTCACCCTCAACCAATCGGTAGGCAACGGGTAGAGATCAGCCAGTTGAAGCCTGAGGTCGAAATAGGCGCTGATCTCTGAACTCCCCTGGCGCTCGGTGTGGCCTTATGGTCCGTCACATCCGAAAGAATTCACATGGCATAGTCTTAAATCGTCGCGCATCTCGTTACACCATCGGTCTGCGTACATCACCACTATACAGGCTTGGCCGCGAGGTCCTGGATGATGGTGTCGATCGCGATGCCCTCATTGCGGTAGTACGTGCTCTTGGTAGCCGCGTTGGGTTCAGTGAGCCAGCCGCCGCTGTGATGCAGCGCAATCAGGTTCCAGTCGGTGTCGAAAACTGGCGAGCCCGACGAGCCCGGCAGCGTGTCGGTGAGATATTGAACGCGGCCGCCGCCGACGAAGGCCACGACATTGGCCACGAATGAAATCTGTTTTTGCGCGCCGCCGGGGTGCTGGATGATGTTGACACGGTCGCCGACCTTGACGGTCATGGGCTTCATGTTCAGCTCGCCCCATTTGGACGCGTCGCCCTTGATACGAACGGCCGACCAGTCATTGTCCTTGGAGGTGCGAAGCGGCACGGCGGTGTCGATGCTGAATTCCTCGAATGGCGCGTCGAGCCCGGCGACAGTCCGCTGATAATTGAACTGGACCACGGCGCCCGCCATGGAAGCATCGTCGGGCAACACGTGGTTGTTGGTGATCAGGATCCCGCCCGCGGTCATGAAGCCGGTGCCGGAACTGCCATCGGCACGCTTGATGCGCACCACCGATTTCGCCCTGATAACGCCGAGTTCAAGATAACTGATCGGCACCAGCGTGCTTTTGTCACCAAGGATCTTTTCGAGCTGGCCCGGCGCGCCGCTCCACTTGGTGGTGGCGGGCCCTTCGACCGGTGGCGGCGGGGCATGCTGCTTTGCCTGCAGCAATGCCTCGTCGCCGGGATTCTCATCCAGCGCAAAGGCCACGAGGGCGTCGGCCTTGGTCTCCTGCTTTGCGCGCTGGACAATCGCAAACCAGTTGTTGATCGCCTTGTTGTCAAAGGCGATTTGCGACGTGGCCAACCCAACCCCTTTGGCGACACGCACGCCGTCGCCGATCATCGGGTAGAGATTAGCGAGGATCCGGTTGAGGCTGGTCAGCTCGGATTGCGTCCATTCGGTCATTGGACGTCTCTAGCCCTTCTTCTTTCGCTTCCGCGACCCGGCCCGCATGGCAATCTCGGCACCGCGCACCGTGTCATATTGATCGGCGTCGATCAGCGACTGGTCGAAGGTGACGCCGGTCATTTCGGAGATTTCGGAGAGTGGATACATGGCGCCGATGAACTCTTCGGAGACCGTGAATTCGAGCTCCGTATCGGTGAGGTCCTGTTCGAGCACAAAGCCGTAGCTGGCGAGGCCGTCATTGACGCGGGCGACGACCACCTTCCAGAAGCGGCGCGGCACCGGTGCGCGAAGGCTGGTGCCTTTGGGACCTTTGCCGGCGAAAATGCGGTCATCATCGGCCAGAATCGGGCCGGCGAAGACACAAAGCCGCTCGCTCGCCGCCTCGGACAGGACGTGGTTCTCGAGGTCACCCCAGTTCTTCTCGCCGCTGTCGGAGCGGTTGTAGCCTTCGACCTGGGGCGAGCAGTTGGTGACGTGGAAGGAGCAGACATTGCCCCGGAGCAGAAGTTCGAAGGTGCTGCCCCAGGCCACATCATCGCGCCTGACGATATGGCCCTTGTCGAAGGCGCCCTGATCCTTGACATAGAAGACATCGGGGATCTGGTACTTGTCGTCGAGCCGCAGATCCGGGAACCAGCGCTCGCTGAACAGGCCGCCGCGCGAATAGTTGCGGCCCTTTTCCGGCTCGCGCAGATTGCTCTCCTCGGTGACGTTGGAGGCGGTGAACAGGGCCAGCCGCCGCTTGGCGTGCATCTTGAGCGAGAAGTTCTGGTAGTCGAGCCGCGTGCCGCCGGCCTTGAGCGGCGCCAGCACGGACGGGTCGGTGGCCTCCGGCATCGGCACCACGACCGGCGCGAGCTTGGTGCCGCCGGAGAGGAATTTTTCGTCGTAGCCCTCATAGCCGTCATAGTCGGCGACCGATTTGGGAACGAACGCGCCGCCGGGGGGCGTCGGTTTGGCCGCTTCGAGCTCGACCGATTCCGTAACCGCTTCATGGGCAGGAGTTGCGCCGAGCGAGACGGTGATGCGCAACGGCACTTCGAAGGTGACACTGCCGCCGGGCGAAACGACGACGCCTCCGCCGGTGGGTGGCGGCGCCTGGGTGACGACACCCGGGATCCGCTTTACGCCGCCGACCTCTATCAGGTTTACGCCCTCGGCCGGCGAGGCGCTGTCGGCCTTGTTCCACCAGGCGCCCCAATCGTTGGGGCCGCCGCTGGCGGCGCTGGTGAAGTTGAGGCCGAGGTCGACGACACGCTGGTCTTTGGCCAGCGCGCCGGTGGGCACGGCGTAGTTGCGCTCGAGATAGCGGCCGGCGAAATGCAGCGCCACGACCTCGCCGGTGGCGAGGTTGATCATGGCGGTACCGGAGTTGCCGCCAGTCGTCGAACAATCATGTGTGGCCGCGTTGACGATCTTGCCGAAACTCTCGGTGCCGAAGCCGCCCTGCAGCATGCCCGGCTGCAGGCGCTTGACCTGGAAGCGGTTGCGCATGAGGTCGTTCTGGACATCGACCGCGTTGCGGTTGTCGAACGCCGGATAGCCGATGGCGACAACTTCCTGACGCAGCATGTCGCGCGCGTCGGCGACGGCAAGCGACAGCGGCTTGATGTTGTCGGGGAGGCCCTCGACTTCGAGGATCGCCATGTCCCAATAGGGATGGATCATCCGGACATTGTGGATCTTGAAGACGTTTCCTGCTGCCGAATCGCGCTTGAAGTCGATACCGGCGGCACGGCCGTTGATGAATTGCAGATTGCGGTCGCCGAGCCCCTCGGCAAAGATCTGCGCGACATGCCGGTTGGTCATCAACAGGTTGCGGCCGACGACGAAGCCGGTGCCGCCATAGGGGATGTTGGTGTTCCACAACAGTTCGATGCGCCCGATCGCCGGCAGGGCGGCTTCGATGCGCTGTTTCAATGCGGCCTCGCTGGTCAGCTTCGTCCACAGCGAGTGACCTGGTGTCGGAGCCCCGTCGAAAGTCAGCGTCGTAAAGGTGCCGTCCTTGATGTCGTAGACGGGTCGCAACTCCGGGATGATTATGGCTTCCAGATCGGCAAGCTGGTCGGGCGCGACTTCGGCCCCTCGCGCCAGATTCTCCGCACCCGCGCGCGCAGATTCAAACGCCGCTTCCGTCTTGCCGCCGTCCGTGGGCGCAAGCGATTCCGAGGCGCCATCGGCCATCGTCTCCATGTTTGCGAGGACCGATTCCGTCCCCTCGCCCCCGGTGACGAGATCGAGATATTGACGGATACGCTGCTCTCTGCTGACCGGCATGGTCGCCCCTCGCCCAAAGGTTCTGCCAAAGTAAAGAACTGTATTGCCCCATTTTAGACTGGCGCAATTCTGGATGGCACGCAAGGAAACAAATCAACACGCGTCTAATATGACTGAGGCGTGACGCTGGCATTTCTCTTCGCCCGCAGTCGCTCGCGCGATGTAT
Organism: Mesorhizobium sp. CNPSo 4684; assembly: GCF_057784315.1. NCBI lineage: Bacteria > Pseudomonadati > Pseudomonadota > Alphaproteobacteria > Hyphomicrobiales > Phyllobacteriaceae > Mesorhizobium > Mesorhizobium sp. CNPSo 4684. The sequence continues at coordinate 95,000 of NZ_JBWLUX010000003.1, read as the reverse complement.
GACGCTCGCATTATTTTAGCCCCGCCGTATGTGATCTCGATCACAGACGCTCACGCCGCTTGCGCCCACCAATCGCAGCGGCGGAAACAGGCATTGCGGCTCATGCCGCCTTTTCGCGATTTCGACAGTTCTGCAAGGATCAGCAGGCACCAGGAATTTTCATCACCTAATTCTTTTCATCAGTTGCCGTCTGCACGCCTCCGGCTCCTCCCGCCGGGCGTGCAGACGGCTTTCCGCCTGGCGCAAGCCAGCACTGGGCGCAACCACCGCTCAACGCCTTTAGAAGGCGTAATGGCAAGGGATGAACACCGGGCTTTGATGCGGTGCACTCTTGCCGTAAACTTTGCTGATTGCGGCAATTGGGAAGTTCAACATGGCTTTTGGCGGCGCGAACGACAGAAACGATCTGCCGCGCCTGGCGCGCATCGATCCAAAGCTGTTCGATATTCTTTTCAGCGGTTGCAAGGTCGAGCGCTACGCCGCGGGCCAGCATCTGTTTGTCCAGGAAGATGCCGCCGACCGCATCTATGGGGTGATGAGCGGCACGGTGGAAATCTCGATCTATTCGCCCGGCGGCCAGAAGCTGGTGGCCAATATCGAGCTGTCGCGCAGCCTGGTCGGAGAGATCGGCGCGCTTGACGGACGGCCCCGCACCGCCACCGCCATCTGTCTTACCGCGTGCGAGCTGGTCTCGCTGAGCAGGACACAACTCTTTGATCGCATTGAAAGAAATCCGCCACTGGCGCGCGCGATGATCGAACTTCTGTGCGCCAGGCTGCGCTGGGTCAGCGGCGAGCTCGGCGATCAGGCCTTTTTCGGCATCGAGGCAAGGCTGGCCAAGCGCCTGGTCTTCCTGGCCGAGGTGATGGCCGACAGCGCCGGCTGGATACCGATCTCGCAATCGGAGCTCGGAGAGTTCCTCGGTGCCACGCGCGAGTCTGTCAACAAGGCGCTCAATGACTGGCGCGCCCGTTCGTTCATCGCCATCAAGCGCGGCGGCCTGCGCATCACCGACACCGGCGCGCTGCGCCACATCGCCGACTCGCACGACGACGACTGACGCCGAATCAGAGCCGCGAAATCAGGTAGCGCAACGCCGAGCGACTGGGCATGAAGAAATACCCGCCTCCCTTGGTGGTGACGAATTGCGGCATGTCACGGAGCGTCGTGACCTTTTCCCATGACGGAATGGTGAACCTGCCATCGCCGTCGCGCGACCCAATCGTCGGGTCTTTTTCAGCGACGAGGCCTTGGAACGTGGCCGACGAAACCCAGGTTTGCTGGATGAATTCGTACTGGCGCTCGATGTCGGCGTTAAGGCACATGAAGAGCAATCCCTTTTCGACCTTGCCATTCTTGCCGTCCTGCTTCTGGTAGGTGCGGCCGACCCGCAGGATACGATGGCGCTTGCCGATATTGATCTGCGTATCGCGGTCCTCGCCCAGCGAATCGCGCGGGTTGGAGCGGCGTATGTGGGCACCAAGCGGGCACCGATGGCCTTGCGGATCCTCGGCGCCAGTGGCGAAGTTGTTGTCGATGATGCGCCCCGGATGATCAGGGTTGCGCACCAGCGAGCTACCGTTCTGCCAGCGGCCGAGCATCTTGGCGGCAATCCAATCTTGAGTGATGGCTTGGTTGCCGAGTTGGCTCGCGACCAAGGCTGCAGCCTTTTTGCAGTAGTCGTTGAAAACGTCGACATGCTGTTCGAACTGGCGAATAACCAGGAATGAGCCGTTGCGGCCGAAATCACGCGGCGGTGGCGGCAGGCCCGGAATCAGCCGGCTACGGCGCACCTGCGAAAGGATTCCGGTCCGATCGCGCGATGCGCTTACCGAGGGCGAGGCTGGATAGAACCCATGCTCGTCACGATAACCGAACAGGAACTCGCCGGGCGCGACCAGATGCATGGGCGCGGCGCCCCTGCTGGCGCGGGTCGTGCCGCGGACAATCGGCTGCGAAATCCCGTCCGCGAAACCGAAATGCTCGTAGGCTGGCCCACGTTCCGCCCGGTCGGACGATTTCGTATTCGTGTCGGTCGGACCCCGATTTACGGCGAGCGGCAGTTCGGCGACGACCTGCATGCCCGCACCGGTCGTCTTTCGTTTCACGGCCGCAATCTCGGTCTTCAACCTTCCCGGTTCTTCGGCATAGCAGACGATGACCACGTCCACCGGGTTCTCCAACGACCCCCACTCCCATTCGTCCGGGCCGTCGCGGCCTCGGTCGTCCAGAATGCGCCCACGCTCGGGATTGCCCATGCCATGGCGAAAGGCGATCGGAAATGTCTCCAGTGGATCGTCCCCCACACTCTCGTCGAGCCCAAGCTGCCGCAGGCCATCGGGACCAAAGGCTACTATCATGGCTCGCCCGGCGGGCCTGCCTTCGCCGAAACTCGTCTGCTCGACAACGAAATCGAGCCAGGCTCTGCGCTTGGGCGCCGGCAACTTGTCCGGCACCCGGATCGCAAGCATATGCGAATAACCGAGAGGGCCGAGCGGGCCGAAGAAGATGGACTGGATCTCGCCGGTTTCCAGCTGCTGCTCGAGAGGTGCCGGAAAAGCAGAGCTGATATTGGCCAGCAGCGAGGTGGTCTTTTGAACGGTTGTTGTTTCGCTCGCCGGGCGCCGTAGCGAACCGAACAAGCTCAGCCAGTCGCGCGCCTCGTTGCCGACGGCGGAAGCAATGCCGCGCCTGATCCGGGAATTGATCCGGATGCGCGTTGTGTTGATTTGGGGATAGGCGGAGTACCAGAACAGTGTCGGCACCTGCTGGCGCCGCGCCCAGCGCTTGAAGCGATCGCCGTCGCGCGCGCCGTCAAGGAACAGCCATCGTGTACGTGGATAGCCTACGGTGTTGCTCCACACTCCGGTCAGGCCAGCGGATGCCTTGGCGATGAAGTCCTCAAGATAACTTTCCCAGCTGCCACCGTAGTTGGAGAAGAACATCAATCTGTTGGAGCCGGGCAGGAGTATCCAGCGGGCAAAATGGATGGTGTTGATGGTGTTGAGGAAGCCTGGCTTGAACACCTTCTGGGCAGCTATCGAGATCAGGTAGAAGGAAAACCTGAGCGCGAGCCGCCGCAAGATGCCAGCCTTCATCGTCGAAATCGCGGTCAGATGGTTCTGCGCCGCGTGGTCCTCCTTGACGAGTATCGCGTTCAATTCAGATATGCCGATCGATGTGCTTTCCGGCTGATCGCTGTCCTCGCGGCGTCGCAGCGCCAGCAAGCAAGCAAACACCAGCAGCACCGCTGCCACCAACACTCCAAGCCCCGACAGCAGAAGTGAGGTGATTGCTACGGCTATGGCGGTGAAGGAGATTTCGTGGGAACTGATGTCGGTGGATCTGCCGAACACCACACTATAGGTCATGTACCAGCAAGCAGCCCAGATGATCGCCACCGTGGCGAAGACCGGCGGGACCAGCAAGGTCGTCATCAGGGCACGACCCCAATGGCCCGGCGGCTTTTCCAGCAGGCTTTCGGCCGGCTCGAACGCCCAGGCAAACGTCCCCAATGACTGAAGATGCTGGCGCGCTTCGGCGAGCACGGCGGGAGCGTTGCCGGTGCCTTGGCGTGGCCGCTCCACGATGCCGCGCACAGCTTCGAAAAGCTCTGCCTCGGCCATGATGCGCTGGACCGAGTGACCGGGCGTGCCCGAAAACACCAGTCCGGCGTTGCTGCCGAAGGACGGCGAGATGTCGACATTGTGCTTGCGCAGGAAATCGTTCAAGGCGCCGCCGTCGCGCAGGTCGCAGACGTCCTTGAAGATCGGCCGCAGCCGGTGCCCGATGGCATGCGTCACGGCATTGATGACATCATCGATGCTGCCGTCGCCGGAAATCTCGAGAACCAGAGCTCCTTTTTCCTGCCCGGAATCAGCGTCCGTCTCGCCCGTACCGACTACGGCCAGGCTGGTGAAATGGATGGTGCCGACAATGTCGAGCGCGGTGCGGATCTCTTCGCCGGCCGGGTTGCCGAGGCTGGCAATCTTGTCGCGGACAGAGTCCAGCGATCCGGACCGGGTGACCGGACAGACCACCGTCACCATCGACTGCGTAACTATGCGGCAGAGTGCTGCCGGTTCGAAATCGACCTTGAGGGTTTCGGGATAAGCGCCGATGCGCGTCATCCGCCCGGCCTTGCCCGACATGCGGCGCAGGTTCTGCTTCTGGAACAGAGCGCGCAGGCTTTCGCCGATCTGGATCCTGGCGATCTCGGCGCCGATGCACTGATGGATCCCGTGGCCGAAGACCATGTAGTCGCGATGCGGGCGCGATGTATCGAATTGGTCCGGGTTCTGCACGGCGTCTGCGTCGAACATCGCCGACAGCGTGGCCGGCATCACCACGGTGCCCGCCTTGACGAGGCGCTCGCGTCGCGTGCCCTTGCCGATGATCGCGTCGCGTGCGGTGTAGCGCCACGGGCCGATCCAGATCGGCTTGAAGCGCATGGCTTCAAGGACGGCCTTGTCGAGCTTGCCGGTGTCGTTTTCGGCAAGTGCGGCGTCGACGGCTTGCCGTGCATCGGGCCGCGACAGGATCACGTCGAGGCAATTGCCGCTGGCCAGAACATTGGTCGGGACGAAGCCCGCGATCATGCCCAGCATGATCGAGTTGAGGTCGTCCCGCGACAAGCGGCCCTGGTCCATCTGGGAAACCAGCCTCGCCAGCGGCTGCTCGGTCTTCAAGCCCCGGTCCCTGACCGACAGGATGGAGCGGTCGATGACTTTGAGAAGACGATCGCCCGCCACCACTGCGAGCTCGCGCATGACGGGGCTCGCCCCCGGGTCCGAAAAGAACAGCGCGCTGAGCGCGATCGACCAATCGGCGAATTCCGATTCGTCGTCGATCTCGATCCCGAAATAATCGCGGCAGATGTGCACCGGAACGAGCTTCAGCAATCCGGAGATCGCATCGAAACCGGGGCGGGCGCGCATCATGATCTCTTGCGAATGACGCGCGGCGATCGGCCTGACGACGGCTTCGACTTCGGCTGGCGGAAAGGCGCTCAGCACCGACGATTTCATGCGGCGGTAGTCGGCGCCGTCCTGCATGCCGAGGATGAAATTGGAGCCTCGCGCGAACTCGGTCATTTCCGGGCCGTACGGGGTCTGGAATTCGTCGCCGCGCTCCAATATGTCGCGGACATCGGCGTTCTTGGTGACGAGCAGAACCCCGAACAGTTTGCCGGTCGGGCGGAAGCGCCGCAACAACGCCAACCACACGCGCGGATGATCTTCGACGATAAATTCGGCGATGCGCGCAATCATGCCTGTCTTGCGGATCCGGCCGAGATCGAAAGGCGGCATTTCCGATAGCGGTCGCTGGTTTTTCTGGGCCTCACGAATGCCGTCGAAATACTTCAGTTTGGTCATGCGCGTTCAAGCCCCCCGGCTGTCCACGTTATTGCGATGCCGGCCCTTCAACGCCTAGGTTTGCATCGATTGTACGTATGTGAATTTTTTCACAGTTAATCCGTGTTCGGCCAGCATTGAACGCCATGCTCATTTGGCCAGTTGGAAATTGGCGACGAGGAACTCGTTCGCGGTCTTGTCGGTAAACGGTATCCAGCGCACGCGCTCTTCGGAAAAATCGGGATGCCGGGTGGCGAAAATGGCCATCTCGCGCCGTGCCTGTTCCGGCCGGCCGCTGCGCATCAGGGCGCCGATTTTCAGGAACCTGGCGTAGAAATAGCCCGGAGACAGGTTGAGCGAGCGGTCGGCGGCGGCGATCGCCGCCGGCCAGTTCTCGACGAAACTGTAGGCTGCCGTCAATTCCCCCAGATTGTGGAAGCGGTAGAGGTCGAACGGGCTCAGTCGCTCGGTGTCGAGAAAGAACGGAATCGCCGACGCGGCATTGCCGAGCAGCAACTGGGCGCTGCCCATGGCCGAGCGCGCAAAGGCAAAGCTCGGATTGATGTGGATCGCTTCCTCGAGATGGTCGACCGCCGATCGCGGTTCGCCTCGCATGATGTCGACGGCGCCGAGGTGGGCGTGCGGACGCGCATCCAGGCTGTCCATCAGCAAGGCCTTGCGGGCAAACTGCTCGACCTTGTTCAAATCGTCGCTGTCGCCGAACCGCAGCCATGCCCGCCAGAAATACCACCACGCCAGTTCGTTGAGCACAGCGCTCGAATTGGGGTCCTCGCGGTAGGCCTTCTGGAAGAATTCCAGCGCCATTTCGGTGTCGCCGCGGGTGCGCCGGTTCATATGCCAGCGTCCGCGCCGGACCAACTGCCAGGTCTCCAGGCTCTCCCAGGGCACCTGGAAGGTGCGCGCCTGCTCCGCCCGGTCGACCTCCTTGTCGAGGATCGAAACGATCTCGGCGCCGATCTGGTCGCGCAGGTTGAAGATATCGACCAGGTCGCGATCGAAGCGCTGCGACCAGACCAGCCGCCCGTTGGACGCGTCCGCCAGTGAGGTGTTGAGGCGGATCTGGCCACCATTGCGCATCAGCGTGCCGCTGACGATGTAGCGCGCGCCGAGCGCGTTGCCGATCACCCGCGTGCCCAGCGTATCGTCGCGAAACTGGAAGCTGGAACCCTTGGCGATGACCGAGAGCCACTTGGTGTTGGAAAGACCGTAGATGATGTCCTCGGCAATGCCATCGGCCATATAGCCGATGTCGTGCTCGCCGCCATTGCCCTGAAAGGGCAGCACAGCGATCGCCGGCGGGCCCTTGGATGACAGTTTCTGCTGGGCGTTGACCTGAGGGATGGCTGCGAACGATGCCGCCGGCGAGGATCCGTTGCCGCCGCGCCCGGCGATCAGGACGCGCACCGGCAGGGCAATGTTCTTCAGCATGAATTCGCCGAGATCGGTGAATTCGGCCGCCGTCTTGTCCTTCACATGGTGCCAGGTCGTCTCCGAAACGGCGAGACCGTCACCCGGCGCGAACTCCTGAATGCGAGCAGCGATGTTGACGTCGTCGCCGTACAGTTGCCCGCCACGCACGATGACGTCGCCGGTGTTGATGCCGGCGCGAAACGGCATGCGCATGTCGTCGGCGACCGAAGCGTTGAGCGCGACGATGCGGCCCTGGAAATCGAAGGCCGCGCGCAAAGCCTCGATCGGGTTGCCGAATTCGGCCATGATGCTGTCGCCGGCGTCGCCGAACGTGCGGCCGCCAAACGTGCCACAGCTGTCGGCGATGATGTCGCGCCGCTCCTCGAATGCCGCGACAGCGGACTCATCGTCGATGCCCATCAGCCGTGAAAACCCGACGGCATCGATAGAAATGATTGTCGCCAGCTGACGGGTGTAGTTCCGTACAGCCATGTTGGAGCCCCGGTCCCTTCTGGTTCTGGTCTAGCACAGGCGACGACCCGTTGCTGAAACGCTTCGCCGTGCGCTGAGAGAAGAAGATCCCGGCAGGTCTGGCGCGCCATGCCACCCTGCCAGGACCAGAAGTCTAGCAGGGTCTAGGCGAAAGCTCTACCACCATCGGGTTGTCCGGCGCAGGTCACGGCAGCGGCCATGGTTAGCCGCCGGTTACCGCAAATGCGTGGGGGAATTCGCCCCTCTGACCTCGTTTGCCGTGGGCGGAACAAATTGGCCTGCGAGCGAGTTTCCGGTGCGATCCATGCCAACATGAAATGAGGGCAATCATGCGATATCTTGTTTTGGCGACCGGCGCTGCACTTCTTCTCGCCGGCTCAACGGCCTTTGCCGCGGATGATGACAGGCCATTGCCGCCGAAGAATGCCCAGAAACTGTCGGCAATCATCGCCAAGGTCGAACAGCGCGATGGCTTCCTCTATGTCAAGGAAGTCGACTGGGACAAGGACGGCTACACCGTCACCTATTACACGGCCGACAAGGCGAAAGTCGAAATCACCTTCGATCCGGTGACCGCCGAACCAAAATAGCGCTGCTGCCCCTTCGGCAATTCCTTACAGCGAAACTTTTTGCCTAGAGTGATGGGCAAACTGGTGCGTGAAAGTGGGGCGGTCATGCTTTCTTCCAGCCGGGGTTCCAAATGGCTCGTGCCCGCCATTGCCTTGGCCTGCGCGATGATCTGCGGGACCGCGGCGCGTGCCGAGGGGCCGTCCTTCGATTGCCGCAAAGCCAGCCTGCCGGCGGAAAAGGCAATCTGTGCCGATCCACAGCTTTCCGCCATCGACGCGCTGGTCGCGAAGGCCTTTACGGGTTTCGAACCGGCCTTTGGCGGCGACAAGCGCAAGATCGCACGTGCGCTGATCGCCGACAGGAATGCCTGCGGGCAGGACGCCGCGTGCATCGTCAGCGCCCAGAACAACGCCCTGCAGACCTACGGCAATGCGCCATCCTGGGTGCAGGACTACAACATCGCGTTGATCGGCAAGAAGGCGCTCGACATCGCTGCACGCCATTCGGGCAGCCCCGACCAGCCCCTGCCCTCGTCGATCGGGCAATGCGCCTTCACCCACATCACGGCGCTAACGACGCGGCTCGGCGACGACCCGCTGGAAACCGCCAGTCCTGAAGCCGGCAGTCAGGCGCGATTCAGCAATGATGGTGCTGGCGTCTCCTATGAGCGTGAGCCTGGCCTCGCCAGTTCGAAGGTCGGCGACCCGGTCATAATGTGCCTGATATCGATCCCGCGCGACTGCCCGGAGGGCGACGACCGCGGCCGGGTCTATTACGGCGTGGACCTGACCCTCAAGGGCATGTGGGTGCTGCCGGATTCGCAGCATATGTGCGGCGGGGCCTGAAGATTCGCCGCAAAGCACTGCTGGATGCACTCTTGCGCCGATACGCCTTTGATGGCTGAGTGCGCGCAACGATTGCAGGGCACGGGGGTGCATGGCGATGGTAAAGCACGTTTTGAAGCGCATCCTGATGATGTTTGCCGGCTTCTTCGTTTCGGTGCTGATCGGGTTGATCGCGGTGGTGGTGATCTACAGCGCGCTCGCCGCGCTGCCCAACGCGCCGGACTATTTCGGCGCCATGGGGGTGACACCCGTCGTGGTGCTTTTGTGGCCGCCGCTCGGCATGTTCGTCTATTTCCTGACGATCATACTGACCGGTCTGCAGACGCTGATCTTCGCACTGATTGCCGAATTCTTCGCGCTGCGCAATTTCCTGGTCCACATGCTGTTTGGCGCTGCCGCTGCCGCGGCCGGCTTCTTCCTGATCTGGCCAGGTGCCGAGGAGGATGTCGAGCGTTGGGCCGATATCGGCATCATTGCCGGCGCCGGCCTGGTCGCGGGTCTCGTCTATTGGCTGATCGCCGGCCGTGACGCCGGCTTCCGGCGTCCGCTCATCCAGCGCTGATCGCACGAATCGCGCGACCGTCTATCGAACAAAACCTAAAGAAACCAAAGAGATAGGAATGGTTCCTCGTTTGGACGAACGAGGAACCATTGTGGGATCAGCTCGTCGGCGAACGCACCGCCTCGGTCGCGTCCAGTGCCTGCATCAGCCGCGTGTCGCGGTCGTAGACGTCGTTGAAATATTCGACGTTGCCGGACAGATCCGGCCAGGCGGTGAAGTACGCGACGTAGACGGGAATCTTGCGCGTCACGTCTTCGGTCGCATGGCCGTGCTTCAGCTTCTCGGCGATGTCGTCGACCGAGGTGCCGAGCACCGCCGCCGCCATGCCGCGCGGGTCCTGCAGGCGAATACAGCCGTGGCTCAGCGCGCGCATGTCGCGCTGGAAGAACGATTTTTGCGGTGTGTCGTGCATGTAGATGGCGTGCTTGTTGGGGAAGAGGATCTTCAACTCGCCGAGCGCATTGGCTTCGCTCGGCTGCTGGCGCACGCTGTAGGGAATGTTGGCACCGTAGGCGCCCCAATTGACGGAGGACGAAGGAACCCGCCTGCCGCGCGAATCGGTCACCTCGTAGCCGGCACGGTCGAGATAGCCCGGATCGCCGCGCAGCCTGGGCAGCATCTCATTGACGATGATCGACTGCGGCACGCCCCAATAGGGATGGAAATCGACCTGCTTGATCTCCTTGAAGAAGAAGGCGGTCTGGTTGGTGGTCCGGCCGATGACGACACGCGTCTTCAGCTTCTCCTCGCCATTGTCGATATAGCTGGCGGTGAAGGCGGGCTGGTTGATGAAGACGCGCGGACTGCCGAGATCGGACGGCATCCAGCGCAGCTCTTCAAGTGCTACCTGCACCTTCTGCAGCCGGTCGGCCTTGGAGGCGCCGGCGAGCGAGGCGACGGTGCGCGGGCCGATGACGCCATCGCCCTTCATGCCTTCCTTCACCTGCACGGCCTTGATGACCGGCACCAGTTCGGGAACATAGACGTCGCTGGTGCCGAGCCGGGCCAGGATCTCGCCATAGGCACCGCCCATCTCGTCGTCGAGATTGCGCGCGATCAGCGTCAGCAGCTTCGGCAGTTCGGCGCTGGTCTCGCCGGGCTTCAGCAACAGCTTGGGATCGACGACGATTTCGTTTTCGGCACTGGCCTGCAGTGATTCCAGTTCGACGCGCAGCGCCTGATATTCCGCATTCTGCGGATGGCGCGATTCGAGATAGGTGCGCACTTGCTGGGTGTGGGCGAGCGTCTTCAGCACGCCTTCCATGTCGACCGGCTTCGGCGGAAATTCATAGTAGCCGGTGATGCGGTTGGGATCGACGCGGCCGCTCTGCGCATCATGGGCATAGCGCAGCACGCGCGCCGACAGCGCCATCTCGAAGCGCACGAGTTCCTTCAGATGCGCGTCGGCATCGATCGCCGATGCGTTGGCAGCCGGTATCTCGACCGAGTAGTCGGCCGGCGTGAGGCCATAGCTCGCCGCCTCGCCCAGCACCCGTACCGCATCCTTGGCGCGGGCATTGGGACCCGCGTCGGCTACCCAGATGAAGTCCGGATTGGCCGAGTAGTAAGCGATCAGCGCCTTGGCGACGTCCGGCTCGGCATAAAGTTCGTAGTCGCTGAGGCCTGCAACCGCTTCGCGGAAGGCGGTGCTTGTCGCTGACGGCACAAAGGCAGCGTCCTGAGCTGTGGCCACCTGGGGCGGTGCCGCCACCAATGTGGTGAAGTCGACGCGTACCAGCCGGTCGGCCTTGTAGGTGTAGTAGCTCGGGCTGCTGATTTTGGTACCACCGCCCGACACTGCGGGCTTCGGCTTGCGCTTCGGTGGTGGTGGGAACTCGCCCTGCGGATCGTGCCTGACGCCGCCGCCGAACAGCATGTCGAACAGCCCCTGCGCGCCTGCCTGCGGTACACCGAAGGCCAGCGTTGCCGCAACCGCAAGCGGCATCACAGTGGCTTTATTTCCGAGGAATTTCATTAATCACCCGCTCCGGCTGCAAGCCGGCTCCTGTTCCGCGCCGCTAGACGATCTTGCCAACCGCATGGCGGATGTAAGGCGCTACTATACTGATTCATACTGATTTCGTTAAGCTTCCATAAATTTTGACGGGCCTGTTGCAGAACGGTTTCACAACATAGTGACGGCTGGAGCGGCGTTGCCGCCGCCCCAGACCGGTCAAAGCGGGCTGTTGCGTCAGGCGTTGGCGCCGCCGTCGATGGTCAGCGCCGCGCCGGTGACGAATCGCCCTTCCGGACCGGCGAGCCACGCAACCATGCCGGCGATCTCGTCAGCCTTGCCGAAGCGGGGCGTCGCCATCTTCTGCCGCTGGTGTTCGGCATGCGGGCCTTCGGCCGGGTTCATGTCGGTGTCGGTCGAACCGGGGTGAACGACGTTCGCGGTGATGCCGCGCGAACCGAGGTCGCGTGCCAGCGCCTTGGTCAGGCCGACCAGCGCCGCCTTGCTGGTCGAATATGCGCTGAGGCTGGTGTCGGTAACGCGCTCCGCCAGATTGCTGCCAATCGAGATGATGCGGCCGCCCTCGCCCATATGAGCCGCTGCCGCTTTCGAGGCGACGAACGGGGCTCTGAGATTAACCTCCATGGTTTCATCGAAGTCGGCCAACGACATTTGCTCGATGGGGGCGGCACGCCAGATGCCGGCGCTGTTGACGAGGATGTCGAGCCGGCCGAAGGCATTCACTGCCTCGGCGACCGAACCTTCGATTGCCGCGGCGTCGCGATTGTCGGCCTGGATGGCGATGGCGCGGCCGCCTGCCGCAATGATCTCGGCAACGACCGCCTGGGCCGGCGCCTCGCTGTTGACGTAGGTGATGGCGACATCGGCGCCATCGGCCGCAAGCCGCTTTGCAATCGCAGCACCGATACCGCGGCTGCCGCCGGTGACAAGCGCTGCCTTGCCGTTCAATCCGTTCGATGACATGTCATTCTCCTTTATGTAACGATCAATACATAAATACCTGGCAGCCTTGCCCGGCCAGGTCAACTGAATTATGTATCGATCAACACAGAAAAGAGCGCCATGCCGGAAAGAGGCCGTCCCCGCACCTTCGATCGAACCGCCGCCTTGCGGCAGGCGATGGAGCTGTTTTGGGCCAAAGGCTATGAAGGCACCTCGATGGCCGAGTTGACCGCGGCGATGGGGATCAGCTCACCCAGCCTCTATGCCGCCTTCGGCAGCAAGGAGGCGCTGTTTCTGGAAGCGACCGACTATTACACAAGGACCGAAGGCACCGAGATCTGGACCGCGCTGGACGAAGCGCCGACGGCCTGCCAGGCGATCGAGAATTTCCTGCGCCAGACAGCCAGGGCCTATTCGCAGAACGACCGACCGCAGGGCTGTCTGATCGCGCTTGGCGCGTTGCACAAGGACTCAAGCAGCGGCGCGATCTGCGATGATCTGCGCCGCCGGCGCGCCGAAAACCATACCCTCTTGCTGAGACGACTGGAACGCGGTGTGGCGGAAGGCGAATTGCCGCCAGGCTTCGACAGCGATGCGGCGGCGACCTTCTATGCGACGGTGCAGCACGGCATGTCGATCCAGGCCCGCGACGGCGCCTCGTGTGACGCGCTGATGGCTACCGTGGCCGGAGCGATGGCGGCGTGGCAGGGGCTTGCCGGAACGGCGTGACAAAGCGCTGGCGTTGTGCTGGAAATCCGGTGAGCGGCTGAAACGTGCCGGGAGGGATTGTCCATGAAAAAAGGCTATCGCGAGCTGCTCGACGAGGCCAATGCCGAGATCGAGGTGGTGTCGCCTGAGGAAGCGGCCGGGCTGCTCGACGACGAAGACACCATTTTTGTCGATCTGCGCGATCCTCGCGAAGTGGAGCGGGACGGCCAAATTCCCGGCGCCAAGCATGTCACGCGCGGCATGCTGGAATTCTGGATCGATCCCGAAAGCCCGTACCACAAGCCGTTCTTCGCCTCGGGCAAGAGCTTCGTCTTCTTCTGCGCCGGCGGCTGGCGCTCGGCGCTGGCCACCAAGACGGCGCAGGATATGGGGCTGTCGCCGGTCAAGCACATCCTCGGCGGCTACACCGCCTGGAAGGCGGCCGGACTGCCGGTCGAACCGGGCGGCAAGAAGAAATAACCAGTCAGGTCAGTGCAAGGATACTGCGTCCTGGTGACCGGTCACAAAGCCGACTGCACGTTCGACGACGCCTTTGTCGGCGAGAATGCGGCGGTGGCCGAGCCCGTCGGCCCAGTGCAACCGCACATGGCTGCCGGCGCCGGCATAGCGCCTGGCATGGTCAGCAGGAACCTCGCGGTCATCGGGCGCGTGGATGACCAGTGTCGGCACCGGCGCTTCGGCCAGCTGGCGGTCGCCGGTGAATTCGTTGAGCGGCCGGCCGGACAGCCGCTTCACCTGATCGGCCATGGAAACCTGCGAACGCGGGCCGACATTGAGCATGCGGCTGAAGTCGGCAAAGATCGCCGGCAGGGAGCTGGGTGCTGCGACCAGCACCAGCCGCTGGGCCGCCACCGGCTGGATGCCGGCGATGGAACCGGCAATGGCGTTGGCGGCGACGGCGCCGCCGAAGGAATGGCCGACGATCGCCTTAAACGGCCCGAACCAGTCGCTGGCCACCCTGGCCGCCTCGACCGCATTGACCATGTTGAGGCGACGGCCCAGCGACTGGCCGTGGCCCGGCAGGTCAAGCGAGGCGACCCGGTAGCCGGCATTGCGAAAGCCTTCGATCAGCGCACGCATATATTCGGTGCGCGAGCGCCAACCATGGATGACCAGCACTGTGCCGGCGGACGCCCTGCCCGGCTCCGGCCGGAATTCGTGCACCATGACGCAGCCGGCCTTGGTCTTCAGCCGGTGGTGGCGCGCCTCGGCCATGAAGCCGGCGGCGCGGTCGACGGCGCGCCGCTCGCCGTCGCTCAGCGCCTTCACGCTGGGCGTGCGGCAGAACAGTTCAAAGGCGGCGCGGCCGCTCAGGCGCGGCGCCACATGCTCGGCGGCGCCGAACACGCCCCGGATGACCTTCAGTCCAAATGATGCCATAGTGGCGATCCATCCATTCCGTTCAAGCATGAACATAATAGTTCAAACATGAACATTAAACAAGAGCTGCCCTGGGACAACCCGCGCTTTCGCAACTGGGTCGCGGTGGCGCGCGCTTGCCATGTGCTGGAGCGTGCGCTGGCGGTGAAGCTGGCGCCGCTGGACCTGAAGCCGGCGCAACTCGACGTGCTGATGAACCTCTATCGCCACCCCGGCATGTCGCAGCACGATCTCGCCCGCAAACTGCTGGTCGGCCGCTCCAACATCACTATGCTGTTGCCGCAACTCGAGGCGCGCGGCCTGCTCGTCCGTGAAGGCGACGAGAAGGACAAACGCGTGCTGCGGCTGACGCTTACCGAGGCCGGCACGGAGCTGCTTATGAAAGCGCTTAAGGTGCATATGGCGCTGATCGAGAAGGCGATGAGCCAGTCGACACCGGAACAATGCGACATGATCGGCGAACAGATGCGCAAGATCTACGATGTGCTGAAGGATACCTGAGCGGTTCGATCCGCACCTCGCACCTTACCACATCGTCTTCTTCGCCCGCTCCGGCCATTCCTTATCATAGGTTTCCGCGTCGATATTCTTGTGGCTGGTAACCTCCAGGATTTTTCCCGGCGTCGGCAGCGACTTCGGGTCGACATGCTTGGCCGGGTTCCACAGTTCCGAGCGAACGATGGCTCGGGCGCACTGGAAATAGACCGAATCGACATCGACTACGGTGACCGATCGCGCCGGCTTGCCTTCGACGGTGAAGGAGGCGCACAGCGCGGCGTCAGTGCTGATTCGGGCGCGGCCATTGACACGCAAAGTCGTGCCCGAGCCCGGCACCAGGAACAGCAGCCCGACGCGCGAATCCCGGATGATGTTCTTCAGCGAATCGGCGCGGTTGTTGCCGCGCCGATCCGGCATCATCAGCGTCTTCGGATCATGGATGCGCACGAAACCGGCGAGATCGCCACGCGGTGAACAGTCTAAGCCCTCCGGCCCACTCGTTGCCAAAGCGACAAAGGGCGAAGCCTCGATGAAGGCGGCATATTCGGGAATGACATGGTCGAGTTCCTTGACCGTCGACGCTTCGCCGGGCAGGCCGTAGAGCGCTTCGAGCTGTTCAACCGATGTGATCTCAGACATTTTCCCGTCTCCGAACCTTTGCCGGCGCTACTCCCAATCAATGACGTTTTGACGACAACGGCGAGCTAGCGGTCGCGGCTCAGCCCCTTCTCCTGGAGTTCCGCAAGATAGGCATTCCAGCGCTCTTCCTTTTCATGGCCGAGCGTATGCAGATAATTCCAGGTGAAGATGCCGGTGTCATGGAAATCGTCGAAGGTGATGCGCACGGCGTAGTTGCCGACCGGCTCGATCTTGAGGATGGCGACGTTGCGCTTGCCCGGCACCGTCACCCGCTGCTCCGGCGAGTGGCCCTGCACTTCGGCCGAGGGCGAGGCGACGCGCAAAAGTTCGGCCGGCAGTTCGAACGGTTGGTGACCGGGAAAGGTGACGGACAGCAGTTTTCTGTCCTTCGAGACCCTGAGTTCCTTCGGCGCCGTCATTGTCGTCCACCCTGCATCGATCCACCCTTCCCTACGCTGCTTCGCTCAGCCGGAAAAGGTCATTTAGACGCTGCCGACATCGGATGTCGGCCAGGGAATGTTACCAAAGATCATGAGCGGCTATCTTGAATGGTGGGTTGGTTCGTATCACATAGCCGTATATAACGGCGCCACTAGCAGCCATTGGAAACGCTTGACGCATGGACATGATCGATCCTTTCGGTCGCACGATCAGCTACTTGCGCGTGTCGGTCACCGACCGCTGCGATTTCCGCTGCACCTATTGCATGGCCGAGGACATGGCATTCCTTCCCAAGAAGGACCTGCTGTCGCTCGAGGAACTCGACCGGCTCTGCACCGTCTTCATCGAAAAAGGCGTGCGCAAACTGCGCCTCACCGGCGGCGAACCGCTGGTGCGCAAGAACATCATGCATCTGGTACGCCAGCTCTCGCGGCACCTGAAAAGCGGCGCGCTGGAAGAACTGACGCTGACCACCAATGGTTCGCAGCTGTCGCGTTTTGCCGCCGAGCTCGCCGATTGCGGCGTCGAGCGCATCAATGTCTCGCTGGACACGCTCGACCCCGACAAGTTCCACGCCATCACCCGCTGGGGCCATCTCGACAAGGTCATGCAAGGCATCGACGCCGCGCAGGCGGCGGGGCTGAAGGTCAAGCTCAACGCGGTGGCGCTGAAGGATTTCAACGACGCCGAGATTCCTGAGATGCTGCGCTGGGCGCATGGCCGCGGCATGGACCTCACCGTCATCGAAACCATGCCGATGGGCGAGATCGACGCCGACCGCACCGACCAGTATCTGCCGCTGTCGCTGCTGCGCGCCTCGCTGGAGCGGCAGTTCACGCTGAGCGACATCCCCTACAAGACCGGCGGCCCCGCCCGCTACGTCCATGTCGCCGAGACCGGCGGCCGGCTCGGCTTCATCACGCCGATGACGCATAATTTCTGCGAAAGCTGCAACCGCGTGCGGCTGACCTGCACCGGCACGCTCTATATGTGCCTCGGCCAGGAGGATGCAGCCGACCTGCGCGCGCCGTTGCGTGCGTCCGAAGGCAACGAACTGGTCGCCACCGCAATCGACGAAGCGATCGGCCGCAAGCCGAAAGGCCATGATTTCATCATCGACCGACGCACCAGCCGCCCCTCGGTAGCGAGGCATATGAGCGTCACCGGCGGCTGATTTTCCGCGTTCTCGTGCGAAGGATGACTCCACTTTTTGATCGGAGGCATGGCATGAAGCGTTTTTTGTCAGGTTTGGTATCGGCAGCATTGATCGCGGCAAGCAGCGCCGCTGCCGCGCCGTTCACCTATACCAATGCGCGCTTCGGCACCGTCTGCACCTTTCCCGACGAAATCTTCACAGACCGCCAGCCCGAGCCGGACAATGGTGACGGACAGCAATGGCTCAGCGCCGACGGCGCCAGCCTGATCTGTTCCGGCATCTTCAACGTCAGTGAGGACACTCCCAAAACCTTCGTTGCCGAGGAGAAGGCCAGCAAGGAGGCGGGCTACGAGATCAGCTACAGCAAGACAGGCAAGAACTGGGCGGTGCTGTCGGGGCTCAAGGATGGAAAGATCTTTTACGAGCGGCGTCTGTTCGGCAAGGAAGGCGTCATTCACACCATATGGATCGACTATCCGCCGGCGGTGAAAGCGAAATACGATCCGCTGGTCGGCGCCATCGCCGGCAGCCTCAAAGCCCGTTGAGCATTTTCGGACACATCCCAGAAAAGTCCTCTGCGCAAAACGGCCGGCGGATTTACCGCAAGCGCGATCAGGCCTAGCTTCCCGCCTGTAGCGGTTCTTTGCTCACTGGGGGAATACGACATGCGCAAACTCTTACTTTCACTTGCGGTGGTTGGGCTTGCAGCCGTGCCGGCAGCAGCACAATCGATCGGCGGCAAGTACACCGTCGCCGGCACCAATTTCGACGGCTCGAAATATGGCGGCGAAGCAACCATCACGCTGACCAGCGAGACCACCTGCACCATCCACTGGGAAACCGGCGGCTCCTCCTCGGACGGCATCTGCATGCGCAACGACAATGCCTTCTCCGCGGGCTATGTCATGGGCGAAGAGATCGGCCTCGTCGTCTACAAGGTGGAGGATGACGGCTCGCTGCACGGCCTGTGGACGATTGCCGGCAAGAACGGCAGCGGCACCGAGGTGCTGACGCCGAAATGACGCTCCCGATCATCTGATCGGCCCTCTGACAGATTTTACAGGCCACGGGTGAAAATCCGTGGCCTATTTCTTTGACGTTGCTGTCTTGCCGCCGACTGCTACAGGCTTGAGCGGTTCACCGTTTCACCGAAACGTCGAACCGCTCCATTCTTTGTTTTCACGCAATTCCGGACGGAAAACCGTTTCACACTTTTCCTGGAATTGCTTTTGCAAAACCGGTAACGCCCTTGCCTCTTTCTCCAAATCTTCGCGGTGCGCTGTTCATGATGGTGGCCATGATCGGCTTCACCCTCAATGACGCCATCACCAAGTTCTCGTCGGAATCGATGAACATGGCGCAGGTCATGCTGGTGCGCGGCGCCTTTGCGTCGGTGCTCGTGGGCCTGCTCGCCTGGCAGCAAGGCGCGCTCGCACGCCCGGGCTCGATGCTGCAGCCGCTGGTGGCGTTGCGCGTCGTCGGCGAGGCCGGCGCTACCGTCGCCTTCCTTGTCGCGTTGGCGCATTTGCCGATCGCCAATGTGTCGGCGGTGCTGCAGGCACTGCCGCTGGCGGTGACGATGGGCGCGGCCCTTGTGTTTGGCGAAGGCGTCGGCTGGCGGCGCTGGCTGGCGATCGCCGTCGGTTTCGGCGGCGTGCTGATCATCGTGCGACCGGGCTTCGAAGGGTTCAGTGTCTATTCGCTATGGGCACTCGTCAGTGTCGCCTGTTGCGCGGTGCGCGATCTCGCCACCAAACGCATACCGCAGGCCATCCCGACCTTGCTGGTGTCGACGGCAACCGCGATCGCCATGACCATTGTCGGCGCAGTGTTGCTTTCGCCGATGGGCGGCTGGACGCCGATGTCGGGCAAGGGAACCGCGCTGCTGGCGCTGGCGGCGGTGCTGGTGCTGATCGGCTACCAGTTCATCATCATGGCGATGCGGGCCGGCGACATCTCCTTCGTCGCGCCTTTCCGCTACACCGCATTGTTGTGGTCGATCCTGCTTGGCCTCAGCATTTTCGGCGACATCCCAGACCTGCCGATGATCGTCGGCTCCGCCATCATTATCGGGTCCGGTCTTTACGCGCTCTATCGCGAGCGGGTCGTCGGCCGGCAGAAGCCGGCGGCCGAAAGCGCTGGACCCGACATGGCGCCGGACGGCATATAGGGTCATGAGCCGAGACATTGCAGGGATCATCCTGGCCGGAGGCCTGTCACGGCGCATGGGCGGCGGCGACAAGACCTTGCTCGCCCTTGGCGGGCGTCCGCTGCTCGGCCATGTCGTTGCCCGTTTGGCGCCACAGGTCGGATCGCTGGCGCTGAGCGCCAATGGCGATCCGGCACGCTTTGCCGCAATCGGGCTTTCGGTTCTCGCCGATACGGTCGAAGGCCATGCCGGACCGCTGGCCGGGATCCTCACCGGCCTCGAATGGGCGGCGGCAAACACCGCGTGCAAATCCTTGGTGACGGCCGCCGGCGACACGCCGTTCCTGCCGGCCGATCTGGTCGCAATGCTGGCCTCCGCCGCAGCCGGTCGGCCGGGTTCGGTTGCGGTTGCGAGCTCCAGCGGCAGGAGGCATCCGACCTTCGCGCTGTGGCCGATCGAGATGCGTCAGGCCTTGCGCCATTTTCTGGTCGACGAGGACAACAGGCGCGTCTCGGCCTTCGTCGAGCACCATGATTTTGTCGAGGTGGAGTTTCCCTTGTCCACTCTTGGCGGCAGTGAGATCGACCCGTTCTTCAACATCAACACACCAGACGACCTTGCGGTGGCCGAACGTCTGTTGCAGAGCATCGGGCCATGAACATCTTCGGCATCACCGGCTGGAAGAATTCCGGCAAGACCACACTGACCGAGAAGCTGGTCACCGAGCTCGTCCGGCGCGGCTGGACGGTGTCGACGGTCAAACACGCCCATCATGAGTTCGACATCGACAAGCCGGGAGCCGACTCCTTCCGCCACCGCCAGGCGGGGGCCACGGAAGTCGCGGTGGTGTCGGGCGTGCGCTGGGCGCTGATGCACGAATTGCGCGGCGAGGACGAGCCGACGCTGGAGGCGATCCTGTCGCGGCTGGCACCGTGCGACATCGTGCTGGTCGAAGGCTACAAGCGCGAGGCGCATAGCAAGATCGAGACTCGGCGGCTGGAGGCCAAGGACCGCTCGCCACTCTCGGCAAATGACGCGCATATCGTGGCGATTGCCGCCGACTTTGCGGTCACGGGCGAAAGCCTGCCGGTGTTCGATCTCGACGACACCGGATCGATAGCCGACTTCATCGAGCGTGCCACCGGCCTCAAACCCTGAGGCCCCTGCCCGAGCCCGGTTCAGCCGCCCTCTTCAGCTGTTTCATTGTCTGACCCGGCGTCAGCATTGGCTGGACCTGCAAATCCCGCAAGCAACGGTTTTACAGTTGCTTTTCTCCCGAAAACAGTGGGAGTATCGCGCCAGCGGGCGGTCAAAAGCACCGCCCCACAGAGCCGTTTCGGAACGACGGCCGGGAGCCATAAAGAGAGGACTATCATGCGTATTGCACTGCGTATCGCGCTCGCCGCATCGGCTGCGCTGCTGACGCTCGGCGTCGCCCAGGCTCAGGAAACCCTGAGGATCGGCACCGAAGGCGCCTACCCACCCTTCAACAATTTGACCTCCGATGGCCAGCTCGTAGGCTTCGACATCGACATCGCCAAGGCGCTCTGCGACGAGATGAAGGTCAAGTGCACCTTCGTCGCCCAGGATTGGGACGGCATCATTCCGGCGCTGCAGGCCGGCAAGTTTGACGCTATCGTCGCCTCGATGTCGATCACGCCCGAGCGTCTGGAAAAGGTCGATTTCACGCACAAATACTACAACACGCCATCGGCGATCGCCGTTCCGAAGGACTCGACCCTCAAGGGCGTGACCAAGGAAGATTTGGCCGGCAAGACCATCGGCGTGGCAACGACGACGACGCATTTCAATTATGCCTCGAAGACCTATACGGACAGCACGATCAAGGGTTATCCGAGCAGCCCCGAAGAGCAGGCCGATCTCGCCAATGGCCGTCTCGACGCGATCGAGGACGATATCGTCGTGTTGCAGCAGTTCCTGGATTCGCCTGATGGCGCCTGCTGCAAAATTCTCGGCCAGCCCTCGCCGCAGCCGGTCGAGATCTTTGGACCGGGCGCCGGCATCGCCGTGCGCAAGGGCGAGACGGATCTGGTCAACAAGTTGAACGCCGCCATCGACGCCATCCGCGCCAATGGAAAGTACAAGGAAATCAACGACAAATACTTCAAGTTCGACGTCTTCGGCGCTGAGTCCTGATCACCTGAAACAAGGCGGCAGGGGAGATTTCTCCTGCCGCCTTGCCCTGACAGAAGTGGAGACAAGACCCGTCAATGCCAAGCCAGAACATATGGATACTTCTGAGTTGGGGACCCGATGGCTGGATTGACGATATTGCCTATGGCGCACTGGTCACCATCGCGCTTGCGCTGGCGACACTGCCCATCGGTCTGACGATCGGCTTTTTCGTCGCCTGGGCCAAACAATCCGAAGAGCCGTCGCTGCGGCTTGCCGCCAACATCTACACCACCGTCTTCCGCGGCTTGCCGGAACTGGTGACGCTGTTCCTGTTTTTCTTCGGCGTACCAATCCTGTTGCAGCACCTCGTGCGATATTTCCGACCAGATGCGACCATCGACGTCAACAGCTTCGTCGCCGGCATGATCGTGCTGTCGCTGATCTTTTCATCCTATGCCAGCGAGGTGTTTCTTTCAGCCTTTCGAGCCATACCGAAAGGTCAGTACGAGGGCGGCTATGCCATCGGCCTGTCGAACTGGCTGACCATGCGCAAGGTGATCTTGCCGCAACTCCTTCGCATCGCGTTTCCCGGGCTTGAGAACTGCTGGCTTAGCCTGCTCAAGGATACGTCGCTGGTATCGGTCGTCGGCCTCGCCGAGACGCTGCGCAATGCTTACACTGCTGCCCGCGTTACCAAGCACGCTTTCCTGTTTTATGGCGTTGCGGCCATGGTCTTCCTTGGTCTGGCTGTCGTTTCATCCTTTGCTACCAGCGCGATCCTGCGCTCGCTCGGCCGGCGAGAGGCGCAACGATGAGCGTCACCGCCACCCTTGTAGAACGACCGCCACCACGGGCGCGCGGCTGGCCGCGCAGCCGTGTCATCGGCTATGCGATGGTCGGCTTCTGGATCCTGTTTGGCCTCGGCATCGTCAGCTATCTGATCTTTGCCTGGAACGCCGACTTCTTCGCCAAATATGCCCTGGCCTATCTGAAGGGCCTGCAAACCACGCTGTTACTGGTTTGCATATCGATGGTGCTCGGAGCGATCCTGTCGGTGCCGGTCGCTTATGGGCGCATGTCCAGCAACCGGCTCCTGTCCGGCCTCGCCTATTGCTATGTCTATTTCTTCCGCGGCACGCCGCTGCTGGTCCAGACCTATCTGGTCTACTACGGATTGGGATCGTTCAGGACTGAGCTTCAAACGGTTGGTCTCTGGGATTTTTTCAAAGACGCTTTCAATTGCGGTGTGTTTGCCTTCGCACTCAACACCGCCGCCTATCAGGCCGAGATCCTGCGCGGCGCCATCGAAAGCGTGCCAAGAGGCCAGTGGGAGGGTGCTGCCTCGCTTGGGCTGCACAAGTTGCAGACGCTGCGAAAGATCATTCTGCCGCAGGCGTTGATCGTCGCCTTGCGTCCCTATGGCAATGAGTTGATCCTGATGGTCAAGGCTTCGGCCATCGTCGCCATCATCACCGTTTACGATTTGATGGGTCAGGCCAAGCTTGCCTTTGCCAATTCGTTCGACATCCAGGCCTATATCTGGGTCGCTCTTGTCTATCTGGTGATGGTCGAGATCTTGCGCCATGGCGTTGAATGGATCGAACGCCGGATCACCATACATCTGAAGCGTTGACTGGTTCCATGTGCCTGTGCCAGTCGATCTGCCCACGCGCGTCTTGACGAATTGAGTGCAGGGCCTAGAGAGCTTTGCCAACAATTCCGTTTCCATCTGAAGGGCAAACCTATGGCATCTGTGGCATTTCTCGGTCTTGGCGTGATGGGCTATCCCATGGCCGGGCACCTCAGGAACAAAGGCGGCCACGAGGTCACCGTCTACAACCGCACCGGGGCGAAAGCCGAGCAATGGGTGGCCCAGCATGGCGGCAAGCTTGCCCTGACGCCGGCCGAGGCATCCGAGGGCCAGGATTTCGTCTTTTCCTGCGTCGGCAATGACGAAGATCTGCGCTCGGTGACGACCGGAGCCAACGGCGCCTTCGCCGCGATGAAGAAAGGTTCGATCTTCATCGACAACACCACCGCTTCGGCCGAGGTCGCGCGCGAACTGGCCGAAGCTGCTGAAAAGGCCGGCTTTTCCTTCCTCGACGCGCCGGTCTCCGGCGGCCAGGCGGGCGCCGAAAACGGTGTGTTGACGGTGATGGTCGGCGGTGACCAGACTGCCTTCGACAAGGCCAAACCGGTCATCGATGCCTTTGCCCGCATGGTAGGGCTGATGGGGCCATCGGGCGCCGGTCAGCTCACCAAGATGATCAACCAGATCACTATTGCCGGGTTGGTGCAGGGACTGGCCGAAGGCATCCATTTCGGCAAGAAGGCCGGGCTCGACATTGAGAAGGTCATCGAGGTGATCTCCAAGGGTGCTGCCGGGTCCTGGCAGATGGAGAACCGCCACAAGACGATGAATGCCGGCAAATATGATTTCGGCTTTGCCGTCGACTGGATGCGCAAGGACCTCGGCATCTGTCTTGATGAAGCCGACCGCAATGGCGCGAAACTGCCGGTGACGGCGCTTGTCGACCAGTTCTACAAGGATGTGCAGGCGATGGGCGGCAAGCGCTGGGACACGTCTTCGCTGCTGGCGCGCCTGGAGAAATAGGCTGGGATGGTCGAGCTATCGCCCCAATCCAGCGCCGACGACATCGTCGCGCATTTGCGGTCGATCGGCTCGGAAGAAAATCGCTGCGGCATGCTGCGCTACGGCATCAAGATCGAGCGGGCGCTCGGCATTTCGCATGGCATGCAGCGGCAGATCGCCAGGAAGATCAAGCGCAACCACGAACGAGCTTTCGAGCTTTGGCAGACCGGCATCATGGAGGCGCAGTTCATCGCCTCCGTCACGGCCGACCCGAAGCGCTTTTCCGCAGCGGATGCAAGGCAATGGGCGGCATCCTTCGATTCCTGGGACATTGTCGACGGCGTCTCCGATCTGTTCGTCGACACGGACGCCTGGAAGGAACTGATCGAAGAGTTCGCGGCGGATGAGCGGGAGTTCGTCCGACGCACGGCCTTTGCCATGATGGCCTGGTCCGTCGTGCACCGGAAGCAAGAGCCGGCAGCGACCTTCCTCGGCTTCCTGCTGATCATTGAAGCGCATGCCACCGACAGCCGCAATTTCGTGAGGAAGGCGGTAAACTGGGCGCTTCGTTCGATCGGCAAGGGATCGGTGGAGATGCACGGTGCTGCCCTTGTCGTGGCCGAACGCCTGGCGCAGTCGACGGACAAGACGGCGCGCTGGATCGGCAAGGACGCAGTTCGGGAACTGACCAATGCCAAGACGCTCGAGAGGATCGCCGCCAGAAAAGCCTGATCTCGCCAAACTGTGTTTTGCCGAGGTAACGCAGCAAACGCGTTCCGATTTCGAGAGCCTCTTCGAAACCCAGGGCGGTTCAAAACATTGCTGGTGCCTGGCGTGTGCCGGGTGCTACTGGCGCAGGTCTTGAACCTTAAGTTCCCTCCACATCCACTCGAAACTGTAAGTGGCTATGGGATGAGTGGGGTCGGAATGCCGCGCGGTCTGGTTTTCCATATATTTCAGCCAATCGGCGACCTTTTGGCGGCCGGTTGAGGTCTTGGCCGCCTGACGCGGCGTCTTGTTCCCAAGCATCCCGATCGGTTGATCGAGGGCTTCCCTGTAGTGTCGGTCCAGATACTCGCGAATGGCTTGCTCAGCGAGGTCCGCTGGCATCTCGGGTGGCAGCGTCGTGCTTTTCGTTGTCGGCTGTTCGGCGATGATCTGCTGCATGGTGCGGATTTCCGTTAGAGGTGTCCGGACCAGATCGCCAACGGCTTGTCGGATCAGGACCGTGCCTTTTTCCGCTCGCGTGGCGGAATTGGTGGATAGGCACAGGAAGCCGCCTTTCAATTCGACATTGCCCAAGACGCGCAAGCCGTTGTCCATCACTGTGTCCAGGGAAAGCGTGCCCATCTCTTTGGAGCGGTTCTCGCGCTGCGGCATGTCTTCAACCCAATTCCAGAACTTCGCGTTCTCCTGCGACATGGCCGGAATACTGTTCAACCGGGCGACGATGTCCACCTGCGATACGCCCGATGCCAGAGGGAAGCGAACATCATGGAACATGAATTGATCGCCTTCAGCATTTTGCAGGATCTGCATGTCCAACGCCTTGCCGAGGGCGTCGAACAGCCAGGCGAGCGTGAACATGGACGCCACCGCGCGCAGGTCTTCATCCTTGATGGTAGGCAGCTTCCTTGATTTCTTTTTGCTGAATACGCCCGATAAGCCCCCGAGCAAGATTTCAGTGGCTTCCCGGTTGAAGGGGAGAAGACCGCCGGCAAGAACATTCTTGCCTTGGACCGACACGATCCGCGCCGCAATCTTGTCCCACTGCTTCAACATCTTGGTGGCGGTGCCCTCATTGACGCTAATCGGTTCGCCTCCGCGCAACAGATCGCGCGCCACAAGAGATTGTCCCGGCACGACATCACTTATCTCATACAGGCTGATGACGGAGGTACGCAGTGCCGCCATATAGGCCCTCGATCGCGGGTTTTCCTTCCAGCCTCGGCGCTTGAGATACTCGTCGACGATGTTGCTGGGTTCGCCCTCGAAATCCTGGGTCAGGAAATCCTCGAAGGCGCACCCCCAGAGGTTCATTGCATAGTCGGCGCCGAGGATTTCTGCCAGGTCCTCGAATTCCATGTCCTCGTCATTGAGGATCGGGCCGAAATGATCGTTGAACACCTGCTCGAAACATTCGCGCCATTTGTCACGATCGACGAATTTCATCAGCCCGCTGAGATCATTGCTGGCTGGCATGGGATTTCTCCAAGCTGTGGCGACATTCGGCTAAGATGTGGCTGTTCATAAAGCAACTCATGGCCGGGTTATTTTGCGATGCTGAGGCGATCGGGCAAGGCGCTTTCGGCGATTTCCTTATATTTCTTCGGATCGAACAACGATGCCGCTCGACGCGCTTTTAGATCGCGGCATGCTCCGGGTTGCATTCTGCGATGCAACCTGATCATTTTTGGCGGCTGCGTCAGCGACGCAGCATGCGTCCGAGATCACGATGGATTATTCAATCCCTGCAACCGACCGCAAACAATGGAAGTGCCATGGCCAACCGTCTCAAAGCGATTGCGCTGCTCGCAGCCATCCTCGCGCCAACTGCATCCGGCGCCAACGCTTTGGCACAGACCGCGCACATCTTCTGGAAGGATCTGCGGCCGGCGACGCAGGCGGTTGCCGAAGATGCCGGCCTGCCGATGATCGCGGCAAAACTGCCCGATCATGGCGAGACGCTGTCGCTCAATCTACAGGACAAAACGATACAATTAGCCGGCTATGCATTGCCGGTCGACCGCGATGGCGATCTCGTCTACCAGTTCCTGCTGGTGCCGTGGACAGGCGCCTGCAGCCATATGCCGACGCCGCCGCCGAACCAGATCGTGCTGGTCACGCCGGCCCGTCCCTACAAGATGTCGAAGGCCTATGAGTCGGTTGCCGTGACCGGCGCTTTGCAGCCCGGCATGGAGAGGAGCCAGCTGTTCATTCTCGACGGCGTCTCGATCATCCAGTCCGGCTACACCGTGCGCAAAGCCGAGGTGGTGGCTGTCGACAACGTGCCGGATACGATCACGCTGCCGGTCAACTCGCCCTGGACTTTTCTCAACAAAAAGAAGAACTAGCGGGTTTAGCCTTAAGCCGCGTTGGCCCCGGATTCCTTGTCCAGCACCATGTAGTCGAGCGGCATTTCGGTCGTGTACTTGATCTGCTCCATGGCGAAGGACGACGACACGTCGCGGATCTCGATCTTGGCAATCAGCCGCTTGTAGAAGGCATCATAGGCGGCAATGTCGGGCACAACCACGCGCAGGAGATAATCGACGTCGCCGCTCATGCGGTAGAATTCGACCACTTCGGGAAATTCCTGGATGACTTCGGAAAAGCGCCGCAGCCATTCATGGCTGTGCGAATTGGTGCGGATCGACACGAAGACGGTGACGCGCACATTGACCTTTTCGTGATCGAGAATGGCGACGCGCCGCTTGATGACGCCCTCTTCCTCGAGCTTCTGGATGCGGCGCCAGCAGGGTGTCGTCGACAGGCCTACCTTCTTGGCAACATCGGCAACCGCGAGCGTCGCGTCCTCCTGCAGGAGGCGGAGAATTTTTCTGTCGAGGCGATCCATTGAGATGCTCCCTGGTGCAGGCCGCGTTCCCTCGGGCGCGGCGCGCTTTGGGAATAGATTGGCTATACTCCCTCTTATTTTGGCCTTTCACAAGAAAGAAATTCTGCCGAATGGCACAAAAGCGAGTGATATCTTGCTTAAAGCTTAAGCAATGCGATAGCGGATTTCCGATCTCAGGAAGGGCAGCAAATCCATTTCAAACCATGGATTCTGCTTCAGCCAGCCGGAGTTGCGCCAGGATGGATGCGGCAGCGGCAGCACTTTCGGGCTGGCCAGCGTATTCCAGATGGTGCGCCAGTCCTTCACGGTTTCGGTCAGCGAAGGCCGCCTTGCTTCACCCATATGCCAGGACTGCGCGTAGGAGCCGATGGTCAGAACCAGATCGATCTGCGGCATCAACGCCATCAGCGGCGCGCGCCAGGCCGGCGCGCATTCGCGGCGTGGCGGCAGGTCGCTGCCCTTGGCGTCCTGGCCGGGAAAACAGAACCCCATCGGCACGATGGCGAATTTCTCGGTGTCGTAGAATTCCTCCGCGCTGACACCCAGCCAGCTTCGCAAGCGGTCGCCGGATGCGTCGGTGAACGGCATGCCGGACAGGTGAACCTTGGTGCCCGGCGCCTGGCCGGCGAGCAGGATGCGGGCGCTGGATGACGGCAGCAGCACCGGGCGCGGCTCATGCGGCAGCGGCCGTCCCACAGGATTGTCGACGCAGATGCGGCAGGCGCGGATCTTTACCGTCAGGCGTTCGAGGTCCGCCTCCATCTCAGGCGGAAGCGCTCGGCCGGCTGGTGACGGCGCTGTACCAGCGCAGCACGTTGGAGCACTCGTCCGGTACCTTGATGCGCGCCGGTTTCATGAAGTCGATGGCGATCATCCCGGTGATATCGGCGATCGAATAACTATCGCCGGCGGCGAATTCCCGGTTTGCCAGTTCGGTGTCGAGCAGGTTCAGGAATTCGACCGCTTTCGTCTTGTTGGCTTCGCCCCATTCGGGGATTTGCGGAATTTCCCATTCCTTCATTGCCGGATGGATGTGGCGAAAGGCCTGAGCGACACAACTGAGCAGATTGAACTCCATGCGCCTTTGCCACATCTCGACCTTGGCCTTGCCAAGCGCGCCTTGCCCGAACAGCGCCGGCTCTGGCTGCAATTCCTCGAAATAGCGGCAGATGGCGACGGATTCGGTGAGGATGGTGCCGTCGTCGAGCTCAAGCACCGGCAGCCGCTGCAGCGGGTTGCGTGAGCTGACCGGCTCCTGTTTGTGCCCCATGGCACCCATGTCGACCGGCACCAGTGGCACTTCGATGCCTTTTTCGGCGAGGAAGACCCGGACACGCCGCGGATTGGGGGCGCGGCCACCGTCGAACAGTTTCATCTCAATCCTCCCGATCTTTGCCCGCAACCACAGGCTTGCAACTATAGGACACGGCCTGCCTCTCACCGGAAGCGAAAGATTTCGCGCAAGGCGTCACCGAACGAAGCCAGTGTGCCGTGCCGTCTTTCGACCGGGCCTTCGTGGTGGCTTTCGCGCCAGTCCTGCGGCTGGTCGAACGTGCCGGCCCAGATGCCGGCCCTGCCGGCGCGGGCAACGGCCTGCTCGGTTTCGTAGTCGCCATAGGCGATGGCCCAGCCGGCCTCGACCTGGGCGCGGTTCAAATCCTTGCCGCCGGCCTTGCAGTCCCCGAGCAGGCGGCCGTAACGGTCGCGCTGCCAGCCGCTGCAGGTAACCGGATTGCCGGATATCAGCCGCACCAGCGCCTGCCGCGCCAGCCTGCCGCAGGCATAGTCGGCGCCGTCCTTGCGGCAGATCTGCTGGTATTCCGGAGCATCGATGCCGCGCATACGGATGCGTTCAGTGCCAAGGGTCAGCGAATCGCCGTCATTGACGATCGCGGCGCCCTCCGCCTTGCGCGTCTCGAAGCGGTCGAGCCGCGCGGCGAGCAGGATCAGCAGGCCGAGCACGAGAACGGTCAGCGCGTAATCAAGCAGTCTGCGCCACAGGCTTCGCGGCTGCGGCGGATAGTATCGCCGGCCCGGCCTTGGCGACCACGAGCGGCTCATATGGCAAACAGTCTCTTAATCATTCGAACGTAGCTTAACGAATTGAGATCGCTGCGCGCATAAATTGAAGTTTCCATGCCTCTGCTACGCTCGAACACAGCGGATAAATTCATTGTGGACCGCAGGAAACCGCACCGCAACAGCGATGTGGCGCGCGCGGTGCGCAGAACGCGCGACCGTCTTTCGCAACAGGTCGGCAATCTCGACTTCGACCGCGAGCTCCTGAGGCTGCATGCCCGCGCCATGGTTAGGGGTGCGACCGTCATTCCGCTTTTGGTGCTGGCGATCGCGGCGACCGGGATTCTGGCGGGCATGGACAAGCAGATCAGCATCTGGGCGCTGTTCACGCTCATCTGCTATTCGATCGTTGCCTTCATGGCGCGGCGCGTCGAACGCACCGAAGCGGCCGAACTCGACCCTATTTTGACACGCCGGGATTTTCTGATCGGCCATTCGCTGTGCGGCCTCGGCTGGGCCTGGTTCGCCTGGCTCGGCTGCGCCTCCTGCCAGACCGATTATTTCCCGGTGATCAAGGCGATGGTGCTGCTGCTGGCGATGGCAGCGACCGCCATTACGGCGTCGTCCTTGCGCAGCGCGCTGCTCGCCACCTTCGTCATTCCGGTGGCGGTCTATGCCTATGCCGAATCAAAACTGTGGGTGTCGGTCGAGACGATGATGGTCGCACTGCTGGTCGCGGCTCTGCCGTTCTTCGCCTATTTCGCGCGTCATCTCAACCACTCGTCGCTGATGCTTCTATCGTTCCGCTCCGAGAAGGATGCGTTGCTCGCCGAAGTAGAGACAGCAAAATCGATGTCGGACGAGGCCCGTCGGCGGGCCGAAGATGCCAACCTGGCGAAGTCGCGCTTTCTCGCCTCGATGAGCCATGAGCTGAGAACACCGCTCAACGCCATTCTCGGTTTTTCCGAGGTGATGGCCAATGAGGTGCTGGGGCCGATGAGCAACCCAACCTACCGCGACTATGCCCGCGACGTGCACGATTCCGGCCAGCACCTGCTCGACCTGATCAACGAAATTCTCGACCTGTCGCGCATCGAGGCCGGCCGCTACCAGCTCAACGAGGAGCCGGTGATGCTGCTCCACATCGCTGAAGATTGCTGCCACATGATGGAGTTGAAGGCGCGCAACAAGGACATCCGCATCGTCCAGGACTTCGAAATCGCCTTGCCGCGCCTGTTCGCCGACGAACGCGCGGTGCGGCAGATCACCCTCAACCTTCTGTCAAATGCCATCAAGTTCACCGCCACCGGCGGCGAAGTCCGCGTGCGCGTCGGCTGGACGGCGGGCGGCGGCCAATACATCTCAGTCAAGGACAATGGGCCGGGCATACCGGAAGACGAAATCCCGATCGTGCTGTCGGCCTTCGGCCAGGGCTCGATCGCCATCAAGAGCGCCGAACAGGGCACCGGGCTCGGGCTGCCGATCGTGCAGGGCCTGCTCGCCATGCACGGCGGCGAATTCGAACTTCTTTCCAAATTGCGCGAAGGGACCGAGGCGATCGCCATCTTCCCGCTGAGCCGGGTGATGGAGGAATTGCCAGCGCTGCCGACCAAGGCGGTAGCGGCGCGGCGGCGCTAGCGGATGTTTGTTAGAGCATGATCTTTTCCGAAAACCGGCCTCCACTTTTCGGGATCATGCTCTCTATGCTTTGACCGCAGCCGCCATGCCCGAACTGGTAAGCGCGGCGGCCTTGACCAGGCCGGCGGCAAGGGCTGCCCCTACCCCCTCGCCGTGGCTGACACCGAGATCGAGCAGCGGAATGAGGCCGAGCCGCTCGGCAGCAAGCCTTTGGCCGGGCTCCGGCGACAGGCTGGCCAACAGACAATGGTCGAGCGTCGCGGGATTGGCGGCGTGCAGCACCGCCCCCGCGGCGGTCGCGGCAAAGCCATCGAGCAGCACCGGAATCTTCTGCATCCGGGCAGCGATGATGGCGCCGGCGATGGCAGCGAATTCGCGGCCACCGACCCGGCGCAGTGCCTCCAGCGGATCTCTCAGAGCAGTGCCGTGGAAAGCAAGGGCTGCATCGACCACTCCCGCCTTGCGCGCCTGCATGGCCACATCGGCGCCCGATCCCGGGCCGACCCACTCCGCGCCGCTACCGCCGAACAGGGCCGCGCACAAGGCTGCCGCGACAGTGGAATTGCCGACGCCGAGATCGCCGAGGCAGATCAGATCGGCGCCGCCGGCAATCGCTTCCATGCCGAAGGCCATGGTGGCGGCGCAGCCGCGCTCGTCGAGGGCTGCGTCCTCGGTGATATCGGCGGTCGCAATGTGCAGCGCCAGGTCGAACACCTTGAGGCCAAGGTCGTTGGCGATGCAAACCTGATTGATCGCGGCACCACCGGCAGCGCAAAACTCGACGGCACTGGCGGTCGCAGCGACGGCGCGCGGCGAAATGCCGTGACGGGTGATGCCGTGGTTGCCGGCGAAAATCGCCACCAGGGGCCGGTTCACCGCCGGCGGCGCACGGCCGCTCCAGGCGGCAAGCCAGGCCGCGATGTCCTCGATGCGGCCGAGCGAACCCTTCGGCTTGTCGGCCCTCGCAAACAGCGTGCGCACGCGGGCCTCGGCCGCCTCGTCAGCCGGCGGCAGGTTCGCCAGCAGATCGCGGAAATCGTCGAAAGGCAGTGTGCTGGTCATGACGTCGGTGCTCATCTCCAAGATTGCCAAGCGGCATAGCCGCCTTGCCCGGCCGGCACAACCATCAAGCCGCAACCACAACCATCAAGCCGCAACACTGGGCCGTTCCGCAAAAGCGGCTGCCGGTGGCGAAATCCGGAGGGCTTGCATTGGCTTTGCCGTTGCACCATGTGGAAGCGAGACAAGGGATTCCGCAAAGGGATCTCACGAGAACATCATGACGGGCATCGAATCCCCCTGCATCCTGGTCTGTTCGATCGACATGAAAACCGGCTTCTGTTTCGGGTGTGGTCGCACGCGCGATGAAATTGGCGCCTGGATGGGCATGACGCCGGAAAACCGCCGCAGCGTCATGGCCGAATTGCCGGCCCGGCTGGAGACGGTCGAGCGCCGGCCGCGCCGGGAAACACGCCGTAGCCGCATGGCGCGCGAGCGCGACGTCCTCTCGTGAAACGGCAGGTCCAATGAACCGACTGTTCTGGATCGTGATGGCGGCAATCGGCGTCGGGCTGGTGCTGCTGATGATCAACAACGACGCCGGCAGCACGTTCGGCATCGAGAACTACGATTTCAGCCGGCTGGTCTGGCTGGGCGCGATCGGCTTGCTGGTCAGCGCCGGCCTGATCCGATCCGGCAGGCCGCTCGGCGCGATGGCCCGCAATCTCGGCACCTGGGCCGCGATCGTGCTGGCGCTCGTCGCCGGCTACCAGTATCGCTACGAGTTGCAGGATTTCGCAAGCCGGGTGACGGCAGGCCTCATTCCCGGCAGCCCGCTGGCGCTCGGCGTCGAGGATGGCCACGCCACGGTGACCCTGGACAAGGCCGACAGCGGCCATTTCGAGGCCCGCATCACGATCAACGGCGCGCCGATCCGCGCTGTGGTCGATACCGGCGCGACCAGCACGGTGCTGACGGCCGAAGACGCGCAAGCGGCCGGCTTCAATCCGGCTGCATTGAGCTTCACCGTCCCGGTCTCGACCGCCAACGGCATGGCGCGCGCAGCGTCGGTGCGCACCGACGAACTGGCGATCGGTGGCATCGTGCGCAAGAACATGCAGGTCATGGTCGCCGCACCGGGCGCGCTCAGCCAGAGCCTGCTCGGCATGAATTTTATTGGCTCGCTGTCGGGTTTCGACGTGCGCGGCGACCGGATGATTTTGCGCGACTGAACCGCCTAGGCGGCCTGTTCGGTGCGGTCGAAATCGACGGCAGCGAACGCCACCTTCAACACATCCGGCCCCGCGCCGGGCTTCGTCGCATCGGTCGACAGGATCTGCCGGAAGCGGCGCGCGCCGGGCAGACCGTGGAACAGGCCGACCATGTGGCGGGTGACATGGCCGAGCCGCCCACCCTGCTCGATATGGCGCGCGGCGTAATCCGCCATCGTGTCGATCAGCGCGGCAAAATCGAATGCGCCGGGTTCAGCCCCGTAAAACGCAGCATCGACACCGGCCAGAATGCCAGGCGTGTGGTAGGCGGCGCGGCCAAGCATGGCGCCATCGACATGGTCGAGGTGGCGAGCAGCCTCCTCGAGCGATTGAATGCCGCCATTGATGCCGATGAATTTGTTCGGTTTTCCGGCCTTCAGGCGATAGACCCTATCATAGTCGAGCGGCGGGATATCGCGATTTTCCTTCGGGCTCAATCCTTCCAGCCAGGCCTTGCGCGCATGCACCCAGAGCGCGTCGGCGCCGGCCGCGAAGACGCCGTCGGCCAGCGCATCGAGCGCGGGCTCAGGATCCTGCTCGTCGACGCCGATACGGCATTTGACCGTCACCGGGATCTTCACCGCCACCTTCATCGCCGCCACGCTATCGGCGACGAGATGCGGCACTTTCATCAGGCATGCGCCGAACGCGCCCGACTGGACGCGGTCCGACGGGCAGCCGACATTGAGATTGATCTCGTCATAGCCGAAGGCCTCGCCGATGCGCGCCGCCTCGGCCAGCTTTTGCGGATCGGAGCCGCCGAGTTGGAGTGCTACCGGATGTTCGGTGGCGTCGAAGCCAAGCAGGCGTTCGCGTGCACCATGGATAACGGCATCCGCCACCACCATCTCGGTGTAGAGCAGCGCGCGACGCGTCAGCTGGCGATGGAAGAACCGGCAATGCCGGTCCGTCCAGTCCATCATGGGGGCAATGGCCACAACTAGAAGCCCGGAATTCCGGCCTCTTGCGTACATCTCTGCGGGTTTCATGCGCATCATATGTTGTAGCTCATTGCAGGCGATTGTTGCGTTTTGCAGCGTTTTGTTGTAGCAGATACAACATTGTTGTAGGCGACAGGGGCGATGTTGTAGCGATGGGCACGATAGTTACCAGAACGCGCACCGACGGGAAACCGTCCTACCTATGTCAGATCGTCAGGAAAAGCGACGGCCGGACAATCCGAGAAAACCGAACCTTCCGCGATCACAAGGCGGCGAAGGCGTGGCTGCGGCAACGAGAGGCCGAGCTTGATAACCCGAAGACGTTCAAGGCTGCGACGCAAGAGGTCAAGACGCTCGGCGACGCGATAGGCCGATACCTCGAAGAATATGGCGGCGAGATTGGCAAGACCAAGGCCGCCTGCCTGGCGGCAATCCAACGACACTCTATCGCCGGCATGTCGTGCGCGGACATTGGCAGCGACGATATCGTTTCCTTTGCCAGGACCATTCATACGGTCACCGGCTTGGCAAATCCCGGCCCGTCGACGATCAACAACTACCTCTCCCACATGGGTAGCGTGTTCGCCATCGCCAAGAAGGCTTGGGCATACCCGCTCGACCCTGAGGCAATGTCAGACGCTATGTTTGTCCTGCGGAAGCAGAGAGCAATAGCCAAATCGGACAAGCGGGAAAGGCGCCCTACCCTCGATGAGCTTGACCGGCTGCTGACGTTTTTTCAGGAGCGCGCAGAACGTGCGCCGCATTCCGCGCCAATGGTCGAGATTGTGTTGTTCGCTACATTCTCGACGCGCCGCATGGAAGAGATCACCCGCATCCGGTGGGCCGATTTCGAGGCGACGACGGCCAATCATGCCGGCCGCGTGATGGTCCGTGACATGAAGAACCCCGGCGCGAAGCGTGGCAACGACGTTTGGTGCGAGTTGCCGCCGGAGGCTGAAGCCATCGTGTTGCGGATGAAACCGACGACTGGCGGCGGCGAATACATTTTCCCCTATACTACCGATGCCATTGGCGCGGCCTTCACCCGCGCGTGCAAGCTGCTTGATATCGAAGGGCTACATTTCCACGATCTACGCCACGAAGGCGTTTCCCGGCTCTTTGAGGCCGGCTGGAACATCCCGCACGTCGCATTGGTGTCTGGTCATCGCTCTTGGGCTTCACTGCAGCGCTATGCGCAGCTACGGCAACGAGACGACAAGTTTGCCGGCTGGAAGTGGAGGCCGATGTGATGGCCAACAAGATCCAGAGCCCCAAGGGCATGATTTCCGTGGCTAAGGAGAAGGCTTCCATCGAGCTCGAATCTATCGGCAAGGGCAGCAAGGTGATGCAGTCGCCAGGACCGAAACCGATCGTAGACGATCTATTGCGCAACATGGCCGAGATGGGACAGGAGGCTATCAGTATCGCCGGCAAAGATCCGGCCGACTGGTTCAAGATCAAGCGGAATTCCACCGAAGCGGACGCAGCCTATTTCGGCGCAAGGCTCCTTGGCGAGGTCTTGCGCCTCAATCGGGGCATCACGGACGTTGACGGCAAGGTGTTGGAATTGGTCCGGCAGGCGCTCGTCGTTGGCGTACACTATCATTCGCTTGAAGTCGTGCTGCACGAGTCCACGGTGTTGAACGAAGCAAAGTTCCGGGAAGCGGCGAAGCAAGCCCATACCGCGACACACGGCACGGAAGCCAAAAAGCGCTCGCGTTGGCGGCGGATCTATGACGACTGGCAGGCCGAGAAAGCCAAGGGAACAAAAAAGGCTGCAATGGTAGTTGCCAACCGTCATGGTGTCGCGGAGCGCCAAGTCTATCGCGCCAAAAAATACCTTTCAGAAATCGGCTGACAGTCCCGCCACTGTCACTGAGAGCCATCGCTAAATCTCCTTGCAACGCGTCGCAATTGTGCGGCGCGGGTAGCAAGGGAAACACTTTATGCCCCTCCTTAAATCTGAAGTGGTCGCCGCGAAGATCGACAAGTCGATCTCATGGTTGAACCACGCGCGCCAGACAGGCACCGGCCCGCGCTATTTGAAAATCGGCCATCAGGTCCGCTATCGCCAGGAAGACGTAGACGCCTGGCTTGAGCAGCAGGCACGCACCCGCATCTGGGAATTTGGTGGGGAGGCCGCATAAATGCAGCGCGACCTCGAACCCGACATGAACATCCAGATGGCCGCCGAGTTCCTGGCCGGTCCATATGAACGGCAGGGCGGTCGCGCGGCAGTGCCCGAACTCCGATCCCGTTTCGGGCTGTCTGCCGCTGACGCCATCGAGGCGATCAGGATTGCCCAGGCCATTCGACTGGCGAGGGCTGGCTGATGGCAAATCCTGAAATCGAAACCGCCGCCCCGATTGCAGTCGGGAACGGCGGAAAGGAAGAAACATCACACCGCAAATTTAACCGTTCGGGCACAACTCCGCAAGCCCGATGGAAGGAAGCTAACCCTCAGAAAGTCTGGGCGCACCAGTGCCTGCGGAGCGCTCTCAAACGTGGCCTTGTCATCCAGGAGCCCTGCGAGGAATGCGGCGCCCTCGACGCCGAGGCGCACCATCCTGACTATGACCGGCCTATGGATGTTCGCTGGCTTTGCCGCCTGCACCATCGCCATGAACATGGCCGTCTCCGCCGCCGGCAGAATGGCGGTGGCTGATGGCGGAGAAGACCGGGCGCGCTCGTAGGGGCAAGCGTACAACGATCGGCGGCCAGTTCTCCTGGCGGCTGATCGAGATGGAGGAGTCGCCGGCGTATCGGACGCTTTCATTGTCGGGTCACCGGGTCCTGTCCCGATTGGAAATTGAAGTCGGCCGGCATGGCGGCAACGACAACGGCAAGCTGCCGACGACCTTCGACCAGTTCGAGGAATACGGAATCCACCGGCATGCCATTGCACCAGCAATCCGCGAAGTCGTCGCGCTCGGCTTTGTCGAGATCACGCAGGAAGGCCGGGCCGGAAATGCAGAATGGCGCCGCCCGAATTTCTTCAGGCTCACCTATCGACCGACAGATTTGACAGAGCCGACCGACGACTGGCGGAAAGTCGAGACCAGGGAGGCGGCGGAAGCAATCGCCGACGCCGCCCGAAAGGCTTCTGAAAAACAAAAGTCCAGTGGCGGAAAACGCCAGATTTCCGTGCGGAAACCGCACCACAAACAGGAAATCCTTAGTGCGGAAACCACCACTACAGGCCTTAGTGCGGAAACCACCACTACATCTATATCTCGGGGGCACAACGGTAATGCTCTGCCCGGTGCGCGTCGGCCCATCAAACAGGCCAGCGCATCCGGGCAGCTAGACGACGACGCCAAGCCCATCGGAGAAATCAGCATTGCACTTGCTCGTTCTCTGGACCGGCGCGGCTGGTCGAAAAAAACGGCGGCCGCGAAATGAGCGGCGCCAGCACAAATCGGGTGGGACAAACTGTCCAAGCCGAACTCGACCCGATCGCCAAGGCCATTGCAGTCTTGCGAGCGGACCCTGATCCAGACTGCCAGTCCGTCGGCGCCGAGATGGCGAGGCTGTATTCGTCCAATGCCAGCCGGTTCGGTGCGCGTGGCGGCACCTCGCTCGCCTATGCCACGGCACTGTCTGACCGCAACCGGCTTCTACGCGCCTTGTGGCGGACGCACGACAGATGGCGTGGCCTCAAAGTTGGATCTGCTGCCAGGGCGATGCTGCTCGCGTTCCAGCGGTACCAATCCACGCGCTGGCCGCACGACGCCCGGTCGCTGTCAGCACCACCACAGGAACCAGCGGCGACGTTCTGGCGGCTGCTCCGGGCAGAGCATTCCCTGCCCACTTCCCACAAGCAGATGAAGCGCATCCTTCAGGAAAACGACCACTGAAGAAAAGTGGACATGCACGTTTTGAATGTCCACTCGCCCGGCTGATATTCGGCAAGACAGGAACCGAAACAGGAGTGCAGCACTTGCCAAATCTTGAAGACCAGCGCCGCCAGTTGAACGCATCGTTCGATGCCGTGGAGGCCAAGCTCGACAAGCTGGACGCGCACCAGGACCCGCCCGGCTTCATGCAGGGATATGACCAGGCGTGGGCATCGGCGGCGGAAATCGCCACCATCGGCGCAATTGCCAACGCCCCGTCCGAACAGGTTTTGGACCTTGTGCAGGCAAAGGCGACCGCGCCGGAAGCGATGGCCGCCCTCCGCGACCGGAGGCATTGATGCACAAGCTCGACATGAACCGCCTTGCAGTGCTTGACCGGATCAGAGGCCGCAATCTCGGCGCCGCGCGTGATGGCACCGAAAGCCAGAACGAAGCGAACCGGGCGCGCATTGAAGCGCAGGCCGAGCTCACAAGGCTTCAGGAGCATGCAGCGAGGCGGCCGGGCTTGGACTTCACCGACCAGATCGACGCCGCCAAGGTCGCCCTCCAGGCCGCAGAGCAGCGATTGGCCGAGGCAAAGGCCACGAACGAAATCGCGCACGAACGCTTCAACGCCGCCGGCAATCTGGCCAAGGCTTGCCGCGATTGGGCGACAGAGAAGAGGTTGGTCAAGTGATGTCGATCGCATCGAAAATCAAAACTGCTCTGACCGCCAGCCGCAAGGCTACCAACGAACTGGCCGGCGGCTTGACCACGGTGCGTGATCGTATCGCGAACCTGAGACAGGAGCGGCAAGCTATAGAGGATGCCGACTGCTCGCTCGACCAGGCACTCGAACGCCTTGAACAGCATCGCCGATTTCTGAGGCAGCCGCTGGACACCTACTATGTCAGCGTCGCCGCATTCCTGGCGCCGCCCGGCAGGCAAACGGGATCACCCGGCTTGAACACCGACAACAAGGCGAGCCTTGCGCTCGCTCTCGGCGCTGACATCTGGGCCAAGGAGATGGAGGCCAAGCTAAGGCAGGCTCACGCCATCCGCCCTGGCTATACCGACGAAGAGCGCAAGGCCAAGCTTGAAGCCCTCGACGCCGAAATGCTCGAACTCGAACTGGTAGAGGAAAGCCTCATCCGCAATGCCGAGGTGGCGGGCTTCGATGTTCAGCGCCGGCATGACGCCAATCCCGCAGCCGTCCTCGCACATGAGAGCGTGCTGCCCGCATGATCCAAGGCATGTTGGATACCCTTCAATGCTATTGGACCGGACGGCGGAAGCTGCCCGGTCTCATCTCTGTTTCAAGAAAGGCGCGGCCATGTCTGGGTTTCTTCATGGCTTTGCGTCGCGAGCAGGCTGGCGTCCGGGTCGGCCTGCTCGCACCGGGCACGACGGCGGGTCCCATTGGGCGGCTGACTAACAAGGGGTGGGCGACAGCGTGTAACGCCTCCAGCCATAGCTTCGAAAGTTTCATTTCCGTTTCCGGTTCGAGGGCAAACCCTTGGATTTCCTGACCTCGACAGTCACGGCAGCGGAACTCGGGGATGTTTTGAATCTCACCGATCGGCGCATCCGGCAGCTCGCCGAAGAGGGCGTCTTCGAACGCGCCGGCCGTGGCCGCTACCCACTTGCCGGTTCGGTGCAAGCCTACATTGCCGCGCAGGAAACCGACGAGTCGGACGAACTCCGCAGGGAGAAGATCGCGCTCATGCGGGCGCAACGGCGGCGCATCGAACTCGACAACTTGGTCCGCGAAGGCACCGAAGCCGATTTGGATTTTCAGGATATTTTTATCGGCACCATCTCGACTTGGTGGCTGCTGCACATTCGACCGATTGCCACATGGCTTTTCGAAGATCTTCGCCGCCGGGGCGTGAAAGACGACCATCTGATCGCGGGCGAGGTTCAAGGCTGGATCATTTCTCTGAGACATGAGGGCGAGCAGATGATGCTCGCGGCCGCCGCCAAGGCCCGGAAGCAGGGCATCGTCATTTCTGACTACGAAACGCTAACCCGGATGATCGGCGGGGAATCCAAAATCGACAACGACAGCGCGGACCAGGGCGAACCTCCGCCTGCTCGCCGCCGGCGCAAAACTTTGAAGGAAGACAAACCATGATGACTAAACCCCACCTCAAAAAATACAGGGCAATGCTCGCAGACCCCGCTCTGCCGGACGCGCTTTCTCAGCCTCTGATCGATGCAATTTCATTCGTCTGGCCGGAAATCCGGGCGGCGCAACGGGCTGGCGATTTCGATCTTGCCGAGAAACTGGCGCTTAAGGCGCTTCAAGGTGCAACGCCGCAGTCGATTGCAATCTTTGAAAGCCGCGTCTCGGCCATCAACGGGGGAATGCAATGAACGTTCTTATCGGAAGCGAAATCTGGCTTTACGGCACTGTAGGCGAAGGCGTCGCCATGGGCATCGAAGGCTTTACGCCTATCAACGTGCGTGACGCGCTCGTGAAGCTCGGCCCAACGGCCGACGTGACGGTTCGGATCAACTCCGGCGGCGGATGGTGCGAAGACGGCGTGGCGATCCACAGCATCTTGGCTGCGCACCGCGGCAAGGTGACAGTGTGGATAGAGGGCGTTGCGGCCTCTGCCGCGTCGGTTCTTGCCATGGCCGGGCGCGAGATAATCATTCGACCAGGCGCTTACATGATGATCCACGAACCGGCAGGAGTGACTTTCGGCACAGCCGCCGACCACGCCAAGACGATCGAGTCGCTGAAAACAATCAACGAGTCCACGGCGCGCATTTACGCCGATCGAACCAAGCGCCCGCTCGCTGAAATCAAAAAGGAGCTTGCGGCCGAGACGTGGTTCACGGCCGACGAGGCGGTGGCGAGACGCTTTGCTGACAAGGTTGTTGATGGGCGGGCTACATTGCCGAAAGCGTCCGCGTTCAACTGGTCCGTTTATTCCAAGGCACCGGCGCAACTGGTAGCGGTCGCTGGTTCGGTGCGCAACGCCGCTGCATTCGAAGCCGCCCAACAGCGCCATGCAGCCGCCCGCAAGGCAGCGACAGATGAAGCCGTAACGGCATTCCTTCGCCAATTCTGTCTCGGCCATGAGCGCGACGAGGACGTTGGCGAGAGTGTTCGCGGATTCATGGCGAGCCAAAAGGATCAACATCCCGAAGCCTATGCCAGGGCTGTGAAGCTCGGGCGAACGGCGCCGATCCAGCCCCGCCAGCAGCAGCAAGAACTCAGCGCACGCCACAGCGTCAACGTTTGGGAGCCCGCCATCGACCGGGCCAACAAGCGATGGAAGCTGTAGGCAACCGCACAAACCTTTGGCCCTTCGAGAGCAAGACCAATGACCGCCGATCACGTCGCCTTTACCCTCGCAAGCTCAGTCATTTTGGTGCTGGCTTGGTGGCCGCTATGAAACGGCGCGGGATGTTAAAAACGACTGCGAACCAGGAAGCTTCAATGCTATTAATATCTTTGGGCGTCAGTGTCGATAAATCGAGCGCCACAAGGCAAGCATTGATGGGCTCAGGAAGGTTTGCCGCAGTTCGGCAAATTGTTCACGAGCGCGCAAAAAATGACGCTCACTCAAAGGAGCGCGCATGGCGGCGTCGCGGAAGCCTTCGTGTCCAGTTTCTTCGTAAATTTCCATGTTTTGCTCTTCGAGTCCTGCGGGCGGCACGAGAACGATTTCAATGACACCGATGAGCTGCCCGCATCGATAAGCTCTGTGAGAACCTGACACATCAAGTAGGAAATCCTTAAGGAGTTGAACGTGGTCCAAGGTCCCTAGTTCGACAAAGTCTGCAGCTTCGACCCACCAGCAGCATTGGTGAAGTACCGCGTCCCGAATCGTAGTTGGCAGCCCGTCGAGAAATTCGATGAGGCGTTCGTCGGGCGGTATCAGGTGATCGTTGTCAGCCATGGCCCACTGGTAAGTCCGCCTCATCCCCAAGCGTAGCATCCGGCAACGGTCGGTTTTGCGCAAGAGGAGGTCCGCATTGAGGCTGCGGTTAGCCAGCAATTCGCCATCCCGATGCCGACGCCAAGGGCCCCATGGCTGGATCGGCAGGAAGGTCCTTTTGGACGCGCGAGGCACTTCGGCGATGTAGTGTGAAGAGCGGCCGGCAAGAACGCACGCTGGCGGGGCGGCTTGGCGATCTATCATCCAATTCGTCTAAAATGTTCCGGAACTATTTAAGCGCATGCTAATTGAATCCCGTCGCTGGAGTGTGTGTGCATGCGTAGAAGTCCCAGCCTTGGGAGGCTGAAATTCGTCCCGCCGCAATTGCCGCGCCTGGTCGAGACGCCGCCCGAAAGCGATGATTGGATCCACGAAATCAAGTACGACGGGTACCGGACGCAGCTTATCATCGATTGGGACGGCGCGCGGGCCTACACGAAGACCGGGATTGACTGGACGTCGCGCTATTGGCCGATCGTGACGGCCGCAGAGGCGCTTGGTGCACGGTCGGCAATCATTGATGGCGAGGTCATTGCACCGACACCAAACGGCGCCCCGGATTTCCGTGCGCTGCGGTCGGCAATGGCCTGGAATGCCGAACGGCTGGCTTTCGTAGCCTTTGACCTCCTGCACCTCGACGGTAAAGACCTTCGGCCGCTGCCGATCGTTGAGCGGCGGGCGATGCTTTGGGATCTGGTCCAGCCGGCAGACGGTA
The DNA here is from genome assembly GCF_057784315.1 of Mesorhizobium sp. CNPSo 4684. Classification (NCBI taxonomy): domain Bacteria; kingdom Pseudomonadati; phylum Pseudomonadota; class Alphaproteobacteria; order Hyphomicrobiales; family Phyllobacteriaceae; genus Mesorhizobium; species Mesorhizobium sp. CNPSo 4684. Next base: position 52,159 of record NZ_JBWLUX010000003.1, on the reverse strand, counting down.
TCATCCAATTCAGCGAGCATGTTGACGGCGGCGGCGCTGCATTCTTCCACGGCGTTGAGAAGCTGGGCCTCGAAGGCATGGTGTCGAAGCGCCGCGGTGCGCCCTACAGGAGCGGCGAGTCCGACGCCTGGCTGAAGATCAAATGCTACGAATTCAGCGAACTCGACCTGCTTGGCGTCAAGCGTGAGCCGGGCAAGCCCGCCATGGCCTTGATGGGGCAAGGCGGCAAGTATGCAGGGTCGGCGTTCATCACGTTGCCGAACGATGTCCGCGAACGGCTTTGGAAAAGGGTGCAGGCCGCGCGAGAGGCGCCGGTGGGTGTTCCCAAGTCGATGACCGGCGTCGAGTGGCTGAAGCCCGGTGTCAGGGCGAGAGTGAAGCATCTACGGGGCGAGGCGAAACTGCGACATGCATCGGTAAAGGGCATTGTCGACGAAGGAAGCTAGAGGCGGGCCATGAGCACACGCGGCACAGATTTTTTGTACAAATGGATTGGCGCCAACGTTCCCGCAACGGCCGACGTCATCTCAGCTGCCGAACTGGCCCAAAAGCTATTCGAAGATGCCAAGTCGGTAGGAATCAGCAGCGTCGAGATCGAAGAGGACACCGGCAGCGTGTATGAGGCAATCCTCAACGCAATTTTGCACCGTGATGCCGGCGTGGCGGACTGACCGCAGCGGCGCTATATATCGACGCTATGGCAAAGTGGACGATCCAAGGTCTCATTGACGAGAAGATGAAGCTGCACGCGTACTGCCAACATGCTAGCCTGTGCTTCCACAACCAGCCTATCGACCTTGAAACCCTGAAGGCCAAGCTCGGCCCGGATGCGCCTGCAATGTCGGATGATCTGATTCCGAAGATGAGATGCTGCGGCGGGTTTCTGATCAGTCAAGAATTAGCGGAACCTAATTTGCTGCCGCAACTTTAGCTCCCCATGGATGAACGGCCGAACCCCAAAAAACTCGTCCCTGACCCTCAGCCGAGGCGGGGGACCAGCAAAGGGGTGTTGGTGGCCGTTGCGGTGCTGCTCTTTGCGTTTTTTGCCCTATTCGCATTTTGGCTCCTTCAATGAGCAAGCGCGGCGTCGACTTCCTCGACAAATGGATGGCGGAGCATCTGCCGAACGCCTTCACTGACGATCCAGCGGCAATTACAGACCTTGCCGATCAGGCTATTAAGGCGGCGGAAAAAGAGGGCATCAGCCTGGACGAGATCAGCGAAGAAGTCGGCAGTGTGTTCGACGTTATCTTCGATGCAATGCAGCATCGTGCCGGCGGCGAGGGTGGATGACCGTGCCGAAATCAAAAAGGTTCTGGATCGCCGCAGGGATTCTGGCAACGCTCGTCATCGTTGCTCTGGTGCTGTCGCTGTCCCTTGCCGCGCTCGCACCTCATTGACGGCCTTCATAGGCTTCACCGGCCCTGTCATGTTCGGCTGGATGAACGGCGCCCGCTTGCCGGTGATGGTCTCGATCGACTTCAACAACGGTCCGTGGACCTCACGAAGCGCTTGGTAGTGCTCGCTGTGGTACGCCAGGAGGGGACCGACGATGCTCTTGTGCAGCGCTTCTGCTGCCACGAGGAAGCGCTCGATTTCGTTCTGCGAAAGCTGCTTTGAAGCTTTGGTTCTGGCCATTGGCGATCTCCGTTGAAGGGGTTCGCCGCAACGAGGACAATAATCCTATATGCTGCGCTGTATAGCAAGCGCCGTCGAATGAAAAAGCCCGTCGCAGCTAATGAGCGTAAGCGACGGGCCTTTTTGCGATTCGAAGCGGCTACACCCTAAAAGGATCGACCACCTGCTTTATACAACTATAGGTTGCAACCAATTTTAACGATAACGGCCCGCCCCGACTGAGGCTTCAGGTTGCGTCGTGCGCAATCCATGCCCTTCGGATATCTGCAAGGGCGTCAATATATTGGTCGAGACCATCGTTGTCGGCGAGAAACCCGATGTTGTCGGGGACCCGTATCGCCGTTAGCGTCATGTCGTATCCTGGCAGAGTGAAAGGCACACGATCGCTAAAGAAACTCTCAGGGACGACTGCAACGAACGGCCGCGTTTGAAAGGTCTCGCCTGGCGATGTTCCCCAAATGCCAAAATTGCCAGCCGGGAACGTGACCTCAAGTGACACATGCAAACCAGTGTCTCTCTGAATGACTGTGCCGCGGTAGCGCGCTCCAGACGTATCGTTGCCTTGGATGATGCCGTTTTCAATTCTCAGCACCAAGATAGACGCGCCACTCTCTGCCGTCGCCGCGATTGAATAGATGCCGTCTTCCAAGATCATCACTCCCACTGTTCTTTCCAGACTGTCGGGTATCGCCCGCACGCCTCGCCACTGCAAGGGCGTGCTATGACGAAATCAGGAACAGCCTGTCTGCCTCCGCCATGAAATCGTAGCGCTATGGAAAAATTCACTGGATTCGTATATATCGCGGGGCATGAAGTTCACAGTCGACAAGCCCAAGGCTATCGAAGCGATCGTGTATGTCGCCAGTCGGATGCCGGGCATTGGCCGCTTTCACGCTTCAAAAGCCCTATATTTTGCAGAGTTCGAGCATCTGCGGAACTACGGGCGGCCGGTGTTTGGCGACCGCTACATAGCGATGGACAATGGACCGGTGCCGTCGTTCGCATATGATGCGCTGAAAGGCACCATCGGACCTGACGACAAGGCTCTGATCGACGGTGCCCTTGTCGTCGATAACCAGTCCACCTATCCGAAATACAAAGCCGGCCGGGAGCCCAATCTGGGCTTGTTCAGCCAGTCCGATATCGAGTGTCTGGACAAGGCCATTGACCATGTGAAGGGCCGGTCTTTCGGCTCGATTTCCGACGAAACGCACGGCCATGCCGGTTGGAAGAAGGCGAACCTCAATGCGCCGATAGCCGTCGACGATATGCTAGAGGGCGCCAGCCCCGAGATCGTCGAAAGCGCGGAAGAGTTCGCCGCCTATGGCATCCTGTAAGCTCGGTCACGTCTACATTGTCCCGACAGTTCTGACCAAGCCTGCCAAAAGCAAGTATGCTATTTGCGTGTGCCCGGCGAATGGTTTCTTTGTCTGGATAAATTCCAAGCCAAGACCGCACGGGAAAGACCAGATGCCATTGGCCGCCGGCTGCCACCCGCTGGTGACGAAGGACTGTTTTCTCGATCTGTCGCGCGTCGTGCAGCATCCTGGTTTCGAACTTGATGAGGCAAGGGAGTTCGATCGAATCAGTGTTGATTTTGCCTCATCAATTATTAGCATGATCGCGGCCGGCCTCTTCGTGATGCCGCCGGCTCATTCGCAGGTAATTTTCGAGAACCTGGTCGGTTTGTGAGTTGGCAAAAGGGCTGGACAATACCAATCGCTGATCGATGACAAAATGTCGGTGACGGCGTACTGCCACAACCCGGCCTGTCACCATAAGCAGGAACTCGACCTTGCGAAGCTCCGCGACCGATTCGGCCCGGATGCGCCGGCCATGGAATGGGACATCCGGCCAAAGCTTCGCTGCAAGAAATGTGACGGGAACAACGTCGGTCTGATCTACACGCCGGACACCACTCCGAACGCCTACGGCAAGGCCAGCCAATGACCGACAAGCCGGTGACGACCTACATCGTGAGCGTGTTCGATAAACCGCATTGGCGGTCGATCCTGACCACGAAAGACAAGGCAGCCGCAGAGGCGATGGAACAGGCGATGGTGCAGGACGGCTTTAAGGCGCAGATCGAGGAGATCACGCCGAAGGTGAGGCGCTAAGTTACCGCCCGGCTGAAGCAGTAGAAGGCAAGTTGTCCAGAGCCCAACGGACAGTCTATGGTATCGCTAATAGCTCGAAAGTGCCTTTCAGGCCGGAGTTAACGAGCGACGTGACTTCTGCTTGGCCTACAAATCGCATGTCAACACAATTGCCCCCTCTCAGCTTAAACGCATTCGCCGAATTGCCGGTATCCGTGATCTTAAGTACCGGGGCGTAGACATTTCCCCCGAAACCAATACATATCCGATAGACGGCATTAATTCCGAGTGTTGAAAACGGACGTGTCTCCTTCGGTAGCAATTGAAGTAGACCTGGCTGCTCCGCCGGCACCAGACTTGCGGCGTAGGAACAAGTCGGCGTAAAGCAGAGAAGTATAGCTGCAAACCTCATCATGTCTCCATCCCCTCCTAGGCGCCATTGAGCATGAGGTATAAGGCGATGGCAGGCAAGACCAGACTAGGTTAGGGACCACCCAGCCAACGCACAAAACTTCGACCGCGCAATGCGGGAGATCGGGCAATGAACACCTAGGTCCGCATCTTAAAGCCGCTTGGCCATGCCGAAGGGGATGGACCCGCGCAAATGGCGCCAGTCGGTCCAAAAGCGTCTGAACGATCACCTTGACCGGGCCATGTCGCTGATCACCGCGCTGGATCTCATGGAGGCCGATTGCGACCTGGAGGATATGGCAGACGACGAGCCGTCACTCGGCTGCCTCGATGATCTAAAGCAAGACAACTGCGACGACGAGGACGGCCACGACGCGGAATCGGATCAATGTGACGGCGAGCCGGTCACTTGGGAAACCGACCAAAGCCAGGAAGTTCTGGTGTTCCCTTTTAAATATCTGAAATCGCTTCGCTTTTAGCCCGCTTCCTAACTGGTGGCGGGCTTTATCTATGCCCGCATTACAACATTACCTACAACATGAGGCTTAGACCCGCACGTTTATAAGGTTGTCCGTCCAGTCCATCATGGGGGCAATGGCCAATCTATGGTCTTGATTTTTCAGCATTTTGTCTTTAACATCAATTCGTTAGGCGCAAGCGTAGCCACGCCACCTTACGCCAGAATACGACCCTTTTCGCCACGTTTCGATCTCTCACTGCACACGGAGCGCACACGAAAAAATGGCCACCTGCACAAAGCTCTCGTCCGGCTCCTGGCGTGTCCAAGTGCGTCGCAAAGGTCGCAACGCCAGCGAGACGTTCCTGCGCCGAGACGACGCACGACGCTGGGCGACCGATGCCGAGCGTCAAGTCGATCGAGACGCCGACCAAGTCCCGTACAGCGCGTCTGAAGACCTTCGGCGAACTCATCGACCTCCATATCGACGACATGTGCGATGTAGGCAAGTCCCCTCGCCGCTCCAAGGCCGCGACACTCGACATGGTGCAAAGACATCTGGGGAAGTGCAACATCGCGGCTCTTGATCGCGAACGCCTCATTCGCTTTGGTCGTGATCGAGCTCGAGGAGACAATTCTCATGAAGGCAATCGTCGTAACGGACCAGGCCGCGGGAACGGTCGGGATGACGCTGGTGCAGCGGCCGGAGCCGCAGGCAGCGATAAATGACGTCGTCGTTCGGGTACATGCGTCGGGATTCGTCCCGACTGAGCTGACGTGGCCCTCCACCTGGACCGATCGACACGACAGTGACCGAAAACCGTCGATCCCTGGGCACGAGTTGGCCGGAGTGGTCACCGCGCTCGGCTATGGCACCACGGGTCTTTCAGTAGGACAGCGCGTGTTCGGTCTCGCAGACTGGTATCGCGACGGCACACTGGCGGAGTATATAGCCATGGAGGCACGCAACCTCGCGCCGCTGCCAGGCGACGTCGAGTTCACGGTGGGCGCGAGCTTGCCAATTTCGGGTCTGACCGCATGGCAGGGACTATTCCAGCACGGCCGTCTTCAGGCGGGGCAGAGCGTCCTTACGCACGGCGCGGCCGGCGCAGTCGGTTCGATGGTGACGCAACTCGCACGAGAGGCCGGCGCTTATGTCATCGGCACGGGACGCGCCGCCGACCGTCAGAAGGCGCTGGATTTCGGCGCAAATGAGTTCATCGACCTCGAGAACGACGCCCTGGAAGACGTCGGTGGAGTCGATCTGGTGTTCGATGTCATCGGCGGCGACATTCAGAAGCGGTCCGCTGCCCTGATCCGAACCGGAGGAACGCTGGTGTCCATCGTCGGACCGACCGAGGTTCGGCCCTTCGATGGCCTGGCGATCGACTTCGTTGTCGAGTCCGATCGTGCCCAACTGAGTGAGATCGTCCAGCGGGTACGGGACGGGCGACTGCGGACGAACATCGGAACCGTCTCGACTCTCGACGATGCCGTCGCCGCCTTCAACCCGACCGAGCGGATCAGCGGGAAGACGATCATTCGCGTTCGTCCGTAAACCAGCTGCCATGGGCGCATTGCTGTCCGGCAGGGTCTTGTACGTGAGCGGACTGGCGGCTTCCCAACGGTTAGACAGGCGACCGCGGGAGATCCGCAGGGGTCAAGCTTGTGTAGAAACGCCGTGCCTCGCTCCAATAAGACCCGTGGTGTACTGTGACGAGACGTCGGGACCGAGGATCAACAGATATGGACAAGGAGGGCTTGGCCGAGATCTCAGCTCGATATGTTCACTTCGCCGATACGGAAGCTCGCGGCCGCTCGCCGCTCTACGAAGCGTTGGCTCGTGCGGCCGCTGAGGACTGGGAGACGCTCGACTTCCTGTCGACCCTCCCGGACCTAAAGCGGCAACCGAACCTTCTGCTTGCCGCGGTGCGTCACCTGTTCGGCACTCCGACAGGGTGGGCCGAATTTCGCCAGGCGCTCCTGGCGCATCTCCACGCTGTCCGCTCTCTCATGCTGGAGCGCTCGACCCAGACCAATGAGCCGGGAAGGTGCGCCACGCTGCTCCCCGTCCTGTCGCGTTTGCCGCAGCCGCTGGCTCTCATCGAGGTCGGGACCTCCGCAGGGCTCTGCCTCATGCCCGACCTCTATGGCTATGACTACGGACGCAAGGCGATCCGCGCACCCACGATGGCCTCGGAGCCACCTGTCTTCCGATGCCTGGCCAGCGAGATGACGCCCTTGCCGGCTGCCTTGCCGCAAGTCGTTTGGCGAGCGGGATTGGACCTGAACCCGATCGATGCTTCGGACGATACGCAAGTCGCATGGCTTGAGACACTGGTCTGGCCGGAACAGACAGCACGGCTCGCCAATCTGCGGGCGGCGCTAAAGATTGCCGCGACAGTCAAACCTCGAGTGGTGAAGGGCGACCTGCGCGGGAGCGACCTCGTGCAACTCTGCAGCGAAGCGCCAAAGGACGCTACGCTGGTCATCTTTCACACAGCCGTCCTCGACTATGTCTCCGACCCTGCAGACAGAGAAGCTTTCGCCGAGCAGGCTATGCGTCTCGCTCCTTATTGGGTATCGAACGAGTTCCCGCGCGTATTCCCATCCATCGCCACACGCGCCGGTACAAGCCGGCCACCAGGCCGCTTTCTCCTATCTGTGAACCGCTCCCCTGTAGCCTGGACCGATCCGCATGGCGCCTCGATCGAGTGGATCACGGACGAGGCGTAGGCGGCTGATCGGGGACCGGCTGCTACAAGCGGCCGGCAGCTGATGGTCACGTTCTTGCCGACAACGCCTTCGACAGCATCGCAATCAAAAGACCGAATGTTTCGCGCTCATCGGGCGCGTGATCGGGATTGACTTCGGTCACCGTCAGCGCGCGCCAGTTCGGAGCCGCGACCAACGGTGCAAGCGCCGTTGAAAGCGCGTCGAAGCTCAAGCCGTCGCAGCGTCGGACATTCTCCGCGATCGGCAAATCGGTGAAGCTCAACACATCGACGTCGAGATGGATGAGAAGCCGGTCGTCGCGCGCGCCCCAAGCCACTGCGTCTCGGGCTGCTCCGATCGGATCTTCCTTGACCTTCGCGAGAGAGATCCTCTCCAGATCGAGCGAGCGCATAGTCTCCGCCTCGGCGGCTGTGATGTTGTCGGCAGCAAAGTATAGGATATCGGCCGGAGCGAGCATCGGCCGGCGTGGGCCGAGGCCGCTCAGCTCCGCCTCCGTGCCTGGCAGGTCGAGCAGATGCGCGACGCCGGTCCAATCGAGCGCGCCGTCGCTCGTCTCCGGGGTGTTCAGATCGACGTCGTGATCAATGTAGATGAGCCCGACCGAGCGTTCATCTCGCAGCGCCCCAGCCACAGTTCCAAGCTCGACTGTGCAGTCTCCGCCGAGCACGAGCGACGCGTCGCCGCCAGCCAATGCTTCTTCCACCACGTCGCCACGGCGGCTGCCACCCCACGGACAGCGTCGACATTCATGGCCTTCGGCCGTTGCGGGTCCAGCCGCCAGCGGAAGCCTGGTATGTCTCCACGGTCATCCACGCGCCGGCCTGATCGCGTCAATGCCGGGACCAGCCCATGCCGCCGGAAGGTAGCTGGGGCCTTCTCCTGCCCCGGCGCGTAGGCGCCGGCGCTTGAAGGTGCGTCAATGAGGCAGAGGTTGCGGACCATCATCACAACTCCTGTGTTCAATGACGGTGTGCTCTACGAGATATGGCGCAACCAGTTCTCGGGACAAGCTTGCTCGTCAGCCCCTGCTCCAGCGCTCCCCTGCGTCTCGACGCTCAGCAAGCTGACAGCCGTTATTCGGCCCATGTAAGCACTCGCCGTTTGCGACTAGATGCTTGCAACCGCGACGACAAGGTCGTCGTGAGGGCGCGACCGCTCGTGAGGGCATGCTTGCCCGAGCCGTATCACCTGCCAGCGCCGTTGACTCGGGGAGAGCGCGGGATCACTGTATTAGCACATTCAAATATTTATCGGTTCGGGCCATGTCAGGGGGAAACTCCTTTTGTCCAACGGCGCCGTGGTTGACTACGACCTGATCATTGTCGGCGGCGGTCTGGCGGGCTCCTCGCTTGCCATCGCCCTTGCCGGCTGCGGCATCAGGATTCTCATCGTCGAACAGCAGGAAGAGTTCAGGGACCGAATCCGTGGCGAGGTGCTAATGCCTTGGGGAAGTCTCGAGGCGAAACGCTTGGGCATATACGATTTGCTTCTTGAAGGCTGCGCCATCGAGGCACGCTACTTTTCAAATTTCACAAATGGCTCATCACCCGTTACGCGGGATCTGGCTGCGACGACTCCCGCTGGCACGTGCTGCGTGACCTTTCCCCATCCGAAGATGCAAGCCGTTCTTTTGAGACATGCCGAGGTGCTGGGAGCCGAGGTAAGGCGCGGAAACGGGGCTTCCGCGGTGACATCCGGAGATGTGCCACGAGTTCACATAGGCGGCGACATCAAAGGTCTCTCTGCTCGCCTGGTCATTCTAGCGGACGGTCGGGATTCGCGAATACGGTCGCTTCTTGGCTTCGAGCTGAGGCGCGACCCGGAGCAACTCGTCACGGCGGGCATGGTCCTGGAGGGCGACGTCAATTGCTCGGAGTTCCTCGTCGGCGACGTGAGGAGACCATCGGCAAATACGATCAACCTCTTTTACGATTCCACGGGCGGGCGAATGGTGATCGCCATGCGCATCGCGCCTCGGCGTAACCGCATCTATCTCGTCTACCACAAGGATATCCTGCCGAAGCGTCTGTCCGGCCGCCATTCGCTTGATGAAATGATATGGCAGCTTCAGGCTGCGGGCGCACCCAACCATTGGTTCGACCAGGTACGTCAGGCAGGCCCGCTCGCGAGCTTCGACGGGTCGCATCGATGGGTAGATAGCCCTTTTCGCGACGGGGTCGTGCTGGTCGGCGATACCGCAGCCGCTTCAGATCCTGCCTGGGGCAGAGGCCTGTCAAGGACCCTTCGGGACGTCCGGTTGCTGAGAGATCGGTTGCTGGAGAGCTCCGATTGGCGTTCGGCGGCGGAGGCCTATGCCAGGGACCATGATGATTTCTACGGCCGGATGCGACGCCTGGAGGCAATGCAGACGTCGTTGCTTTTCGAACGCGGAGAGGTAGCCGATAAGCGACGTGCACACGCGTTCGCCCTCTTTGCCAGCGATCCGACACGCGTTCCGGACGCACTGGGATTAGGGCCAGAAGCGCCGTCAGACGACCAGGCGCGTGCCCGCTATTTTGGGGAGATATGAGATCGTCAGCGGCGTGGTTAAATAGGCCGCGACCGTAGTGCTGACGCTGCATCTCTCGCGCAGTCAAAGGAGGGAGACATGAGGCAGTTCGACTGCTTTTATTCCTCGGCAGTGGCTATGCCTACCTTTCAGTGATGCGCGTTGAAGCCATGGCGAAGCAGGCGGGTGTTGCCGTCCGGTGGCGACCTCTCAACGTCCGCACGGTCGACCCTATGAGGGCACCTGTGGCCGCCCGACAGACAGGAACAGCTCAATTCGAGCGCCTGTCGACGTAGGTGTAGACGCCGGCCCCTATGGCGACCGCACCGACCGTGATCACGATCGACGGCGCGCCCATCAAACTGGCGAGGACCGCCCAGACAAGGGCGATGACGATAGCGCCGAGTGTTCCCAGGATCAGTCTCGGCAATGTCTGCCCCTCCACGTGCGGACCGTCCGTGGATTGGTCATCAACCACCGGTCACGCGCAGCATGAAAGCACAGTATAGGCCGTGAGGTGAAGGGCCGGGTGGGTATAGGCTGGTGCGACAAACAGCGGCCCGAGCCACTACGGCGCAGGCGTTCAATCACAAAATAACCGGACTGGACCCTAACGTCTCAGCGCGTAGACTTCGGCCGTGCTTTCGCCGCCCATTGGCAGCGCCATGTCGTCGTCGAGCAGCCGGGTGATACGGGCAAAACCGGTGAAGGCCTTCCTTGCCTCCTCAGGCGACATCCGGCCCGACAGGGCCGCGGAGCAGCAATTCAGGGCACATTGATACACAGGCCCACGCCGGCCCGACGGCCATTTCTGCAGAAAGACCATCGCTTCGGCAACGCTATCGATTTCCTCGACGGGGTGTCCCTGCCCGCGCGCAATGCGCACCGGCGTAAAGAACTGCAAGCGGTCCATTTTGTTCTCTCCCTGGTCGGCCGCAGTGCGAACCAACCTTATTCAATTCGCGAACGGCGAGTTGGTTCCCGCTTCTTGCAAAAAAATTGTGCGGATTGACTCGGGATTGTTGGCGGCCGGATTTTATCCGGAACGTTACGCCCGCTGACGCATTTCGCTCTCGTGTTCGCCTTTGAGGGACAGTCCAAATCATGCGCATAGCCCACGTCGCCCCCCTGCACGAATCCGTGCCGCCCAGGCTCTATGGCGGCACCGAGCGGATCGTTTCCTATCTCACCGAAGGGCTGGTCGAACTCGGCCATGAGGTGACCTTGTTCGCCAGCGGCGACAGCCACACATCCGCCAGGCTGGTTCCGGGCCGCGAACGCGCACTGCGCCTCGATCCGCGCCCGCTCAAGTCGGACACGGCGGCGCATCTCGCGATGCTGGCAGATGTGAGGAACCGAGCTCAGGACTTTGATATCATTCATTTTCACCTCAGCCACTTCCTGCATTTTTCGTTCTTCGACCATATGCCGGACAAAACGGTGACGACGCCACACGGCCGGCTCGACTATGTCGATCTGGCGCCGGCCTATGAGCGCTTTCCACGCTTTCCCCTGATTTCGATCTCACGCAGCCAGAGAAGCGGGCTTGCCAACGCCAATTGGCTGGCGACCATCCATCACGGGCTGCCGATCGGCCTCTACCAGCCGACCTTCGAGCCGGCGGCCGACGAACCATATCTTGCCTTTCTCGGCCGCCTGTCGCGCGACAAGCGGCCGGACCGCGCCATCGACATCGCCTTGCGCTCGGGCATGAAGCTCAAGCTGGCGGCCAAGATCGGCGATGACGACCGCGCCTATTTCCACGAGACGATCGAACCGCTGATCGACGGCGACCGCATCGATTATGTCGGTGAGATCGCCGAGGACGAAAAGGCTGAATTCCTCGGCAATGCCGCCGGGCTCCTGTTTCCGATCGACTGGCCCGAGCCATTCGGCCTTGCCGCGATCGAGGCGATGGCGTGCGGTACGCCAACCATCGGCTGGAACTGCGGTGCGTTGGCGGAGGTCATCGACCATGGCGTTACCGGCTTTATCGTCGATTCGCTCGACGACGCAGTCGCCGCCGTGCCGGCCTTGCTGCAGCTCGACCGGGGAAAGGTGCGCGCCGTCTTCGAAAAGCGGTTCTCCGCCAACAGGATGGCCCGTGATTATCTCTCTGCTTATACGCGCCTGACCGGCAATTCAGCGGAAAAGAAAGCGTCTTGAACGACGGCCGACGCTCCGAGCCCGAAAACAGAGATCTGTGACTGATGACTGAACTTGACGAGCGCAAGCTCGACCCTGCCGTGGCCCTCGCCTCCCTCGACGAAACCGCGCCGCGCGAGCCGCACCGGCTGTTCGCCCTGAAACAAGGCGACTGTTTTGTGGTGGCCGATGCCTATGGCGACATCCGAGGCGCCGGTGACGGCTTCTTTCGCGACGACACGCGTGTGCTGTCGGAGTTTCGGCTGACCGTCGGCGGCCGGCAGACATCGCTCCTCGGCGCCTCGCTCAGTCAGGACAATGTGCTGTTCTCCAGCAATTTGACCAACCTGCCGATGCAAAGCGTCGGCGGCCGCGACATCCCGCAAGGCGCGATCCATATCGAACGCGTCAGATTGCTTTGGCAGGACCGGCTGTTCGAACGCATCACCCTGTCCAACTACAGCCAGGAGCATTCGGCAATCCGCATCTCGCTGCACTTCGCTGCCGATTTCCGCGACATGTTCGAGGTGCGCGGGTCGACCAGGCCAAAGCGCGGCACGGCGCATGCGGCCGAAATCGACGCGACGTCCGTGCTCTTGCGTTACGACGGACTGGACGGTCTGGCGCGGCAGTCAGCGATCTCGTTTTCGCAGGCGCCGGACCAACTGAGTGCCGAGCGCGCGGATTTCCTGATCGCGGTGACCAAGCGCAGCAGCAAGGTGTTCTATGTCGAGGTCGGTCCGGAACCGGCCGAGCCACCCGACCGCGACCGGTTTCGCGCGGCTGCGGCGCGCGCCCGCTTCGGCATGCGGGCCAAGCGCCGTCATGGCGCGACGGTGCACAGTTCAGGCCGCGTCTTCAACGACTGGGTCGAACGCGCCCGCGCCGATGTGGCCTTGCTGACCACCGAGCTTTCGACCGGCCCCTACCCTTATGCAGGCATTCCCTGGTTCTCGACTGCATTCGGCCGCGACGGCGTTATCTCGGCGCTGCAGATGCTGTGGCTCAACCCCGGCCTGGCGCGCGGCGTGCTTTCCTTCCTCGCTCAGCATCAGGCGACCGAGACATCGCCGTTCAGCGACTCCCAACCCGGCAAGATCATGCACGAGACCCGCAAAGGCGAGATGGTGGCGCTGCAGGAGCTTCCCTTCGGCCGCTACTACGGTGGCGTCGACACCACGCCGCTCTACATCCATCTCGCCTGCGCCTATGCAGAGCGCACCGGCGACATGGACTTCATCGCCAGCCTGTGGCCGTCTCTGTGCGCCGCCGCCGAGTGGACCGAGGAAGCCAGCCGCGCGACAGGCTTCGTCACCTATCAGCGCGCCGCTGAATCCGGCCTCGCCAACCAGGGCTGGAAGGACAGTTTCGACTCGGTGTTCCACGCCGATGGCCGCATTCCCAAAGGACCGATCGCGCTGGTCGAGGTGCAGGGCTATGTCTTTGCCGCCTTCAGGGGCCTGGCGGCACTTGCCCGCCGCCGGGGCGAGTTCGCGCAAGCCGAGCATTGGGAAAACCGCGCCGAAGAGATGCGGATCGCCGTTGAGCGCGATTTCTGGCTCGACGATCTGGGTTTCTATGCGCTCGCCATCGACGGCGCCGGCGAACCCTGCAAGGTGCGCACCTCCAATGCCGGTCACCTGCTCTATGTCGGGCTGCCCGAGCCGGCGCGGGCGCAGATGGTCGCCGACCAGTTGCTATCGGCGTCCTTCCAGTCGGGCTGGGGAGTGAGGACGCTTGCCGACGATGCGGTGTTGTTCAATCCGATGTCATACCACAACGGTTCGATCTGGCCGCACGACACGGCGATTTGCGGCGCCGGCCTGGCGCGGTTTGGCGAGCGCGACAATGTGGTGCGGCTGATGAGCGGCACGTTCGAATCCGCCGTGCATTTCAACATGCGGCTGCCGGAATTGTTCTGCGGCTTTACCCGCTCGGTCGGCGAAGCGCCGATCGCCTATCCCGTCGCCTGCCTGCCGCAGGCGTGGTCGGCGGGTTCGGCCTTCATGCTGATGCAGGCTTGCCTCGGTCTGGAAATCGACGGCTGGAATGGCGAAATCCACGTCACCCGCCCAAGGCTGCCGATCGGCATCGACACGCTGACGCTGAGGCATCTGGGCGTCGGTGAAAAGAAAGTCGATCTCACTTTCCAGCGCGTCGGCGACCGCGTCGTCGCCTTTCTCGCCGACCGCCATGAAGGGTTGGTTCCGCTGATCGTGCGAAGCTGAACTGGTCATTTCTGTTGGAACCGATCGCGGTTTTGTGCGTTGCGAAATGACAGCTGCCGGCGACCAGGCTGCCAGCGACAGGTTCAAATTAGAAACAAGAAGAATGACCGCCGAAGGCGGAGATTGGCACTTCAATGACAAATTATGGCGTCGAGATGCTCTGGATCGTGATCCTGGCAAGCCTTGGCCTATCCGCCCTCGCCGTCCTGTTTTCGATATCCCGGCGCGGCGACGGCCACGCACCGGCCGTTGCCCGCGCGGCTGGTGAGGATGTGGCGGCGGAAGCGGCGCGCAAGGTCATGCGCGAGTTCGAAAAGAACGGCCAGTCCGCCGATGCCGCACTGGTCACATGGTCACCCGAGACCTTGCGCAAGATCCTCGCCGACGACCTCCCGGACGCCCAGGTCATCGTCATCTCCAACCGCGAACCTTACATCCACAACGTCAAGGACAATGGCGTCGAGCTTGTAGTGCCTGCCAGCGGGCTGGTGTCGGCGCTGGAGCCTATCACACGCGCCTGCGGCGGCACCTGGATCGCCTATGGCGGCGGTAGCGCGGACCGCCTCACTGTGGACGACAATGACCGCGTGCCAGTGCCGCCGGACAAGCCGTCCTACACGCTGCGCCGCGTATGGCTGAGCGAGGAGGAATATCAAGGTTATTATCTCGGATTTGCCAATGAAGGCCTGTGGCCGCTCTGCCATATCGCCTTCACCCGGCCGATCTTCCGCGCCTCGGACTGGGAAGCCTATGAGGCCGTCAACCGCAAGTTCGCCGATACGGTTGTGGCAGAGGCGCGCAACGAGCGGCCGATCGTGCTGGTCCAGGACTACCATTTCGCGCTGCTGCCGCGCATGATCCGCGAGCGCCTGCCGGAGGCGATCGTCATCACCTTCTGGCATATCCCCTGGCCGAACTCCGAAGTCTTCAGCATCTGCCCATGGCGCGAACGCATCCTGGAGGGGCTGCTCGGCAGCTCGATCATCGGCTTCCACACCCAGTTCCACGCCAACAATTTTACCGAAAGCGTCGATCGCTTCCTGGAAAGCCGTATCGAGCGCGCGGATGCGGCGATCTCTTACGGTGGCCAGACGACGCTGGTGCACGCCTACCCCATCTCGATCGAATGGCCGGCCGAGTTGCTGGCAAAGCTGCCCACAGTCGAGGAATGCCGAACCCGCCTGCGCGACAGGTTCGGCCTCAAGGCAGACGTCAAGCTCTGCATCGGCGTCGAACGACTGGACTACACCAAGGGCATTCTCGACCGTTTTCAGGCTTTGGACGAATTGTTCACGCGCCATCCCGAATGGATCGGCAGACTCGTCTTCCTACAGATCGCGGCGCCCAGCCGCGGCACGCTGCCGGCGTACCAGCAACTGCATGACGAATGCATGCGCTATGCCGACGAGCTCAATCAGCGCTATGGCAGCAGCGACGGCTACAAGCCGGTCATCATGGTGGCCGAACATCACTCGCAGGAACAGGTCTACGAGAGCTATCGCGCTGCCGACATCTGCATGGTCACCAGCCTGCATGACGGCATGAATCTCGTCGCCAAGGAATTCGTCGCCGCACGCGACGACGAGCAGGGCGTGCTGTTGCTCAGCACATTTGCCGGTGCGTCGCGCGAACTGCTCGAGGCGCTGATCGTCAATCCCTACGATGCGGCAATGATGAGCGATGCGCTGCTGCAGGCGCTGACCATGTCGCCGGACGAACAGCGCGAGCGCATGCGCCCGATGCGCGAAATGGTGCGCGACAACAATGTCTATCGCTGGGCCGGCAGCATGCTGCTGGACGCGGCGCGGCTGCGCAAACGCAGCGACCTCGACCGGGCGACGGGTGTCACCGAACGGCCTGCAACCACCGACAGCAACATCGTCTCGCTTTTCGATCGCATGCGGAGGGTGGCGTCATGAATAGTCTACCGAAGGCATTGGGCCTGCCAGCAGCACCCGACCTGCCGGAAGGACAATGGGCACTTTTCCTCGACATTGACGGCACCTTGCTCGAACACGCCGCCCACCCGGACGCAGTGTCCGTCAGCGACGAGTTGCGCAGTCTGCTCGGCGTCATCGACGAACGGCTCGGCGGCGCAGTCGCCTTCATCACCGGCCGCTCGGTCGAAGTCGCCGACAGATTGTTTCATCCGCTGAAGCTGCGCGTTGCTGGTCTCTATGGGCTGGAACACCGGCTGACGCCGGACGGCCCGGTCGTTGCCGCGGACGCTCCCGCCGATATGGCCGCCCTTGCCGACGCCATTGAAGCCGAATTGGACGACGGCCAGGTTCATATCGAGCGCAAGGGTCCGATCCTTGCCATTCATACGCGTGCGGCGCCGCATCTGCTGGCCAGGGCGACGGAACTTGTCGAGCAGGCCTTGGCCGAGCTCCCCAAGGGCTACCGCGTCATTCCGGGAAATGCCGGTGTCGAGCTGATGCCGCTCGAGGCGGCCAAGGGCGCTGCCGTTCGGCGTTTCATGGCGATCTCGCCCTTTACCGGAAGGCGGCCGGTTTTCCTCGGTGACGACACCGCTGATGAAAACGGTTTCGAGGCGATCAACGAAGCCGGCGGCATCTCGATCCGGGTCAGGCCGCGCGGCCCCACCGTAGCTCAGTACCAGCTCGATGACGTCACCCGTGCGATAGCCTGGCTTGCCGCCAATTTCGAAGCGTCACCGGCCCTCGCCCGCAAAGCATCCTGATCGCTGGCGCCAGCGGATCGAATCAAGACCGCCGGAATTGCGGCCCGTCTCCGACAAACGCCGATCGATAAGCGCGATTCTCATTGAATATCTTTAAGGTCAAAGCCGGCAAATGGATTGCTTGCCGGTTCCCCTGCGTCAGGCCTAACCTGCGTGGCACCGCGTGGAGGCGCGTTCGGCTAGCAAGGGGAGGACATCGCAGTGACAATACAAGGGGCATCGCCTGGCCTTTACAATGAGGACCTCGCTCCGGCAAAGGTGCGGAACTGGGGGCCATTCTCGATCTTCAATGTCTGGACGTCGGACGTCCACAGCCTTTGGGGCTATTATCTCGCTGCCAGCCTGTTCTTGTTTTGCGGCGGCTTCGTCAATTTCATCATCGCCATCGGCATCGGTTCGCTGATCATCTACGCGCTGATGAACATGGTCGGCTATGCCGGCGTGAAGACCGGCGTGCCCTACCCCGTGCTGGCCCGCGCCTCGTTCGGCATCTGGGGCGCCAACATTCCGGCGCTGGTGCGCGCCATCGTCGCCTGCTTCTGGTACGGCGCGCAGACTGCCGCCGCTTCCGGCGCCATCGTGGCGCTCTTGATCCGCTCGCAATGGTTCGCCGATTTCAACGCCAACACGCATTTCCTCGGCCATACCGGCCTGGAGGTGATCTGTTTTGTGGTCATCTGGGCACTGCAATTGCTGATCATCCAGAATGGCATGGAGACGGTGCGCCGCTTCCAGGATTGGGCCGGCCCGGCGGTGTGGGTGATGATGCTGATCCTGGCGATCTATCTGTGCGTCAAATCCGGGAGATTTGCGTTCACCAGCGATATCCCGATGGATGTTCTGCTCGACAAGACCAAGGATGCGGGCGTACCAGGCACTCCTGGCTCCTGGACGTCGCTGTTTGCGGTGGCGGCGATCTGGGTCACCTATTTCTCGGCGCTCTATCTCAATTTCTGCGATTTCGCCCGCTATGCCCCAGACAAGGCATCGCTGCGCAAGGGCAACATCTGGGGCCTGCCGGTCAATTTGATCCTGTTCTCGCTGGTTGCCGGCGTCACCACCATTGCCGCCTATGACGTCTATCACGAAGTGCTGCTGCACCCCGACCAGATCTCGGCCAAGTTCGACAGCTGGTTCCTGGCCGCACTTGCCGCACTGACCTTCGCGGTGGCGACGCTCGGCATCAATGTGGTGGCGAACTTCGTCTCCCCGGCCTTCGACTTCTCCAACGTCTTTCCCCGGCAGATCGACTTCAAGAAGGGCGGCTACATCGCAGCCTTGATTGCGCTGGTGCTCTACCCCTTCGCGCCGTGGGAAGGCAGCGCCGCCTCCTTCGTCAACATCATCGGCGCGACGATGGGCCCGATCTTCGGTGTGATGATGGTCGACTACTATCTGATCCGCAAAGGCGAGGTCGACGTCGAGGCGCTCTACCGCGAGGACGGCGAGTTCCGCTTCCAGGGCGGCTGGCACGTCAATGCCTTTATCGCCGCTGGCATCGGCGCCATCTTCTCGTCGATCCTGCCCAACTTCACCAGTTGGCTGCCGGCCTGGTGGGGCGTCTATGGCTGGTTCTTCGGCGTGGCGATTGCCGGCGCCATCTACTACGTGTTGCGCACGATGGCACTGGGTGCTGGAGCGAAGACGGCGAAGGCATGAAATGGAGGGAATAAGGCAGTAGGGCAGTAAGGGAGTAGGGGAATAGGAGCCCTACTGCCCTACTGCCCTACTGCCCTACTGCCCTACTGCCCTTCTGCCTATTCCTCCCACCATCTCAGCCAACCTCCGCACCGTGTTCCAGTTGCGTGCGGTGCCGATGCCCATGCGCTTGTGGTTCATCGCCGCAAGCAGCCGCGAGCTTGGCCGCTCGCGCGAAAAGACAACCCAGATGTCGCCTTCGACCGAAGCCACCTTCTCATCCTCGGCGGCATAGGCGTGGAGCGCTGCGACGCCATCGGCGGGCGCAGGCTTGCGCATCACCCGCACCGCCACCTGATCGCCGGTTTCAGCCGACTCGGCCGGAAACGGATTGCCGGCGGCGAGTTTCAGCCAGTCCTCGGCAGTGCGCACGATGATGACAACATGGCGGCCGAAGGTTTTTTCGAAGGCCGTTTCGAGCCGCTGTTCCAGCCTGGTGATATCCGCCGCGCGCGCCTCGAAGACGAGATTGCCGGTCGCTACCAGTGTGCGAGGATTCTTCAACCCGAGGCCTTCGGCCATCGCCTTGAGGTCGGACATAACGACCCGGCGACCTTCGCCGAGGATGATGCTGTAGAGCAGCGCGACATAGGTTTGCATCAGCTGCTAAACCCGCAGGCAGCTAGACCAGCCGCGACTGGTCCACCGCAGCCGAGATGAAGCTGGCGAACAGCGGATGCGGCTCAAGCGGCCGGCTCTTCAGTTCCGGGTGATACTGGACGCCGATGAACCAGGGATGGTCGGGGTATTCGACCGTTTCCGGCAGCACGCCGTCGGGCGACATGCCGGCAAACACCAGGCCGCAATCTTCCAGCCGCTCCTTGTAGTCGACATTGACCTCGTAGCGGTGGCGGTGGCGCTCGGAAATCTGGGTGTCACCGTAGATCTCGGCGATCTTCGAACCCTTGGTGAGCTCGGCCTGATAGGCGCCGAGCCGCATGGTGCCGCCGAGATCGCCGGTCTCGCGGCGCTTCTCCAGCATATTGCCTTTCAGCCATTCGGTCATCAGGCCGACCACCGGTTCGTCGGTCGGGCCGAATTCGGTCGACGAGGCATGTTCGACGCCGGCCAGCGACCGCGCCGCCTCGATGCAGGCCATCTGCATGCCGAAGCAGATGCCGAAATACGGCACCTTGCGCTCGCGGGCGAATTTCGCCGCCAGGATCTTGCCTTCCGAGCCGCGCTCGCCGAAGCCGCCGGGCACCAGGATGCCATGCACCTTTTCCAGCCACGGCGTCGGGTCTTCCTTTTCGAAGATCTCGCTTTCGATCCAGTCGAGCTTGACCTTGACGCGGTTGGCCATGCCGCCATGCGACAGCGCCTCGATCAGCGATTTGTAGGCGTCCTTGAGGCCGGTATATTTGCCGACGACGGCAATGGTGACCTCGCCTTCCGGATTGTGGATGCGGTTGGACACCGCCTGCCAGGGCTCCATGCGCGGTTTGGGCGCCGGGTCGATGCCGAAGGCGGCCAACACTTCCGAATCGAGCCCTTCCTTGTGATAGGCCATCGGCACGTCATAGATGTGCGGCACGTCGAGCGCCTGAATGACGGCGCTTTCCCGGACATTGCAGAACAGCGACAGCTTTCTGCGCTCTTCCTTGGGTATGGCGCGGTCGGCACGCACCAGCAGGATGTCGGGCGCAATGCCGATGCCGCGCAGTTCCTTGACCGAATGCTGGGTCGGCTTGGTCTTCAGTTCGCCGGCCGTCGGGATGTAGGGCATCAAGGTCAGATGGACATAGACGGCGTTGTTGCGCGGCAGGTCGTTGCCGAGCTGGCGGATCGCCTCCAGGAAAGGCATCGCCTCGATGTCGCCGACAGTGCCGCCGATCTCGCACAGCACGAAATCGTAGTCGTCATTGCCGTCGAGGACGAAATGCTTGATCTCGTCGGTGACGTGCGGAATGACCTGGACGGTCGCGCCGAGATAGTCACCGCGCCGCTCACGCTCGATGATGTTCTTGTATATGCGGCCGGTTGTGATGTTATCCTGCTGGTTGGCCGAGCGGCCGGTGAAACGCTCGTAATGGCCCAGATCGAGATCGGTCTCGGCACCGTCATCGGTGACGAAGACCTCGCCATGCTGGTAAGGCGACATCGTGCCGGGATCGACATTGAGATAGGGATCGAGCTTTTTGATGCGTGCGCGATAGCCTCGCGCCTGCAAGAGAGCCCCAAGGGCCGCTGCGGCAATGCCTTTTCCAAGTGAGGAAACCACGCCGCCTGTGATGAATACATATCGCGCCATGGGAGTCATCGCTTAACGCGGCCGAATTGATTCCGCCAGAGAAAAAACCGCCGCTGAGGCTTTTTCCAGAGAAGGCGCGATAGTCCCGAGGCTCGAGACTGTAGTTCTTGGTCAAAACAAAAGGGCCGGCAGAAGCCGGCCCTTTCGGCAGAATTGAAAGAACGTCAGATGATGACGACCTTGGTGCCGACCCGGACGCGGCTGTAGAGGTCCATGACGTGCTCGTTGATCATCCGGAAGCAGCCATTGGAGGCGCTGGTTCCGATCGACTGCGGCGCGATGGTACCGTGGATACGCAGATGCGTGTCCTTCTTGCCGTCATAGAGATAGATGGCGCGGGCGCCGAGCGGGTTCTGACCGCCGCCGGGCATGCCGTCCTTGTACTGGCCATAGTGCTTGGGCTCGCGCTTCTGCATGTCCAGCGTCGGGATCCAGCGCGGCCATTCCTGCTTGTCGCCAACCGCAACCGTACCCTTGAACTGCAGGCCTTCGCGGCCGACCGCAATGGCATAGCGGCGGGCGGTGAAAGCCGATTCGACGAGGTAGAGACGGCGTGCGCTGGTATCGATGACGATGGTTCCCGGCTCATAACCGGTGAATTCGACGTCCTGCGGCACGAATTCCGGCTTCACCTTGAACTGCTTCTTGGCTTCGCGCTTGGCGAGCGCCTGATCGAGTGCCCGCGTCTCGGGAAGATAGGCAATCGAGGAGGCAGACGATGTGCCGCCGAACAGGCCGGCGAAGAGCCCCCCGCTCCTCGGCTTCTGGCCCGGGGCCTCGCTGCGCAATTCGCCATTGTTGCCGGTCAGCGCGACGTTCATCGCTTCGGCCGGGAGTGGTTCGGCCGACTCGATCGGCGCGAGCGGCGCAATCGGGTCAACTGGCGAGATGATCTTGGTGGCCTTCTTGGCCGGCTTGGCGTCGGCGACCACGACCGGCTTACCCTTGCTGGCCAGGAAGGCCTGGCGCTCTGCGTCGGCCTTGGCCTTCGCCGCCTCGCGCATGGCCAGCTTGCGGGCCTCGAGCGCCTTGGCGCCGGCTGCCGCCTTGTCGGCCGCGATCTTGTCTTCGAGCTTGCTGATCTGGGCCAGATCATCCGAGCTCGGGTTTTTCTTCTTCTTAAGAAGCTTCAGCTGCGCCGCATCGCTTTTGGCGGCGACGTTGATGATAGCGGTGTTGCCAACCGCCTGCGGTGAGGTCATTGCCGGAGTGCCGGCGAAGGCCGCGGAGCTCATGCCGAATACGGCACAAAACCCCATGAAAATGAAGCTGCGAAGCTGCATAGCGAAGATCCGATCGTTCAGTGCTTGTTGCCCACGGCGTCGCCCGGCGCCCCCCAAGGGCGCAGAAAGTGCCGCGCGCAATCTATAATCGAAGTGCCGGAGCGGCCTCAAGCGGAACGCATGGTCGAATCTTCGTGATCAAGTGCATTTGCCGCGACTGTGTTGAAACAACAACAGATCGCGGCACTTGACCCCATCCAACTACTGGTTTGGAACCTGCGGCGTGACCGGCAAGGTGACGCCGTTGGCAGCCGGCGGCGTGGCCGAATCGGTCGCAGGCGATGTTGCCGGAGCTGGGGCCGGAGCCGTCGCCGGGGCTGTGGCAGGAGCGGTCGCCGGCGGCGTCGTGGCGGCGCCATGGCCCGAAGGCGGAGCCGGTGCGGTGGTGCCGGCAGGTGGCGTCGGCGCCGTCGTGCCGGGCAGTTGGTTGAGCACGCCGTTGCCGCTGTCGGCCGGCACACGGTCGAGAATGTCGATCGGCTTTTCGCCGTAGCGGGCAACGATCGAGAGTGTCAGCGACGTGACGAAGAAAGCCGCGGCCAGGATCGCCGTCGCCCGCGTCAATGCATTGGCCGCACCGCGCGCGGTCATGAAACCGGAACCGCCGCCAATGCCGAGACCACCGCCTTCGGAGCGCTGCAGCAGCACCACGCCGACAAGGGCGAGCACGACCATGAGGTGGATGACGATCAGTACGGTTTCCATATTTTATCCTGGCAAGCCCTGCCGCTCCCTGGCGATCAGGGCCGGTGATTTGGAGGCGGCTCCATACAATGCTTTAACGGCATTTCCAAGCCCGTGGCCGGAATATGGGAAGCAATGCGCCCTTTGCAACGATTTCGGCCGCGGCGCGGCGTTTCACAAGTCGGCGAGGAGCGGCCGAGCCTACGCGATATTCTGGTAGGCTTCGGCGATGGCGAGAAAATCCGCCGCCTTCAGGCTTGCGCCGCCGACGAGCGCGCCGTCGACGTTTTTGACGCCGAGCAGTTCGACCGCATTGGACGGTTTGACCGACCCGCCATAGAGGATGCGGATCTTGCCGGCCGCTGAGGCCCCGAGTCCCTCCGACAATTTTTCGCGGATATGCGCATGCGCCTCGGCCACGTCGTCGGCGGTCGGCGTCAGGCCGGTGCCGATCGCCCATACCGGTTCGTAGGCGATGACGGTGTTGGCCGCCGTCGCGCTGGGCGGCACCGAGCCGGCGACTTGGCGCGACAGCACGTCGAGCGCGGCGCCCGCTTCGCGCTCGGCCTTGGTCTCGCCGATGCAGATGATGGCCACAAGCCCGGCGCGCCATGCGGCAGACGCCTTCGCCTGGACAGTCGCATCGTCCTCGCCACGCTGTTCCCGGCACTCGGAGTGGCCGACAATGACGTGGCTGGCGCCGGCATCCTTCAGCATCTCGGCCGAGATACAGCCGGTGAAGGCGCCGCTTTCCTTGATGTGGCAATCCTCGCCACCGGCCCGCACCGGCGTGCGCGACAGGATTTCGGCCGCGCGCGACAGCAAGGTCGCCGGCACGCAGACCAATGCCTCGGTCTCGGCATCGAGCCCGCTCATGAAGCCGTTGCCGATCATCCTGAGCTCGTTCAGCGAGGCGCTGGTGCCGTTCATTTTCCAGTTGCCGGCAACAAGCGGTCGAATTCCTGGCGTCATGGGATCTGGTTCTCCGGGCGACATTGGGGTCTCGCCCTCCCTACCAAAATCAGGCCACAAAGCAATCGACAGTGAGCCGGAAGGGCGCTATTGCGCTTGTTTCAGACTCGGGCGCACACGAAAGTGCGGAAAAATCGGAAGTAACAATGCTTGGTATATTGAGAAGCGCGGCGGGGACCTGGGTCGCGAAGACCCTGCTGTTACTGCTGGTGGCGAGCTTTGCCGCCTGGGGCGTTACCACCCGCTTGGCGGGCGGCTTCATGGCCGGCCATCACGCGGTCATAACCGCCGGCAGCACCACCGTGTCGATCACCGAATACCGCCTCGCCTACGATCGCCAGATCAACATGCTGCAGCAGCAGATCGGCCAGCGCATCAGCCGCGAGCAGGCCAAGGCCTATGGCATCGACAACCAGGTGCTGGCGCAGCTGGTGTCGGGCGCCGTCCTCGACGAACAGGCGCGCAAGCTCGGACTTGGCTTCTCCAAGGACAGGCTGGCCGAACTGACGCGCCAGGAACCTGCCTTCCAGGGCCCGAATGGCCAGTTCGATCGCCGGCTGTTCGAATCCCGGCTGCGCGAACTCGGCATGCGGCCGGAGGACTATCTGAAGAACCGGGCTCAGGTGGCGGTGCGCCAGCAGATCGTCGAGGCGGTTTCGGACGGCCTCAAGGCTCCGGACACCTTCTTCAAGGCGGTCGCGCTCTATCGCGGCGAAGACCGCACCATCGACTATTTGACCTTGCCTAAGGCGCTGGTCGAGCCGATCCAGGCACCATCCGACAGCGCGCTTCAGGCCTATTTCGAGACCAACAAGAAAACCTACGCGGCGCCGGAATACCGCAAATTCTCCTATGTCCGGCTCGAGCCTGAAGACATCATGGATATCAGCGCCGTGACCGACCAGCAGGTCAGCGACGACTACAACAAGAACAAGGGGCGCTACACCACGCCGGAAATGCGCACCATCGAACAGCTGGTGTTTCCGACGCTGGACGCCGCCAAGGCCGCGTCCGATTCGCTGAAGACGGGCGCCACCTTCGACAAGATCGTCACCGCGCAAGGAAAGACCCAGGCCGATACGCTGCTTGGGACGCTCTCCAAGGACAAGATCAGCGACAAGGCGGTCGCCGATGCCGCATTCGCGCTTGCCGTCAACGAAATCAGCCCGGTCGTCCAGGGCACGTTCGGCCCTGTGCTTTTGCGCGTCACCGAGATCAAGCCGGAAGTGGTGAAGCCGCTGGCCGAAGTGTCTGACCAGATCCGCAAGGATCTGGCGCTGGGCGAAGCAAGCCGCATCCTGCTCGACGTGCACGACAATTACGAAGACACCCGCGCCGCAGGCAGCACGCTCGCCGAAGCCGCCGCCAAACTGAAGCTCAAGGACGTCACCGTCGAGGCCATCGACCGCACCGGCCTCAAGCCGGACGGGACCATCATCAAAGACCTGCCGGCATCGCCTGACCTGATCAAGGCGGTGTTCGAGGCTGAGCCCAACACCGAGAATGAAGCCCTGACCACGACCAACAATGGCTTCGTGTTCTACGAGCTGACATCGATCACGCCGGCTCGCGACCGCACGCTCGACGAGGTTCGCCAGAGGGTGGTGGCCGACTGGACGACCGAGGAAACGACCAAGCGGCTGACCGCGAAGGCAGACGAGCTCGACAAACGCCTCAAGGCCGGCACCACACTCGACGTCATCGCCGGCGAACTGAAGCTCGAAAAGCAGACCAAGCGCGGCGTGAAGCGCGAGGCCGACGACGTCGATTTCGGCAAGGACGGCGCTGCAGCGATGTTCGGCGTCGGCGAAGGCGGCACCGGGCTGATCCCCTCGCCCACCGGCGAAGGCCAGATTCTGTTCAAGGTGGCCGAGGTGTTCGAGCCGGCCGGAGCCGACGCCAGTTCGGTGCCCGACGACGCGCAGAAATCCTTCACGCAAGGCATGTCCGACGATCTGCTCGACCAGTTGGTGGCGCAATTGCAGACGCAATACGCCGTCAGCATCGACCAGGCCGCCGTTGCCCAAGCCGTAGCCCAATGAACGTTTTGGCCCCATGAGCGCCCTCAAGATCCATATCGCCAAGGTCGCCAGCGGGACCGCGCTTACCTTCGAGGAAGCGCGCGAAGCCTTCGACATCATCATGTCGGGCGACGCGACGCCGGGCCAGATCGGCGGCTTCCTGATGGCGCTGCGCGTGCGCGGCGAGACGGTGAGCGAGATCTCCGGCGCCGTTGCCACCATGCGCGCCAAGATGCTGCGCGTCGAAGCGCCTGAAGGCGCCATCGACATCGTCGGCACCGGCGGCGACAACTCCCATTCGGTCAACATCTCGACGGCTTCGGCCTTCGTCATCGCCGGTTGCGGCGTGCCGGTGGCAAAGCATGGCAATCGCGGCCTGTCGTCGCTGACGGGCGCCGCCGACGTGCTGGTTGCGCTCGGCGTCAAGATCGATATCCCGCCGGAGACGATCGGCCGCTGCATCCATGAAGCGGGCGTCGGCTTCATGTTCGCGCCGGCGCATCATCCGGCGATGAAGCATGTCGGCCCGACGCGCGTCGAGCTCGGCACCCGCACCATCTTCAACCTGCTCGGACCGCTGTCCAATCCGGCCGGCGTAAGCCGCCAGATGGTCGGCGTGTTCTTGCCGGAATGGATCGTGCCGGTGGCCGAGACATTGAAGGCGCTGGGTACAGAGCATGCCTGGGTCGTCCATGGCGACGGCTATGACGAAATCACCACCACCGGCGAAACGCAGGTTGCCGAACTGGCCGGTGGCGAGATCCGCCACTTTACGCTGACCCCGGAAGCAGTCGGTTTGCAGCGCCACACCAAGGACGAGTTGCGCGGCGGAGACGCCGCCTACAATGCCCAGGCTTTGCGCGACATGCTGGGCGGCGCCGCCGGCGCCTATCGCGACACGGTGCTGATGAATGCCGGCGCCGGCATGGTGGTGGCGGGCAAGGCAACAACGCTTGCCGACGGCATGGCGGCGGCGGCACAAGCCATCGACAGCGGCCGGGCGCTAGGCGTGCTCGACAGGCTGGTCGAGATTTCGAACGGATAGGGCCGTGGCTGACATTCTGCGCAAGATCGAGGCCTACAAGCGCGATGAGATCGCGGCGGCAAAGGCGCTGATACCGCTGGCCGAGATCAAGGCACAGGCGAAGGATGCCGACGCGCCGCGCGGCTTTCTCGCGGCGCTCGAGGCGAAGCGCAGATCGGGCAACTTTGCCCTGATAGCCGAGATCAAGAAGGCGAGCCCTTCCAAAGGGTTGATCCGTGCCGATTTCGACCCACCGACGCTGGCGCAGGCCTATGAAAAAGGCGGCGCCGCCTGTCTTTCGGTGCTGACCGATGCGCCGTCCTTCCAGGGCGCGCCGGAATTTCTAACCAACGCCCGCAAGGCGGTGTCGCTGCCCGCGCTGCGCAAGGATTTCCTGTTCGATCCCTACCAGGTCTACGAGGCGCGCGCCTGGGGCGCCGACGCCATCCTGATCATCATGGCCAGCGTCGACGATGCCTTGGCGAGCGAATTGGAAGCGACCGCATTCGAACTCGGCATGGATGCGCTGATCGAGGTGCACGACGAGGCCGAGACGCAGCGCGCGGTAAAACTGTCGTCGCGGCTGATCGGCATCAACAACCGCAATCTGAGGACGTTCGAGACCAGTCTTGAAACCTCCGAGCGGCTGGCGTCCATGGTGCCGGGCGGCCGCTTGCTGGTCAGCGAGAGCGGTATTTTCACCCATGACGATTGCCTCAGGATGCAAAAGGCCGGCATCGAAACCTTCCTTGTCGGCGAAAGCCTGATGCGGCAGCAGGATGTGGCGGCTGCAACGCGCCTGCTTCTGACAGGCAAGGCGACAGCCGAGGCGGTCTGACGATGACAGCCGCCCTCACCCATCTCGGCGCCAAGGGCGAGGCCAACATGGTCGATGTCGGCGACAAGGCGGAGACGACGCGCACGGCAGTCGCCGAGGGCTTTGTCTCGATGCGGCCTGAAACCCTGAAAATGATCCTCGACGGCGACGCCAAGAAGGGCGATGTGCTGGGCACAGCGCGCATCGCCGGCATCATGGCAGCCAAGAAGACGCATGAGTTGATCCCGCTCTGCCATCCCCTGCTGTTGACCAAGGTGTCGGTCGACATCGAGCCGGACGCGGCGCTGCCCGGCCTCAGGGTCACCGCGCTCGCCCGCGTCACCGGCAAGACCGGGGTCGAAATGGAAGCGCTGACCGCGGCCTCGGTGGCATGCCTGACTATTTACGACATGGCCAAGGCGGCCGATCGCGCCATGGTGATTTCCGGCATAAGGCTGGTGGAAAAGACCGGCGGCAAGTCCGGCGACTACAAGGCGGGCGCCTGATGGCGCTGGTTCCGGTGGCCGAGGCGCTGGAGCGCCTGCTGGAAGGCGCTGCGGCGCTGCCGGGTGAAAGCATCGCCCTGGCGGATGCGGCCGGCCGGGTGCTGGCGGAACCTGTCGTGGCGCTGCGCACTCAGCCGCCTTTCAACGCGTCCGCCATGGACGGCTATGCGGCGCGGGCGCAGGATGTGGCATCCGCCCCGGCGCGGCTTTCGGTGATCGGCATGGCGCCGGCCGGACGCGGCTTTGACGGCTCGGTCGGCAGGGCGGAGGCTGTCCGCATTTTCACCGGCGCGCCTCTGCCCGAAGGTGCCGACACGATCGTCATCCAGGAGAATGTCCGCGACCTTGGCAATGGCCATATCGAGGTCACCGAGCCGACCGCGAAAGACCGTAACATCCGCCGCCGTGGACTGGATTTCTCGCAAGGCGACCTGCTCCTGCAAAAAGGTCGCGCGCTCGATCCGGCCGCATTGTCGCTTGCGGCGTCGGCCAATCATCCGATGCTCAACGTCGTGCGCCGGCCTCTGGTCGCGATCATCGCCACCGGCGACGAATTGCTGCCGCCGGGGCGTGACCCCGGTCCGGATCAGATCATCTCCTCCAACGCTTACGGCGTTGCGGCCGCCGCGCAGTCTGTCGGCGCCAAAGCGCTTGATCTCGGCATCGCGGCAGATCGCAAGGCCGAGATAGCGGCGCTGGTGCGCAAGGCTGTCGCGGCAAAGGCCGACGTCATCGTCACGCTCGGCGGCGCCTCGGTCGGCGACCACGACCTTGTGCACGATGTACTGACCGGCGAAGGCATGAAGCTCGATTTCTGGAAGCTCGCCATGCGCCCGGGCAAGCCGCTGATGTTCGGGCGTCTCGGCGACATCAGGTGCATCGGCCTGCCCGGCAATCCGGTGGCGAGCCTGGTCTGCTCGCAGCTGTTTTTGAAGCCGCTTTTGGCGCAGCTCGGCGGCCGCACGCACCGGCAGGACATCCGCCCGGCGCAGCTTGGCGCCGCGATGCCGGCCAATGACCTGAGGCAAGACTATGTGCGCGCCGTGGTGAGCGAAGAAACCGGCGCACGGGTGGCGACGCCGTTCGGCATCCAGGATTCCTCGATGCTGAGAATGCTGGCCGACGCCAACGGCTTGATCGTGCGCGAGCCCTTCGCTCCGGCCGCCGCCGCGGGTGCCGCCTGCAGCGTCCTGATGTTACGCTGAACAAAACGTCAACACATTCATTAAACTTTAAAAGGTTGCGGAACACAACTGGAACAGATAGTGTTTGTTCTGGGTTTGTTTTTTCTGATTCTGGTTTCAGGACCCGTGGGGGCCGCGATGCTGACGCGCAAACAACATGAACTTCTGATGTTCATCCATGAACGCCTGAAGGAGAGCGGAATCCCGCCGTCTTTCGACGAGATGAAGGAGGCGCTCGACCTCGCGTCCAAGTCCGGCATTCACCGCCTGATCACGGCGCTTGAGGAGCGTGGTTTCATTCGCCGGCTGCCAAACCGGGCGCGCGCGCTGGAAGTGCTGCGGCTGCCCGACTCGATCGCGCCCGGCCTCAATGCGGCGAAGAAGTTCTCGCCAAGCGTCATCCAGGGCAGTCTCGGTCAAGGTGGTCAGGGGCAAGGCGGTATCGGCCGCCAGATCAAGCCGGCCTCCTCGTCTCGTTCGATGTCGGCCGGCAATGACGACGCCGTTTCCGCGGTGTCGATCCCGGTGATGGGCCGCATCGCCGCCGGTGTGCCGATCGACGCCATCCAGCACCAGACGCATTCGATCTCGGTGCCGCCGGACATGATCATGGGCGGCGAACACTACGCGCTCGAGGTCAAGGGTGACTCGATGATCGAGGCCGGGATTTTCGACGGCGATACGGTGATCATCCGCAATGCCGATACGGCGAGCCCCGGCGAGATCGTGGTGGCGCTGGTCGACGAGGAGGAAGCGACGTTGAAGCGCTTCCGCCGCAAGGGCGCCTCGATCGCGCTGGAAGCCGCCAACCCGGCCTACGAAACCCGCATCTTCGGGCCGGACCGGGTCAAGGTGCAGGGCAAGCTGGTCGGCCTGATCAGGCGTTACTAGAGCCGGCTACTTTTCGCGCTGCTTGTAAGGCGGCAGACCGCGTGCTTCGCGTGAGAAGCGGCGTTGCTCGTGCCAGGGACGATAGGGCTTGTCGACGGCGAAACGGATCATTGGCGCTGTCGCGGCCGATTGTGGGTCGAAGAAGACGGCGGCACTGCCATCGCGGGCAAGTTGCTTCTTGGTCACGACCAGCACCAGCGAGTCGCGGCACGGATTGTAGGCGGTGGCGTCGTCGATGACGATCAGGCTGGCGTAGGCGCAGGCTGGCCGCGCTGTGTTGCGGTCTTTTGCCAGCGCGATGATGGCTCCGGCCGGGTGCCGGGCAATGCAGAGATTGCCTGTGCAATAGAAGGGCGAGCCGGGCGGCAGGTCCAGCGGGTCTAGATCGAACCGCGTGTCCGTTGCCTCGAAAATCTCGGGCGGGATTATGGTTTCCGCCCTCAGCGCGCGTTTCCAGTTGTCTGTGGTGAATTCGTTGGAGCGTTCCCGGTTGAGCGCGAGTTCGCCGCCACCAATCGGCAATGCCACCAGATGCGCATCCTCGGAGATGAGCACATCGGGCGTGCGCACCTGTGGCACAGTCAACAGGCCGGCCAGCGCGAAAGGCACGGCCGCCAGCCTCAGCCAGGTGGTGGCCATGGTGGCGATGACCAGGGCGACCGCCACCAGCAGCACCGAGCGGATAGAGATCAGCCCGACGGCATCGATCGGCGAACGTTCGGAAATCCAGGCGGAGATGGCGATCATCGCCGCCAAGCCCTTGCCCATGACATAAAGGAACGGTCCATCGGCGCCGAACGGCATGGCCAGCGCGCTGAGCACGGCGAAGGGCATGACGATCAACGACACAATCGGCATCACGGCCAGATTTGCGAGCAGGCTGAGTGGCGACACGCGCTGAAAATGCCAGATGGCAAACAGCAAAGTGGCGCTACCTGCGATGATCGATGTCATGGCGAGGCCGCCCATGGCCAGCACGAATTTTCGCGACAGAAAGCCGACGAACGAGCGCCTTGCGGGCGGCGTTCTCACCTTGTCGGCGCGGTAGTCGGCCCAGCCGGCATAGGCGCCGACAAGGGCGGCGGTGGCCGCAAACGACATCTGGAAACTCGGGCCGACAACCTCATGCGGCGACACCAGGATGACGGCGATGGCCGAGATCGCCAGATTGCGCATGGTCAGCGCTGCGCGATCAAACAGCACCGCGACAAGCATGACCGCCAGCATGATGAAGCTGCGCTCGGCGGCAACCACGATGCCTGAAATGACGAGATAGGCGGCGATGGAAACAAGCGCCGCGGCGGCGGCATATTTCTTGACAGGCCGGCGCGAGGAGAAATCGGGAAACAGCGCGAAGGCGCCGCGCAACAATGCCATGATGGTGCCGGCGACCAGCGCCATGTGCAGGCCCGAAATGGAGATGATGTGGTAGATGCCGGTGCGCCGCATAGCCTCGTTGACCTCGTCCGGAATGCCGGCGCGAACGCCGACAATGAGCGCCGCGGCAATCTCGCCTTCGGCGCCGCCGATTTTGCCCCTGATATGGTCGGCAATGTTTTCGCGCGCATTCTCGATTGCCGAAGAGAGCCGTGCGGTCAGCGGCGGCGGGCCCGGCGAAGCAATGGTTTTCGGATTGCCGAGAAAGAAGCCGCTGGCGCCGATCCCGGCGAAATAGCTGTCGAAGGAGAAATCGTAGCTCTCCGGCCGCACCGGACCCGTCGGCGGCAACAGCCTGGCATAGCCGATGATGAGGGAGCCGGCGGTCGTATCGGCCGGAATCCCACGCGCCGAGAGCCTGACCCGCTCCGGCGCGTAGCGCAGCTTGGGGTGAGCGGTGGAAGTAATGTCGAGCGTCAGCCTGACGCGGCCGTTTTCCATCTCCTCAAGGCTGACGACGCGTCCGGTCAGCCGTGTCTGGATCTCGGAGCCCAGCATTTGCGTTCCGGCGCGCCAGGTCTCTACCTTGGCGGCGACCACCCCAAACGCGCACAACATCGCGGCCACGCAGAGCAGATGCGTCTTCGGCCAGGACCGCGCGACGGCTGCGCAACAGGCCATGAGCAGCACAATCGCGATTGGTTGGGCAAAGCCCGGCTCGCTGGCCAGCGAGAAATAAATGATGACGCCGGCCGCCAGGAAAACCGGCATAAGCAGGAAGGCGACGCCGCGGTCGAGTTCGGTGCCGGCGGCCACGGCAAGGCTGCGACGGATTGCTGGCCATGTCGAACGGCGTAGCAGCCTACGCAAACGGATGGCGGATCCGGGCACGGCGACCGGCACCGACGCAGTGTCATCCGGAGACAAAGGCCGGAGGCCAGGCCGCGTCTCGGGCAGCGCGACGGGCATCGGCTCGGCATAGGGACTGTCGGCAAACAGGGAGCCTTCGTTGACGCTTGTCGCAGCGCCCTCGCCTTGATCCTCGCCCCGGCCACGTACAGCCATCGGGTCTGCCCCTTGCGCCCCAGACCCCCTATGCTACATGAACGCGCAAAGCGCGAAAGTCCGCGCGATCACGCCCCCCGTTTTCTAGCCTTGCCCGAGAATTGCAATGTCCAACAAAATTGCCATGTCCAACAGGGTGGTCACCCGTTTTGCCCCCTCGCCCACGGGCTACCTGCATATCGGTGGCGCGCGCACCGCACTGTTCAATTGGCTGTATGCCAAGCACACCGACGGCACGATGCTGCTGCGCATCGAGGACACCGATCGCGAGCGTTCCACCGAAGCGGCAACCCAGGCCATTCTCGATGGGCTGACCTGGCTCGGCCTGTCCTGGGACGGCGAGGCCGTCTCGCAGTTCGAGCGTGCGCCGCGCCACCGCGAGGTGGCCGAGGAGCTGGTGCGCCTGGGCAAGGCCTACTACGCCTACGAGACTCCGGCCGAGCTCGAGGCGATGCGCGAGGCGGCGCGCGCCAAGAGCCTGCCGCCGCGCTATAATGGTGCGTGGCGCGACCGCGACCCCTCCGAGGCGCCCGCCGGACTCAAAGGCGCCATCCGCATCAAGGCGCCGACCGAGGGCGAGACCGTGGTGCATGACCGCGTGCAGGGCGAGGTGCGCTTTCCCAACAAGGATCTCGACGATTTCATCATCCTGCGTTCGGATGGTGTCCCGACCTACATGCATGCCGTCGTCGTCGACGACCACGACATGGGCGTCACCCACATCATACGTGGCGACGACCATCTGACCAACGCCGCGCGCCAGACGGTGATCTACAACGCCATGGGCTGGGAGGTGCCGTCCATGTCGCACATCCCGCTCATCCATGGCGCCGACGGCGCCAAGCTGTCGAAGCGGCATGGCGCGCTCGGCGTCGAGGCCTACCGCGCCATGGGTTATCTGCCCGAGGCGCTGCTCAATTATCTCGCCCGCCTCGGCTGGAGCCATGGCGACGACGAGGTGATGTCGATCAAGGATATGATCTCGTGGTTCGACATCGGCGACGTCAACAAGGGTGCGGCGCGCTTCGACTTCGCCAAACTCGACGCACTGAACGGCGTGCATATGCGCAAGATGGATGACAAGGCGCTGCTCGACATCTTCATCGCCACTCTTCCCTATCTCGAAGGCGGCCCGGCGCTCGCCGACCGCCTCGACGACACCAGGAAGGCGCAGCTGCTGGCCGCGCTGCCTGGCCTGAAGGAGCGTGCGAAGACGCTGGTGGAGCTGGCCGACGGCGCCGGCTTCCTGTTCGTCGAGCGGCCGCTGCCGATCGACGAGAAGGCGGCCGCACTGCTCAATGCCGATGCGCGCACGATCCTGCGTGGCGCCCATGCGGCATTGCAGACAGTTTCTGGCGAGTGGACGGCCGCTGCGGCGGAAGCCGCGGTGCGCGAGTTCGCGACGGCTGGCGGCCACAAGCTCGGCGCCGTGGCCCAACCGCTGAGGGCAGCCCTTACCGGCCGCAGCACCTCGCCCGGCGTGTTCGACGTGCTTGCCGTGCTCGGCCGCGACGAAAGCCTGGCCCGGATTGCGGATCAAATCGATTAGGAGCGAACTGGCCCAAGAAGATTGGCATTGAAAGGCGCGTTTCGCAGTGCAACATTAGGCCCTGGCCCAATCTGGCACGCACCTCCCAAAATGCGGTGGCGAGTTCGCGCATTCCGGTGATTTCGACGTGTCGTTAGCAGGAATTGCCTTGCCGGCATGAGGAACATGAAGGAGTTTGAGAATGAGCGAAGCTGCGACAAAACTGGAAACCGGCAGCAAGACGACGCACCCGTCTACTGCCACGCTCGAACTGGCCGGCAAGAGGCACGAATTCAAGGTGCGAAGCGGCTCGGTCGGGCCTGACGTCATCGACATCGGTGCGCTCTACAACACCACCGGCGCCTTTACCTACGACCCTGGCTTCACCTCGACGGCGAGCTGCGAGTCGGCGATCACCTTCATCGACGGCGATGCCGGCATACTGCTGCACCGCGGCTATCCGATCGACCAGCTGGCCGAGCATGGCGACTTCCTCGAAGTCTGCTACCTGCTGCTCTACGGTGAACTGCCGACCAAGGCGCAGAAGGACGATTTCGACTACCGGGTGACGCGCCACACCATGGTGCATGAGCAGATGTCGCGCTTCTTCACCGGCTTCCGCCGCGACGCGCACCCAATGGCTGTGATGTGCGGCGTGGTCGGCGCGCTGTCGGCCTTCTATCACGACTCCACCGACATTTCGGACCCGTATCAGCGCATGGTCGCCTCGATGCGGCTGATCGCCAAGATGCCGACGATCGCGGCCATGGCCTACAAATACCATATCGGCCAGCCCTTCATTTACCCGAAGAACGAGCTGAACTTCGCCGCCAACTTCCTGCATATGTGCTTTGCCGTGCCGTGCGAGGAATACAAGATCAACCCGGTGCTGGCGCGCGCCATGGAGCGTATCTTCATCCTGCATGCCGACCACGAGCAGAACGCCTCGACCTCGACGGTGCGTCTTGCCGGCTCGTCGGGCGCCAATCCGTTCGCCTGCATCGCCGCCGGCATCGCGTGCCTGTGGGGCCCTGCGCATGGCGGCGCCAACGAGGCGGCGCTCAACATGCTGGGCGAGATAGGCCATGTCGACCACATCCCGGAATTCATCGCCCGCGCCAAAGACAAGAACGACCCCTTCCGGCTGATGGGCTTTGGCCACCGCGTCTACAAGAATTACGATCCTCGCGCGAAAATCATGCAGAAGACCGCTCATGAGGTGCTGGGCGAACTCGGCATCAAGGACGATCCGCTGCTCGACATCGCCATGGAGCTGGAAAAGATCGCGCTGACCGATTCCTACTTCATCGAGAAGAAACTCTATCCGAACGTCGACTTCTATTCCGGCATCACGCTGAAGGCGCTGGGCTTCCCCACCACCATGTTCACCGTGCTGTTCGCGGTCGCCCGCACCGTCGGCTGGATCGCGCAGTGGAAGGAAATGATCGAGGATCCACACCAGAAGATCGGCCGCCCGCGCCAGCTCTATACCGGCGCGCCGGAACGCGACTACGTGCCGATCGCAAAGCGGTAATCGAAGCCGCATGCGGCTTCGCCATGACACTGCAAAAAGCGCCCGCAAGGGCGCTTTTTAGTTGGAGTGACGAAGCTTGATGTGGCGAAGAACGACATCCGCCGCGATATCGCCGGAGGGCTTGTCAGTGGCCATGCGCCTGGCAACCTCGGCAAAACCGTCCTTTTGCCACTTGCGATAGGCAGTGTCTGAAAACAGAGCCTCGAGCTGCCGCGCCAGATAGCGCGGCCGCACGTATTGGTTGTAATGCTCCGGCACAATCGCCTGGTCGGCGATCAGATTGGGCAAGGCGGCGCTCCACACCGTGACCAGCCCCTGGACCATGCGCATCACCGGATCGAGCCGGTAGCATGAGATCATCGGCACACCAGACAGCGCCAGTTCGAGCGATACCGTTCCCGAGGCGATCAGCGCCGCATCGGCCTTGCCGAAGGCCTGCCATTTGCGCTCGGCATCGAGGATGATCTCGGGCTTCTCATCCCAGCGCGCGACCGACGTTTTGACCAGGTCGGCGACGTGCGGCACCGTGGGCAACAGCAGGCGCAGGCGGTGTCCGCGCGCGCGCAGCGCCGAGACCGTCTGGCCGAATGGATCGATAAGCCGGCTTACCTCGCCGCGCCGCGATCCGGGCAGCACAAGCAGTGTCTTGACGCGGTCCCCTGAGAGATCGCGCGGCTGGCCTTGCGCCCTTGCCGCGCTGAGCACACCCGGATCATGCGTGAGGCGGTGTCCGACATAGGTGCCGGGCGGGCCGCCGAGCCGGCTGAGCTCCTTCACCTCGAAAGGCAGGATGCACAGTATGTGGTCGACATAGGGCTTCATCGCCACCGCCCTGCCGGGCCGCCATGCCCAGACACTCGGGCAGACATAATGGACGATCGGGATGGAAGGATCGGCAGCGCGGACCTTTTTGGCCACGCGCAAAGAAAAGTCAGGGCTGTCGATGGTGATCAGACAGTCGGGTTTCTCAGCAGCGACCGCATTAGCCGTCTGGCCGATGCGCCGCATCAGGCGCGGCAGGTCGCGTAGAATGGCGCTGAGCCCCATCAGCGCGATCTCGGCCCCGTCGAACAGCGGCACCAGCCCGAGCGCCTGCAGATGCCGCCCGCCAATGCCGACCAGCCTGACATCGCGCCCGGTCATGCGTTTCAGCGACTGCACGATGTCGGCGCCCAACAGGTCACCGGACTCTTCGCCGGCAACGATGGCGATTTTCAGCGGCTTCTCAGTTGCCATGGCCAGCCTCCACGGCCGGCAGGCCATACACAAACAGCCCAAGCGCATTGGCGCGCGCGAGAACGACGGGGCCTTCGAGGATCAGCGAACGGCCGGCCTCGACGGCAATGCCGGCAAGCCCAGCGGCGTGTGCTGCCTCGACCGTCTGCGGGCCAATGGACGGCAGATCGGCGCGCAGTTCCTGGCCGGGCTTTGCACATTTGACCAAGACACCGCGCGTCTTGCCGGCGAGCCTGCCATGGCCGCGCAGCTGCTGCGTCCGCTCGAGCAGTCCGTGAGTGCCCTCGACGCCTTCCAGGGCAATAGTGCGGCCACCGATGGCGATGGCCGCCTGACCAATGTCGAGCGCGCCGATGGCCTTTGCCGCCGCATGCGCCGCTTCGATATCGCGCCAGTCAGACTTTCGCGGCACTGCCTTGGTCAGCGGGCCTTCGGTAGCGACAAGTTTCGGCACGACCTCATGCGCGCCGACAACCTTGACGCCGCGGGATTCCAGGCCGCGGGTCAATATCTTCAACAGGCCGTCATCGCCGCGCGCAAGCGCCATGGCGACCGAGGGTATCAGCGCCACCAGCCCAAGGGTCGGGCGCATGTCGACGAGCCGCGGCCTGCGCCTGATCTCGCCGGCAAGCACAAGATGGGTGATCCGTCGTCGCCTCAGCAACGCAACCAGCGAGCCGATGTCTTCCAGGGCGAGGCTTTCATGCTCATAGATGGTGAGCTCGGACTGACGGTCGGCCTGACCGTCAACCAGGATGATGACAGGCAGATGTCCGGCCTCTGCCAGGCCGGCGGCAACTTCGACCGGCAGGCTGCCGCCGCCGGCAATGATGCCGACCCTGGCGTCCGGCGCGAGATCGAGGCCCGTTGAGCTGGCCTCAGTCTTCGTCATCGGCATCGTCGCCGGCGCCACCTTTAAGCGACGGGACGGCATAGTGCCGCTTGCCGCGACTGGTGATGAAATCGATGATTTTCATTGCGGTCGGCGACGAGGCGAACTCGGCCTTGGCGAATTCGATGTTTTCACCCACGGTGCGGGAGCGGTCGAAGATCGTCTTGTAAGTCTTGCGCAGCACCTGGATTTCGGCGCGCGCCAGGCCGGAGCGCTTCAGGCCGATGATGTTGAGGCCGCGCAGGCTGGCGCGGTTGCCGACGGCAATGGCGTAGGGGATGACATCGCCGACAATCGCCGAGCAGCCGCCGAGAAAGGCGTTGTCGCCGATACGCACAAACTGATGAACGGCCGTCAGGCCGCCGATATAGACATTGTTGCCGACCTCGCAATGGCCGCCCAGCGTGGCCCCGTTGGCGAAGGTAGCGTTGTTGCCGACGACGCAGTCATGGGCTATGTGGGCATAGGCAAGGAAATTGCCATTGTCGCCGACGGTCGTCTCGCCACGGCTGGAATCGGTGCCGAGATGCATGGTCACGCCTTCGCGGATCGTGCAGTTCTGGCCGATAACCAATGTGGTGCGGCCACCCTTGTGCTTGGTGTTTTGTGGCGGCCCGCCCAGTGTCGCCATTGGATAGACCTTGGTCCCGGCGCCGATGGTGGTCGCACCCAGCACCGAGACATGGCTGACCAGTTCGACCCGGTCACCGATCACCGCGTCAGCGCCGACAAAGCAGAAAGGTCCGATAGAGGCGCCTTCGCCGATTTGGGCACCGGCCTCGATAACGGCCGAGGGATGGATTGAAGTCTGTATTTTCATAAGCATTTCGAACCGTCAGCCGGTAACCATCATTGCCGAGATCTCGGCTTCGGCGGCCTTTGCGCCTTCCACCATGGCCTCGCAGGCGAATTTGAGCAGGTTGCCGCGCATCTTGATTTTCTTGACGTGGATCTTCAACTGGTCGCCCGGAACGACCGGTTTGCGGAATTTCGCGTTGTCGATGGTCAGGAAATAGACCAGTGACGGCTTTTCCGTGTTGAGACTGCGAATGCAGATCGCGCCGGCCGTCTGTGCCATGGCCTCGACGATCAGCACACCCGGCATCACCGGCTGGTCCGGGAAATGGCCCTGGAAATGCGGCTCATTGATGGTCACGTTCTTGATGCCGATAGCCGAGTCGTTGCCATCGATCTCGACAATTCGATCGATCATCAGGAAGGGATAGCGATGCGGCAAAAGCTTCATCAACCCCAATATATCGACCGCCTCGAGCGTCGCCGGCACCATCTCAGCTACTTCCCCCCTCGCCCTGCTTGCGCGTCCTGGCGAGCTTGCGCAGCATGGCGATCTCGCGCATGGCTTCCGCCATCGGCTGCGCCGGATAGCCTCCCCAGATCTCGCCCGCCGGCACGTTGCTCATGAACCCGCTTCTCGCCGCAAGCTTGGCCCCCGATCCTATGGTCAAATGATCGGCAAGGCCAACGCCGCCACCCATGGTGACACCATCGCCGACGACGACGGAGCCGGAGATACCCGAAAGCCCTGCTATAATGCAATTGCGGCCGATGCGAACGTTATGGGCGATCTGCACCAGATTGTCGATCTTGGTGCCCTGGCCGATGATTGTATCCGACATGGCGCCGCGATCGACTGTCGTGTTCGAGCCGATTTCAACATCGTCCTGGATGATGACGCGGCCGATCTGCGGCACACGCTCGGGCCCTTTGGCACCGCCGACGAAGCCGAACCCGTCCTGGCCGATGCGGGCGCCACCATGGATGATGACGCGGTTGCCGATCAGCGCATACTGGACGCTGACGCCTGGACCAATATAGCCATCGCGGCCGATCTGGCAGGAAGGGCCGATAACGGCGTGGGGCGCAATGACCGTTCCGCTGCCGACGGAAGCGCGTGGGCCGATCACCGCTCCGGCTTCGATGATGGCACCGGCCTCAATGTGCGCGGAGGCATCGACATGGGCCTGCGGGGAGACCCCGGTTTCGCTGGTCATCGGCCCAGGTGTGGCCGCCATCGGGAACAGGAGCCGACCGACCATGGCGAAAGCCTGTTGCGGTCGAGGATGGACCAGAACCGCGATACCGGCCGGCGCCTTGGTGGCGAATTCGGCCGGACACAGCACGGCCGCCGCCTTCAGCGACTGCATCAGCGCGAAATTGCGCTTGCCGTCGACGAAGACGAGCGCAGCCTCCCCGCCTTCACTGGCTGGCGCCAAGGCGTCGATCGATATGTGGGCAAGGTCGGAATCGACAAGCGCCGCGCCGGTCAGATTCGCGACTTCGCCGGCCGTATACCGGCGTGATGGCGCGAAGAACACCGGATCGGTCATTCCAGAAGCAATATCCAGCTAGGTCGGATCAGTTTCTTCCGGACCCCAACGGCCCGGAAGCATCGTTACCCGAACGTCAGAAGCGGCTCGACATGCCGAAGTTGAATTCCTGCACGTCGTCGGTCGACTCTTTCTTGACCGGGATCGCATAGTCGATGCGGATCGGGCCGAAAGGCGACGACCACAACAAGCCGACACCAACCGAGGCGCGCAGCTTCATGTCAGTTGAGGTTTGGGTAACACCAGTGGTGTCAATCTTGCTGCCATACAGTGTGGCGGCATCCGCAAACACTGCGCCACGCAGGCCGAAGCTTTCCGGAATGACCGGTACCGGGAACTGGGCTTCCGCCGACGCATTGAAATAGGTGGTACCGCCGAGATGGTCACCCGTATTGATGTCCGCAGGGCCAATGCCACCATACTCGAAACCGCGGATCATACGGTCGCTGCTCTGGAACTGATCGAAGATACGCAAGCCGTTGTCGCCGTAGCCCGCTATATGGCCGGCGCCGCCTGAAATCAGGCCGACCAGGTCCAGCTGTTCGGACAAGGTCTGGTAGACAGTGCCTCGACCGGTAACCTTGACGAACTTGGCATCACCACCAAGGCCGGCCACTTCCACGGTCGTCGTGGCGTAGATGCCTTCATGCGGGCTCTTCATGTCGTCGATGGTGTTGTAGACCAGCCCAAGGCTGACCGACGACTTGATCCAAGGGCTTTCGTCAATTCCCTCGACGATCGCCGGAGATATGTTGCAGTCGGCATCCGGAATCCCGTCGCCAGGTGCGTTGCCCGGGACAGCAGGATTGTTATCGCAACCGTCGTCGAGCTTGTACTTCTCCTGGGCGATATTGTACGCCAGCTGCGTTGAGATGTTGTCGGTGATCGGCAGGCCGAAGCGGACCGTCGCACCGAGCGTCTCGGCGTCATAGTGGTCGTAGTTGCGCGTCTGCTGGAAGATATCGAAGCCAGCTGCGATACGGCGTCCGAGGAAATACGGCTCGGTGAAGGAGAGGCTGTAGTCGCGCGAATTCTTGCCGCCGCCGGCCGAGACCTTGATGTACTGGCCGCGACCGAGGAAGTTGCGCTCCGCGATTGAACCTTCGACGGACGGACCTGCAGTCTCGCCACCGGTCGAATAGCCGGCGCCGACCGAGAACTCGCCGGTCGACTTCTCGACCACGTCGACCACGAGAACGACCTGGTCAGGCTCGGAACCGGGAACAGTCGAAATGTCGACTTTTTCAAAATAATCCAACGCTTCCAGCCGCTTCTTCGCGCGCTGGATGAGGACTTGATTGAAGGCGTCGCCTTCGCTGACGTCGAATTCGCGGCGAATGACATAGTCGCGCGTGCGATCGTTGCCGCGGATCTCGATGCGCTCGATATAGGCCTTGGTGCCCTGGTCGATCGTATAGACGACCGAAATGGTGTGGTTCTCGAAGTTGCGATCGCCGCGCGGCGTGACCTGGGCGAAGGCATAGCCCGAACCCGCGACTTTCTCGGTCAGCGCGATGATCGTGTCCTCGACATCCTTGGCGTTGTAGACGTCGCCCTTGTGGGTCTGAACCACCGATTCCAGCGACTTCGAATCGACTTCCGGAATGGTGCTCTCGACGCTGACATCGCCGAACGTGTAGCGATCGCCTTCCTGCACGGTGATGGTAACGGTGTACTGGTTGGTGGTGTCGTCGAGCTCACCGACAGCGGAAACCACCTGGAAGTCAGCATAGCCGTGATTGTAGTAGAAGCGACGCAGCGTCTCCTGGTCGGCGCGCAGCTTGTCCTCGTCATAGACGTCATCACGCAGCACAAACGACAGGAAGCTTGAGCGCTTGGTGGCGATGACGTCGGACAGGCGGCGGCTCGAATAAGCGCTGTTGCCGACGAAATTGACCGCAGCGATCTTGGTGCGGCCGCCTTCGTTGATGTTGAAGACCACGTTCACGCGGTTGTCGCCGAGATCCATGATCTGCGTGGTCACAGCGGCATCGTCACGACCGATGCGCCTGTAGGCAGCCTTCACCGCCTCGACGTCGGAATCCAGCGTTGCCTGCGAGAAGGTGCTGCGCGGCTTCAATTGCACCGCAATTGCCAGCGCGTTGTCCTTGAGCTTCTTGTTGCCCTGGAACAGGACCTGGTTGACCACCTGATATTCAGACACCTTGACGACCAGCGCCGAGCCGACCTGGTTGATCTGGACGTCCGAGAACAGCCCGGTGCCGAACAGCGCCTTGACCGCATCGTCGATATCGGCGCTGGAAAACGCCTTGCCGGGCTTGATCGAGATGTAATTGCGGATGGTGTCGGCGTCGACACGCTGGTTGCCGCTGACCTCGACTCTCGAAACAACGGCTGCTTGCGCCGCAGATGTGGCAACGAACTGCACGGCGAGCGCGCCTGGCACAACCAGAGCGGCGGACATAGCCACCGCGGACGCGGCGCTCAAAAACTTGGATGCTGCCTTCATCGGGCTTTTGTACCTTTTCTCGAAGTCCCCACGGCGAGAAAACCGGACGTGCGGTAATTTCCCCTACCGTATTAACCGGATTTTCCCTACACGCAAGGCTTCTGGTTAATTTGTAATTACTTAACCCTGATGCGTGGCTTTCGCGTCACGCATACCCCCGTGCATGGTAAACGGCGTCTCAACATTGCCGGTGCCGAAGCCGAATTTCTTCATGATTTCAGCACCCAAACAGATCGTTCCAGAAAACGAAGCCCATAAATCCCAGCACCAGAAAGAGGCCGGCCCGGTACCCCATTTCCATCATCCGCTCCGATACCGGACGTCGGAAAACGGCTTCGATGGCGTAGAACAGGAGATGGCCGCCGTCGAGGGGCGGAATCGGCAAAAGGTTCAGAATTCCGATCCCGACTGACAGCAATGCAACAAGTTGCACCAGCCATTCGAAGCCGAGTTTGGCCGCCTGGCCCGACATCTTGGCGATCTTGATCGGACCGCCCAGCTGGCATTTGTCCTCGCGGCCGACAACGAAACGTTGCAGGAAGTGGCCAGTGCCCTGAATGGCCTGCCCCGTCTGCTCTACCGCCGCTCCGAGCGCACCAATCGGACTGTAGGTGATCACTCTCGGCTGGCCGAGCTCCTTGTTGTTGACGACGCCGATGACGGCCACCCTGGTTTTGTTGCCCAGCGCGTCCTGCTGTTCCATCAACTCCGGCGTCGCGGTGACGGTGATCTCCTTGCCATCGCGCAGCATGGTGAAGGTAAGCGAGTCGCCGGCGCGGCCCTGCACAAGGCGCTGGACGTCGGCGAAGGTCTCAACCTTGCTGCCATTGACGGCGACGAATCGATCGCCGGGCAAAATGCCGGCCTTTTCCGCCGGGCTACCGGCGGTGACTTGAGCCACCATCGGCTCCAGCACCGGGCGGCCATAGAGAGAAAACATCACGGTGAAGACGGCGATGGTCAAAAGGAAGTTGAACAGCGGCCCGGCAACCACCGTGGCCGCGCGCTTCCAGATCGGCCGTGTGTGGAAGGCAACTTCGCGTTCGGCATCGGTCAGCTTCTCCAGCTCTTCCGTGCCGGGCTGGCTCGATGTGACGCTCATGTCGCCGACGAATTTGACATAGCCGCCAAGCGGTATGGCGCAAAGCTTCCAGCGCGTTCCGTGGCTGTCGTTGAAGCCGAAAAGCTCGGGGCCGAAGCCGATCGAGAAGGCTTTTACGCCGATGCCGCACCAGCGGCCGACGAGGTAGTGGCCCATTTCGTGAACGAAGACGACGACGGTCAGCACGAACAGAAACGGCACCAGCGTGCCGAGGACAAAGCCTTGCGTGCTGAAAAACGCGTGAAGTATCTCGTTCAAGTCGTGCCCTCAAATTCACCCACGGCGAAAAGGTGACGCCGCGACTGTGACATCAATCCAGGCGAATCCGTGGCACGCGCCAATTCTTCGCCGTCAAATGCCGCTCAAGCCGGAAAAAGCCCCTGCGCCGGATGATCGGCGCCCGCCGAAATCCAACCGATGACGTATAGGGCAAAAGCCGCCGCGACAAGCCCATCCACCCTGTCCATGACGCCGCCGTGCCCTGGTATCAACGCGCTGGAATCCTTGCGGCCGTGCCGGCGCTTGACCCAGGATTCGAAGAGGTCGCCAGCCTGGGCGACAATAGACAACACCAACGCGAC
The DNA here is from genome assembly GCF_057784315.1 of Mesorhizobium sp. CNPSo 4684. Classification (NCBI taxonomy): domain Bacteria; kingdom Pseudomonadati; phylum Pseudomonadota; class Alphaproteobacteria; order Hyphomicrobiales; family Phyllobacteriaceae; genus Mesorhizobium; species Mesorhizobium sp. CNPSo 4684. The sequence goes on along the minus strand of NZ_JBWLUX010000003.1, from coordinate 7,771 downwards.
CAAAGCGAGGACGCCAAGATTGCCGGCTCCGGCGGCGGCGGCCAGAAGCACGCCGGCGACCACGCCGCCGACAGCACCGCCAAGCGCGCCGCTCTGCGTCTTGCCGGGTGAAATCGATGGCGCAAGCTTAGGCCCGCCGACGGCGCGGCCGACGAAATACGCAAAGATGTCGGTCGCCCAGACCACGGCGAACAAAAACAGGATCGCGACCAGGCCGGAACGGTCGCCGTCGCGCAATAGCGCCAGCGACAGGCCGGACAGCGCTGCGTAGGCAAGGCCGGCGGCATCCCATTGCGCGGCTCCGCGCATGCGTGCGCCGACCGCCGCAACGACAACCATGGCCAGGACAAGAGACAGCAGCCACGACGCCGGCACGCCGGCGATCAGGGCGCCGACGAAAACCAGAAGCAACGCCTCTGGAACGAATCCGAGGGCCGCACCGGCCGCAGGGCGCGACATGCGCGCCCATTCATAGAAGATAACCGCCGCCATGCCGGCGCAAAGCAAGCGGAACCACAGCCCGCCCAACCAGGTCAGGCCAAGTGCTATTGCAGCCAGCACCAGCGCCGAGACGATGCGAAGCTGAAGATTGTTCATCCCGCCGCCGGTCACGAGGCGGCGACATCTTGGGCGGCGAGCCCGCCGAAGCGGCGCTCGCGGCCGGCGAAGTCGCGCAGTGCGTCGGCCAGGTGTTCGCGGCTGAAATCGGGCCAATAGCACGGCAGGAAGACCAGTTCGCTGTAGGCTGCCTGCCACAAAAGGAAGTTCGACAGCCGAAGCTCGCCGCTGGTGCGGATGACCAGCTCCGGGTCGGGAATGCCCGCGGTATCGAGGGCGCCGGCAAACGATTCCGCCGTGATCGCCTCGCTGTCGATCTCGCCGCGCGCCACGGCGGCTGCGAGCTTGCGCGCCGTGCGCACGATCTCGTCGCGCCCGCCATAGTTGAAGGCGATGATAAGCGTCAGCGCTTCATTGCGGGCGGTCAGCGATTCGGCCTCTTCGAGCAGGCCTCTGATGTCCGGCTGCAGCCCTGCCCTGTCGCCGATGATCCTGACGCGCACGCCGCTCTGGTGCAGTTCGGCCAGATCGCGGCGGATGAACAGCTTCAGAAGCCCCATCAGGTCGCTGACTTCGGATTTTGGACGCGACCAGTTCTCCGACGAAAAGGCGTAGACAGTCAGGAAGGAAATGCCCAGACCGGGCGCAGCGCGCACCGTCTTGCGCAGCGCCTCGACGCCGGCGCGATGGCCAGCAAGCCGCGGCAAGCCGCGCGCCTTGGCCCAGCGTCCGTTTCCATCCATGATGATCGCGACATGCGCGGGCGTTGCCATGGTCTCGCTTTCGGGCCGGTGTGGGCCGACCCTAAACCTGCATGATTTCAGCTTCCTTATCGGAAAGCAGGTGATCGATCGTACTGATCGTTTCGTCGGTCAGCTTCTGGACCTGATCGGAGCGCTTGCGATGATCGTCCTCGCTGATATCGCCGTCCTTTTCCGCCTTCTTCAAGAAGTCCATGCCGTCGCGGCGGACATGGCGCGCCGCAACGCGGGCGTTCTCGGCGTAGCCGTGCGAAATCTTGACCAGTTCCTTGCGGCGCTGCTCGTTGAGCTCGGGCAGCGGAATCCTGAGATTGGTGCCATCGACGATCGGATTGAAGCCGAGATTGGATTCTCTGATAGCGCGGTCGACGGCGCCGACCATCGACTTATCCCAGACTGAGACCGAAATCATGCGCGGCTCCGGCACCGACACGTTCGCCACCTGGTTGATCGGCATGGTGGTGCCATAGGCCTGGACCTGGATGGCGTCGAGCAGATTGCTGGAGGCGCGGCCGGTGCGCAGCGAAGCCAGGTCGTGCTTGAAGGCTGCGATCGCGCCATCCATGCGCCGCTTGAGGTCGTCGAACTCACCACTCATCTTAGTCTCCTCGACCCGTTTGACCCGGGTTCACTGCTTAGGGCCCGAATAGCCCGCTTTCGAAAAACTGATCCCCTTTTCGGGAGAGTATACTCCGGATCACTCGTCGGCGACGATCGTGCAACGGCCGCCGCCCCTCAGAATATCGCCGAAACCACCTTTTTCGTGGATCGAATAGACGATTATCGGGATGTTGTTTTCGCGCGCAAGTGCAATTGCGGCGGTATCCATGATCGAAAGGCCCTTGTTGATGACCTCGGCGTGGCTGATGCGCTCGAAGCGGGTCGCATTCGGATCCTTCTTGGGATCGGCGGAATAAACACCGTCGACCTGGGTGCCCTTGAACAGAGCGTCGGCGCCGATCTCGGCGGCGCGCAAGGCTGCGGCCGAATCGGTGGTGAAAAACGGATTGCCGGTACCGCCGGCGAAAATGACGACCTTGCCCTGGTTCATATAGGCGGTGGCCTGGCGCTGGGAAAAACTCTCGCACAGTTCGGGCATGGCGATCGCCGACAGCACGACGGCATCGACGCCGATCTTGTTCAGCGAGGTGCGCAGCGCCAGCGAGTTGATGACCGTGGCAAGCATGCCCATATGGTCGCCGGTAACGCGGTCGCCACCCTTGGACGCCACCGCCACGCCGCGAAAGATATTGCCGCCACCGATGACGACGCCGACCTCGATGCCGAGCGCGCGGGCTTCGGCGATGTCGGCCGCGATGCGGTCGACGACCGAGACATCGATGCCGAAATGCTGCTCGCCCATCAACGCTTCGCCCGACGCTTTCAGCAAGACACGTCGATAGAGGGGCTTTGCCGTCATCTGGACCTCGTCATTATTGCGTGTGGCGCGCCTGGGCAGGCCGCCCTCGCGCGGGCGCCGCCGCTGGCGCGATGCGAGTTCCGATACACGAAGGGCGCCGCGATGTCACGCGGCGCCCCTCGCCCAATTCGCGTCCCCGTCGCGGCCTGTCAGTTGCTGGTGATGCTGACGGCGGCGCCTTCGACAACCAACGGCGGCGCATAGCCAGACGGCTTATCGCCGGTCACGGCGCCGCCGGTAACCCGGGCCTGAATCTCGGAACCGAAAAAGGAATAGGGGAATGGCGGCGGCGTCCTGCTGACCGTATCCAGTCGTGCGCGCAACTCGGCTGGGATCTCAAAATCCAGCGCCGCCAGATTGTCCTGCAACTGCCCCAGTTTGGTGGCGCCAAGGATCACGGTGGCAATGCCCGGTTGCGTTGCCGCCCAGTTGACAGCGACCTGGGGCATGCTGCGCCCGAGCTCGGCGGCGACCTTTTCGAGTTCCGCCACGATCGCCCAGTTTCGGTCGGTGAATTTCTGGAACCCCGGATGGGTGGTGTTGCGAAAGCCGTCGAGCCGGCCGGCATTGCCATCCTGCGTCGGTCGATATTTGCCGCTGAGCAGGCCGCTGGCCAGCGGGCTCCACACCATGATGCCGGCGCCATGGCGAGTGCCGAAGGGCACGAATTCATGCTCGATCGAACGCTCGGCCAGCGAATATTCGAGCTGCAGGGCCGACACCGGCTCGTAGCCGCGCCATTCGGCGATCGTTTGCGCGCGGGCAGCATACCAGGCCGGCACGTCGGACAGGCCGACATGGCGAATTTTGCCTGCACGCACGAGATCGTCCATCGTGCGCATGACCTCTTCGGCTGGCGTCAGGCCGTCCCAGACATGCATGAGATAAAGGTCGATATAGTCGGTGCCTAACCGCTTCAGCGAAGCATCGACGGCGCGCAAAATGTTCTTGCGCCCATTGCCGCCGGCGTTCGGGTTGCCGGGTTCCGCGTTGAAGGTGAATTTTGTGGCGATCACTGCCTTGTCGCGCAAGCCGCGCTCGGCGATGAATTCGCCGAGCCAGGTTTCGGCGGTGCCCCCGGTATAAAGGTCGGCGGTGTCGAAGAAATTGCCGCCGGCCTCGACATAGGCGTCGACCATGGCGCGCGCCGTTTCCCTGTCCGCCCCCCAGCCCCATTCGGTGCCGAAGGTCATGGTGCCCAGCGCCAGCCGGCTGACGCGCAGGCCGCTGTTGCCGAGCGTGTAATAGGTCATGGTCATGATATTTCTTCCGATGCTGATCTGAATGATGCCGACTTACTGGCCGGGGGTTGCCTTGACCCAGGGATTGCCGCGCTCATGCGTGGCGCGGAAAATGAAGCCGTCGACTTTCCAGCCGGCGCCGGAGCGGACCAGATGATGCTCGTAGGTGCCCCAGACTTCCCATAGCGGGTCGCCATTGCCTTCCATCCGATTCCAGGCATAGCCGTTCGAAGAGACGGTTGCCGCATCCGCCTCTAAAACCACCTGGTGGTTGGTGCGCAGATGCAGGCTGGTCTTGCTGCCGCGGAGGTTGCCGGCCCAGGTGCCGATCAGATCGTCGGAGGGGATGTTGGCCGCGGGCTGCCCCGACAGGCTGCTGAAGTCGACGGTGACGCGGTCGGCGAAATAGGAACGGGCAAGCTTCCAGTCCTGCGCATCGACGGCACGGTCAATGGCGTCGGCGATGCGGATGACGGCGCGTTCGTCGGCGAGCGCGCGCCAGCCGGACGGCTCGGTGCCGCCGGCATCGGCCGGCGCCAAAGCAAGGCCTGCGGCGAAGGTCATGTGTTTCAGGGCGTTCATGCTTCTTCTCCTTGGTGTATCGGCCACTGCCACCTGTTGGCGACAATGTGGGCCGCGCAGCCGGCACCGTGAAGATTGAATTGTTTGCAAGGACTATGCGATATCATTCATGAATGGACCGCGAGCTGCTCACTCATCTGCCTGTCATCGTCGCCGTCGCCCGACGTGGCGGCTTTGCGCTTGCCGCAGCCGAACTCGGCATGTCCCCATCCGCGGTCAGTCATGCGGTGCGCCTTGTCGAGGAGCGCATCGGTCAGCCGTTGTTTGCACGCACGACGCGCAGCGTTTCATTGACGGAAGCCGGCAAGGCGTTGGTGGAGACGGCGGCCCCTGCCCTTCAGGACATTGCCGAACGGATGGACCGCATCCGCGCCATCAAGGGCCGACCCTCGGGTCTGCTCAGGCTCAACGTCCCCAACATCGCTATTCCGCTTGCCGTCACGCCTGTGGTCGCTGCGATGGCGGAGCGCTATCCGGATGTGACTGTCGAATTGCTCACCGACCAGGGACTCATCGACATTGTCGGCGAAGGTTTCGATGCAGGCATCCGGCTGGGCGAGATGATCGCGCAAGACATGGTGACGGTCCGGCTGACGCCACCATTCAGGGCCGTCATCGTTGCCTCTCCCGCCTATGTCGGCCGGCATGGCCGCCCGCGCAGCGTGGCCGATCTCGCCAATCACAATTGCATCGGCTACCGGCTCGTCCGGTCCGGCGCGCTCTACCGCTGGGACCTGACCGAGGACGGCAAGGATGTGTTGGTTGAGACGAAGGGCAATGTCATCGTTACGGATTCGCTCGCCGCGATCGACCTTGCGCTTGCCGGCGTCGGGCTGACCTATGTGTTCGAGCCGCTGGTGCGCGCGGAATTGGCCGCCGGCCGCCTCGTGCAGATCCTGCCGCAAACGGCGATCGAAGAGCCCGGCCTCTTCCTTTACTTCCCGCGCCGGGCGTCGATGGCGCCGAAGCTCAGGGCCTTCATCGATACCGCGCAAGAAATCGGCCGAGCATCCTTGCGGACACCCGGCCGAGTTGCCTGAGCTGAGAAGCCCCTTTTCAGGGGCTATTTCCAAGGATTATTTCTTCACCGCAGCCGCGACTTCCGCCGCGAAATCGGTCTCTTCCTTTTCGATGCCTTCGCCCAACGCAAAGCGCAGATAGGCGGAGATCTTGGCCGGAGCGCCGATTTCCTTCTCGGCATCCTTGAGCGCCTTCTCGACAGTGATGTCGGGATTGAGCACGAAGGCCTGCTTCAAGAGCACGACTTCCTCGTAGAACTTGCGCAGGCGGCCCTCGACCATCTTTTCGATAATCGCTTCCGGCTTGCCGGACTGGCGTGCCTGGTCGGAGAAGATCGCCTTTTCGCGTTCCACCGCGGCCGGATCGATCTGCTCAGCCGTCAGCGCCATTGGGTTGGTGGCGGCGACATGCATGGCGACCTGACGGCCAAAGGCGTTGGCGGCATGTTCATTGCCCGTGGTTTCGATCGCAACCAGCACGCCGAGCTTGCCGAGGCCGTCGGCGACCGCGTTGTGGACATAGGTCGCGACAGCGCCATGCGGAACGGTCAGCTTGGCCGAGCGGCGGAAGCCCATGTTCTCGCCGATTGTACCGACAGCGTCCTTGATGGTGTCAGCAACCGACTTGTCCGAACCCGGGTACTTCGCGGCAGCCACGGCTTCGGTCGTGCCATAGGCGAGTGCAACCTTGGCGACATTGGCGACGATTTCCTGGAAAGCAGCGTTGCGGGCGACGAAGTCGGTTTCGGAATTGACTTCGACGACAGCAGCCTCGCGCACACCATTGTCGACACCGATCAGGCCCTCTGCCGCAGTACGGCCGGCCTTCTTGTCGGCCTTGGAGATGCCCTTCTTGCGCAGCCAGTCGACGGCCTCTTCCATGTTGCCGTTGGTCTCGGTCAACGCCGCCTTGCAGTCCATCATGCCCGCGCCCGTCAAGTCGCGGAGTTCTTTGACCTGTGCAGCCGAAATGCTCATTGTCGCCTCTTTGTTTTAAATGCACCGACGCACCACCGGTACTCGGTGATGCGTCCGTTTAGCCTGCCAAAATATTAGAAAGATGAAGGCCTGGACCGGCCTCCGCTATCAGGCTTCCGGGGTCTCGGCCGCCGGGGTCGGATCCAGCGCCGGTTCGACCGGAGCTTCGACCGAGGCACCGATGTCGACGCCGAGCGCGCCCTGCTGGCGAGCGATGCCGTCGATGGCAGCCTTGGCGATCAGGTCGCAATAGAGCTGGATGGCGCGCGCCGCGTCGTCATTGCCGGGGATCGGGAAGTCGATCTTGTCCGGATCGCAGTTCGAATCGATGATGGCCACGACCGGGATGCCGAGGCGCTTGGCCTCGAGGATGGCGATCGCTTCCTTGTTGGTGTCGATGACGAACATCAGGTCGGGCGTCGAGCCCATGTCCTTGATGCCGCCCAGCGCCTTGTCGAGCTTCTCGCGCTCGCGGTCGAGGTTGAGGCGCTCCTTCTTGGTCAGGCCCTGGGCTTCGCCGGCCAGCATCTCGTCGAGCTTGCGCAGGCGCTGGATCGAATTCGAGATCGTCTTCCAGTTGGTCAGCATGCCGCCGAGCCAACGCGAGTTGACGTAGTACTGAGCCGAACGCTGCGCCGCGTCGGCGACGATGTCCGAAGCCTGGCGCTTGGTGCCGACGAACAGCACGCGGCCGCCCTTGGCGACGGTGTCGGAAACCTGCTTCAGCGCCTGGTGCAGCAAAGGCACCGTCTGCGAGAGGTCGATGATGTGGATGTTGTTGCGGGCGCCGTAGATGTAGGGCGCCATCTTCGGGTTCCAGCGGTGGGTCTGGTGGCCGAAGTGAATGCCAGCTTCCAAAAGCTGGCGCATGCTGAAATCAGGCAGTGCCATTCTTAGTTCCTTTCCGGTTAGCCTCCACGGACACAGGCATTTTTGGACTTTGTCCTCGAACGCCACCGGAGGTTTCAGCCGGATTTCTCCCGGGCAGACACCAAAGTCCGTGTGTGGAATGAGCGCGCATATAGAGGGGAAGTGCTACAAACGCAAGCGGTGAGGCGCTTTATGTCGTAAGCACACGAGTTGTCCGGATTAGGTAGCACGCGAGTTGTCCGGTTTTATCGCCAGCGAATGGAGGCTGGGGATGAAGCGGGCAGCATGGCTACAGGACCGGAGAATGCAGAAGTTTCGGGATGTTTTGAGCCGCTGGAATGG